>JAHYJP010000015.1 GCA_019429055.1 Bacteroidales bacterium
CAGCCCTTTTTATATGTATTACTTTCAGATTTTCATATTTCAGTTAGCAAAGTGTTGCCGCCATTTTTCAGGGTTAACAATTATTAAATACTGTAAAACATGAAAAAAATCAACAGGGATTGGAAAAAAAATCTGATATTTGATAAGTATGCACAAAAGATGGGATTAACTGACCCTGTTATAATTTTTCTCGAAAAGTATGGTTTAAATTTAAGCCGGTAAGAGAAACTTAAACGAATTAAAAAAATTATTCCGGACTGAATGAATGTATTTGCATTATTTTCTTTCATTTCTTTCATTCTGTTTTTTCAGGCAGGTGTTTATTTCCTTTATAAAGACAGACGTAACCTGCTCAATCGTGTTTTTGTTTTACTCTCGTTTCTTTTTGCCCTATATGCACTGAGCTACAATTTATTTTTTGATGCCAAAACACTGGATGAAGTATATTTATACGACAGAATTGCTTCACCCGGCTGGATATTCTTTCCTGTTGTTTCGATTTGGTTTGCAATTGTTCTAACCAAAAACAAATCATACATTATCCGTTTAATTTGCTATCTGTTCCTTTTGCCGACAGCTTTTTATTCTCTTTATGTAGCTCTTACAGATCTTGAATCTGTCAAGCTATTTTATTTTCAGAATGAAAACTGGTTTTATACCCCCTATGACCACACTTTTGCTTACATGATCTTCATTGTTTACCTTATTGTAAGTGTTCTTGTTATGTATTTTGTGCTCATTGGGTGGTTTTATTCGGCAGAAAATAACCGGCAAAAGATGCAGGCAAAAATTATGCTGGCTGCATTATCTTTATTTTTTGTTCTAACCTCCATAACCAATCTGGTTCTTCCGGTTATTCAATTGGATTTTTTACCCGCTCTGGCACCCATCAACGCCTTGACACTCATTGGCGGGATGTTTCTAACACTGGTTCTGCATCAAAAAGTATATATTGCTCCTGAACATATATACAACCTGATTCACTTGCATGTAAAAGAATTTGTCTTTATGCTGGATAAGGATCTGAAAATTTTTTCAGCCAATCAATATTCTCTCAGACAGTTAAAATATAATCCTTACGACTTGCAGAAAAAGGATCCAAATTTGTTTTTTTCTGATTTTAACATGATTTTGCAGGCTGTTCAGAAAATGAGTAAAAGGGATGATTCTCCGCAAATAAGAATGGATCTGCTCGCCAGAGATGGAAAATCAATTCCCGTATTATTATCTGTTATTAAGGTCAGGAATTCTTACCAGAAGGTTGAAGGTTATGCGTTGGTTTGCACAAATTACAGGCAAAAGCTACAGTTGAAGGAAGAAATTGCCGAACGTGTCCGTACAGAGAAGAACCTCTATCAGATAAGAAAAGAACTTGAATACCTTGTTAAAAAACGTACTCATGAATTACAGGAGGCCAGCCAACGGTTGCAACAGGAAGTTGTTGAAAGGAAAAGAGCTGAACAGCAAATCAAGGCAGATCTTGAGCAGAAAATTGAACTGGTGCAGGAAGTGCATCACAGGGTAAAAAATAATATCCAGATGATTATCTCGCTCATTAATATGCTTTGCAGTCATCCTGTAATTGACGGCCAGACTTCTGATCATCTTAGAGATATTGCAGAAAAGGTAAGGTATATTTCCCGCATACATGAAGATTTTTATGCTTCACCCCATCTTTCAAGGATAGCTTTCTCACCCTATCTGAAAAAAACTATAGGTGAACTTTACAGTAATTTCGGGTACAGTTCAGAGATTGTTTTCAAACTTAATATTGCCGACGAATATCTGGAGATTAACCAGGCAATTCCGCTTGGGATCATTTTTAACGAACTTCTTGTCAATGCTCTGAAGCATGCATTCGCTTATGAAACCATACCTGATGAAAAATCGGTTATTCGTGTTGAGTTTTTTAAAAGAAACGGTATAGTAACAATGCTTGTAATCGACAATGGGATTGGGTTGCCCAGTGGATTTAGTCTTGCAAACTCGGGGAACGTTGGTCTGAAACTGGTGCGAATTCTCACCAAAGATCACTTAAGAGGCATTGTTGAAAGCTCCGTGAATCATGGTACCCGTTTTAAGGTGACTTTTGATGAAAATCAGATTACCTGATATAAATATGAATTGATATGAACCTTTTATCATTGCTGTCGGTTTTTGTATTCCTGTTGTATATGCAACTGGGTGTATATGTACTGTTAAAAAACCATAGCTCACGTATCAATCAGATATTTTTTGGACTGACCCTCTGTTTTGCCATTTGGGCATTTGCATATATATTTGTTTACTCGGCAGATACAGCTGACGAAGTCTCTTTTTGGGATAGCATTGCTTCCTTTGGGTATGCTTTTTTCCCGGCCCCCATGGTTTTGTTCTACCTGAAAATTTGTAACACCTGGCGCGACTATTTTACCAATAAGATCATTCTGGGAGTATTTGTTTTTGTGGGTGTGTTGCTGATATACGGGAATTTTTCTGATTTATGGAAAGCAGATGAAATTGTCAGAGGTCCATATGCATGGCATTTTAAGCATAACGGAGGAAGTTTTTTCTATTTTCTGTTTTATGTTTATCTGGCGGCAGCTGCTTTTCTTACCTTCTATGTTCTCATCAGATGGAGATTAAAGATCAAAGAATCCTATGAATTGAATCAGTTCAGACTACTTTTTTACCCCCTTATTTTGTTTTTGATACTGGGTGTGGCATTTGATATTGTTTTACCCAATTTGGATGCCGGTCTTATTCCCAACGTAGGTCATTTTTCATCCCTGCCCTGGATTGCCGGGGTTGCATATACCATTATGCGGTTTCATCTTCTCGGAAATCAGAACCATTTAATGTCAGAACACATCATAAGAGAGATCAGAGAAATAGTGATCTTTACCGATACAGAATTCAGGATCATAAGGTCAAATAAGTTTACAAATAATCTTTTGGGATTTAACAGCCATGAACTTACCGGTAAAAACCTTTTTGAATATACAAATAATCAAGCCATACTCAAAGGATATCTTCTTAAGTGCACCGAAAAGCAGCAAATCGGCCCCATCGGGATAACCCTGGTAAATAACAGCAAAGATTCTATTGAATCCAGTCTTAATTTTCTTGCTATCAAAGATCGGTTCAACGACCTTAAAGGTTACATCATATACGGGCATGATAATCGCGAAGCTCTTAATCTGCAAAAAGAGGTCTTTATCAGGCAACATGCTGAGAAAAATCTGCGCGCCATAAGTGAAGTTATGGAAACCCGTGTTAAGGAAAGAACAGAAGAGCTCGCAAAATCCTATAAGGAGCTTCAGGTAAAAATGACCGAACGTATGCGTGTTGAAGAGCAAATCAAGGCTGATATTGCTGAAAAGGAAGTTTTGATCAATGAAATTCATAACAGGGTTAAAAACAATATGAATATCATTATTTCGCTTATAAATGCTCAGGATAAGAAAAATGCCAGTGCAGCTGCATCAAAAAAGTTCAAGGAACTGGCGCAGCGGGTTAAGAGCCTTCTGCTGGTTCATCAGAATCTGTATTTATCCATAAACTACTCGGATGTTGATTTTGGAACGTTTCTTAAAACGCTTTCCAATGACCTTTTGATCTTTCATAAACGGCAGGGGAAGGTTGAACTCAGGCTGGAAGTTTCTGATGTTTTTCTGGATGTGGATTATGCCATACCTATGGGAATTATAGTTAATGAGTTGATAAGTAATGCTCTGCAACATGGATTCTCCAATTACTATCTGAAAAAAAAACCTGACAGGAAACATATTCTGCACATAAGTTATTCTTACGATAAAGGATATTATGAAATTGATATCAGTGATAACGGGAAAGGACTTCCCAAAGATTTTGATATTTCGTCATTGATGACCAATGGTCTTCCACTGGTTGAAATTCTTGTCAATGACCAGATAAATGGAAAAATTGATGTTTATTCGTCAGAAGAGGGTTCGATGTTTAAAATTACCTTTCTGGCAACAAAATGAAAAAATTTATAAGAATAAAAATCCTAAAATATTTTTGTAATGAAAAGAGAAATTTCAGTTGACTGGATTGATGGTCTTGCTTTTGAAACAGATATTGACGGCCATAAAATAACTATTGACGGCCCCGAAGAAAGTGGTGGAAAAAACAGGGGGACAAGGCCTAAACCTCTTATGCTGCTGGCTCTTGCAGGCTGTACAGGTATGGATGTTGTATCCATTCTCAAAAAAATGAAGGTGGATGTAAAAGGTTTAAACATCAGAGTTGAAGGCGATATGGAAGAAGAGCTACCCAAAACATTTCTTTCCATGCATGTTGTTTTTACGTTCAAGGGCGATGATCTTCCTGTTGATAAACTCGAAAGAGCTGTGGAGCTTTCCAGAGAAAAGTACTGTGGAGTGAGTCTGATGCTGAAAAAGATTATTCCCATCACCTATGAAATTAAAACTGAATCAGTCTGACATTAGCCTGAGGCTTTTGTTTTATAATTGACTCATGGATGACGATTGACCTGTTTTATCAGGTTGAGTCCAATGGCACAACTCAGGCATTTTTTCGGAGTACAATAATATTTTTTCAGCTCTATAAGCGCCTGGCTTTCAACTGCATTTGCAGGTTTTATTCCGAGAACCTTCCAGTTTTTTACAATGTGATTTTCTTCGGGGGGCAAAGCAGTTAACAGTTGTATTGCACTGTCTTTTATCTCAGGTTTCAGATTTTCTGCTCCGTAAACAAACATAAAGGGTGCAATGGTATTAATGATGATGTTCTCAATGGCAGTTTCACCCAGTTTCTTAATTCTTACTGCAGATGATTTGTCGAACTGATAATGGTTTTTCCAATAGGGCGACGAAGTAATATCAAACATTTCTTTTATCCCGGCAGGTGTTGTGCTCTGCATCAGTTTGCTGAATAACCCGTTCGATTGGTGAATGAGCTTTGCAAACTGCGCAATCCTTATGGCTGGAAAGTTGGAAGGACGCAACTTTCCGAATTTCCACAATGATTTATCCATAGGCTCAAGCTTGTATTTATGCCTGAGAAATCCGTATTCTTTTTTTAAAACACTGGGGTAGGCATCTTTATATTCTGACTGAAGCATTCCGGCCTGTCCGAAAAGCAGAGCCTCAATCTGGGTAAGGTCATCTTTATGCCGGGCCAGAATGAGATAAGGCGTTTTTTGTGCAAGGAGGGCAAAAGGGTCTGCATTGATCTTAAAACCAAAGTTACGGGCAAGAAAATAGTAAAAGGTTTGCTCCCAGTTATTTCTAAAATATTCGTAAAACTTTCGTATTTGCGCCGATTTGTTTTCAAGTCTCTCCACCAGCAGTCGACTCAGCCAGTTCATAACAATGAGTTTATCAGCACTGTCAAGAAAGCCTGCGCAGGGTATCCAGGTTTTTGAGCCCACAATATTCTCATATTTACTGAGCAGGGCACTGTCAAAAAACTTCCTGACTTCAAAAACCGGTACCGTACGTCCCTGTTTATCGGTTATTTCTTTGTCGTGGTGCATTACCACGTGGAGGATGATATTGGAATATGCATCATCATGCTGGTGTTTATGCTTGTACCAGTCGCTGCTGTTTACATGAATCTCAATATTTCCCGCCCACAGCGTGTCGTTTAGTTTTATTCTGGCAGCCGAGAAGTCAGGACCAGAGTCTCTGTTGGCATTTCCCGGATGAACAATCTGCAATTCTTCACCGTTGGTGGTGGTAAGTTCCTGGGTATTAAACAGGCGGTATTGCCATAAAAAGTGTATAAACTCCTCTTTCATGATGTTTGGGATTTTGCTTTTTCAGGAATATGTTTGTTTAAAAAAGTAGTTGTTCAAAGTGTTAAGTATTTTTGAAAAAACAGGTTGCAGATCAAAAAAACTGCTATTGATTCCTAATACTAAATCTGACACGACACCATTGTCTAACTAAATATATAAATTTATTATTAATTATGAAAATACTTCGGCAAATAGTTATGGAATAAGGCTTTCAAAATTCAAAAATTATTATTACTTTAACCGAAAAATATTACTTTTGTAAAAGGAACAAGGCTTATATCTGAACTTCATGGAAATGTTGCCTCTGATTGTAGAAGGAATAGAAAACAAGATTAAAAAGATAGTCTTTCGCACTCAACAGTTAAGCAAAGAGAACCAGGATCTGAAAAACGAACGTTCTCTGCAGGAAGAAAAGATCCGGCAACTGACTGCAAAAATCCTTGAAATGGAGGATCAGATGAATAAGCTTAAAGTTTCGAAGGTTTTGACGGGAAAAGATAATTTGCAGGCCCGTCATCAGATAAACGAACTACTGCGGGAAATTGAAAAGTGTTATGTACTTTTAAACAGATAGCCGCAATTGATTTTTGATGAAAGGACAACATATATCGGTTATAATTGCTGACAGGCCCTACAGGCTTAAAGTCAGCAGTGAAACGGAAGAAATAGAATTCAGAAGAGCAGGAGAACTTATAAATGAAAAAATTAAGGAATATGCAAGCCATTTCGCCTTCAGAGACAAGCAGGATTTGCTGGCAATGGTCGTTTTGCAGTTTGCTGTAGATGTTGTAAGATCTGAAGAATCATCAAAATACCAGCAGGAGCTTGGAGAAAAGCTCTCAGATTTGGAAAAAATGCTGGATGACTATCTGAAAAAGTGAAAATCGTTCTTTGAAAAAAATATTGCTACACCCGCATTAATTCAATACACGTTTTTGAAACTCAACATTAAAAACCTTTGGGGAATAGCTCGGTTAATTAAGAACAGGCCTCATTTATCATGATTCGTTATGGTAAAATCGCTTCGGCGATCAGTGGACGTTCGATGTTTTCTGGCCTCCTCATCCATGTATAATTGGGGTTTCATATAAACCTCCTGAATTAATTGCGGGTTTTTTTATTATCTATTCATTCATAATTATAATCAGACACCATATGGATATTATCACTATTGTTGTTATTGCCCTGGTTGCTGTAGGTGCCGGTATCGCGGCTTCTGCGACGTTTTTGCGCAGAACCCTGGAAAAGAAAAGCCAGCAGATACTTAAAGATGCCAAAACAGAAGCTGAGGTTATAAAAAAGGAGAAGATCCTTCAGGCGAAGGAAAAATTTCTCCAGCTCAAATCGGAGCATGAGAAGTATGTTTCAGAGAAAAACAGCTATATTGCTGCAGGCGAAAATCGGCTGAAACAAAAGGAAGCAACGGTTTCTCAGAAAATGGAAGAATTGGGGCGCAAGCAAAATGAAGTTGCCATCATCAGAGAAAACCTGAACCAGCAGCTCGAAATTGTAAATAAAAAGCAGGCTGACCTTGATAAAATCTACAAACACCAACTGGAAAAACTGGAATCTATCAGTGGAATGTCGGCCGATGAAGCCAAGTCGCAGTTGATTGAAACTCTTAAGGAAGAAGCACAATCCGATGCTCAGACTTACATAAAAGATATTATGGAAGAGGCACGAATCACTGCCAATAAGGAAGCACGAAAAATTGTGGTTCAGTCCATTCAACGCACCGCTACTGAAGTGGCAATTGAAAATTCTGTATCAGTATTTCCCATTGAAAATGATGAGATCAAGGGCCGGGTTATTGGTCGCGAGGGTCGTAATATCAGGGCACTGGAAGCTGCAACCGGTGTTGAAATCATTGTCGATGATACCCCGGAAGCTATCATTCTGAGCGGTTTTGACCCCGTAAGGCGTGAAATCGCACGTTTGTCGCTGCATAAACTCGTAACCGACGGACGTATTCATCCTGCACGTATCGAAGAAGTAGTGGCTAAAACCAAAAAGCAGATTGATCAGGAGATCATGGAAATTGGCAAACGTACTACCATTGACCTTGGTATTCATGGCATGCACCATGAGCTTATTCGTTTGGTTGGTAAGATGAAATACCGTTCATCTTACGGACAAAACCTGCTGCAACACTCCAAAGAAGTTGCCAACCTCGCCGCAACCATGGCTTCTGAACTGGGCTTAAACCCCAAACTCGCCAAGAGAGCAGCACTGCTGCACGATATTGGAAAAGTTCCGGATAACGAACCGGATCTTCCACATGCCATCCTGGGCATGAAACTGGCGGAAAAATATAAAGAGAAACCCGAAATCTGCAACGCCATTGGTTCTCACCACGAGGAAGTGGAGATGGATAATCTTATTTCGCCCATCATCCAGGTTTGTGATGCTATCTCAGGCGCAAGGCCAGGAGCAAGGAGAGAGGTGGTTGAAGCCTATATTAAGCGCCTGAATGATCTGGAAGAACTTGCACTTTCCTACCCCGGAGTTGTAAAAACCTATGCTATTCAGGCAGGTCGTGAACTCAGGGTTATCGTGGGAAGCGATAAGATTACTGACAAAGAAGCTGAGCAAATTTCTTACGATCTTTCCAAAAAGATCCAGACTGAAATGACGTATCCCGGACAAATTAAAATTACTGTAATCAGAGAAACCCGGGCAGTTGCTTTTGCTAAATAACAGAAATTTTATTCTTATTTACAGGGTCATTCCTTTTACGGGAATGGCCTTTTTTTTAATGCAGTGGTGTTAATAAAAATCAATTTCCGGTGAAGTCCAAACTATAAACAGATTAGTTTGTTACTCATCTGTTTAATTTTGTTAATTGCTTAGTAATTAAGATATTTTACAATAACATACAGTTTTTATGCATGATTATTTCTTATATTTACATATACCTAAGGAGTTTTTTATGATGAAAAAGAAGATTGTTATACTTTCCTTTTTTGCGGTATTATTCATTTCTCATGTAGTTTATGCTTCAAAATCTGATCATCTTACGGTTTATAATTTTGAAGAATTTGAACATTGGCTTTATAAAGAAACCGACTCAATTTATGTGATAAATTTCTGGGCCACATGGTGTGCCCCTTGTGTAAAGGAAATTCCTGATTTTGAAAAGCTTTATGAGAAATATAAGACCGATAAGGTTAAGGTTCTGTTTGTAAGTCTTGATTTTCCGGCACAAATTGAAAACCGGGTGATTCCCTTTATCGAAAGAATGAATATGCAGGCCCAGGTTATACTCCTGGATGATCCACGCTCAAACAGATGGATACCCAAGGTTAGTGATAAATGGACCGGTGCTATTCCTGCAACTCTTGTGTATAACAAGGAGTTCCGGCAGTTTTATGAAAGAGAATTTAAGTTCGAAGAACTTGAAGAAATAATTGTTCCCCTATTGAATTAAAATGATTGTAAACCAAAATCTTATGAAAATGAAAAAGTTAGGAATTTTACTGAGTATGATGCTTTTTACTATGGCAACAATGGCGCAGGGTTATGAAATTGGTGATAAGGTGAAAGATTTTCGCCTGAAAAATGTTGACGGAAGTTATGTATCTATGGCTGACTTTCCGGATGCCAAAGGTTTTATTATTATTTTCTCATGTAACCATTGTCCCTACGTAGTAGCTTACGAAGACAGGATGATTGAGCTTCACAACGAATTTGCACCCCAGGGTTTTCCCGTTATAGCTATCAATCCCAATGATACCATTGCCGAACCCAGGGACTCATTTACCAACATGAAGATACGTGCAAAGGAAAAGGGATTTCCCTTCCCTTATGTAATTGATGCCGATCAGAGTGTTTATCCAAGATTCGGAGCAACACGCACACCGCATATTTTCCTTCTGAAAAGAGATGGTGCCGATTTAAGGGTTGCTTATATCGGATCTATTGATGATAATTTCCGCGATGCATCAGCGGTAGAGGAGCGTTTCCTTGCCAATGCAATTCATGCTGTTCAGCGTGGCGAAACACCAGATCCTGCTGTCACAAGAGCAATTGGTTGTACAATAAAAACAAGGAACTGATAAAAAATAAAATTGGAGCATGACCTTAACTCATGCTCCAAATGCAATATTCAATCAGGTAGGGGTGCTTCTCAGTGAAGCGCCCCGCTTTTTTTATCTTCTCTTTGATTTTTGGTTAATTTTCACGCATTACATGCTCATCATACTCCAGCTCAAAGCGCAGCTTGTGTTTCGATTCCTCCACTGCCAGGTTCTGAAATACGGCTTTAATTTCGGGGTTTTCTGTTCTGCTTGCCAGATTGGTATATAACTTAAATGCAGCCTTCTCTTTTTTCATGGCCAGTACCAGTGCATCGGCATATTTCATATCTGGCGAAGGTTTGGTGCTTACCACGTAATCTGATATTTGAAGATCCTGGACTTTTTCATCTGACAGATCAAATAGCCTTTCATCCTTGATCTTCTGTAGCCGGGCCTTATGACCAACTTCTTCCTTTGCAAACTGAAGAAAAGTTTCCCGCATTTCCTGGTTTTTCATTGTGGTGGCCAGATGGTTGTAAAAGTCTACTGCTTCCTGCTCCGATTTCATGGCAAAATCGAGAACTTCATCAATGGTTTTGAATTTTTCCATGGTATTATTTTTTATAAAGAACGCCGATCGCTCTGATTGGTTATGATTAAGGTTAATTGTGTTTTTCTTATTTGATCATTTGAAAAAACCTAATCATAAGTAATCTTATAGATCTGCTCAATCCGCGTTCCATCCATTATTAAATCATTTTCTCAAAATTATGCTGTAAATAATCGCAGCCTGCTTCAAACCATACAGATGGGTTATCATGGTTGGTATGGTTTAGTTCCCGCATGTTCGTAACCGGTAATTTCTGCAGTATCGAAGCTGCTTCAAGCATTACATCTGCCGGTGTTTCATAATTTGCATCCAGACCCAAAGCTTTGTGCAATGCTTTCAATTGCTCAAAATTGTTATGTTCAATTTTGCCCGGATGTGTTTTGCCAAATTGCTGAATAAATTTTTGTGTATTGGTAAAACTACCACCGGTTTCAAAGGGAAGGCTGGCAGGTAAAATAACATCTGCATCCAGTGCAGTTTCACTCATAAAATAGTCCTGAACCACAATGAAATCTGCCTTTGAGAGCAGGTCTTTAATTCCTTTCTTATCTATTGCAGTTCCTAAGGGGTCTTCACCAAAGATCAGCATATTTTTGATTTTACCGTCTTTGAGTAAATTCATTTGCTCACTATTAACCTTTTCGGGCAACTTTTCGGTTTTCCAGGTATCTTTCAGGATTTTCAAAACTTCCTTATCTGCAATTTTTTGTCCACCCACTGATAATGCTGCACATCCACCCATATCAAAAATTCCCTGCGAGTTATTCTTTTCTTTAAGAGCTATAAGTCCTGATGCTGTCTTTCCCATTTTACCGGTAATGATGGTTAGGTTGCGCAGTTCAATGCAGGCATTGGCACTCAGGTTCTTTTCTGCAAAAACTATAACGGCATGTTGCTCTTTGTTGAATTCATCAGCCCAGGCTTTTATCTCATCCGCATTGCATCCGCTTTTTCTTACAAGTTCATCATAATTTTCGCCCAGTACCTGATCCCTGAATTTTTCATATCCGGGGCAATGGTCATCCAGGTAAACAGCATTTTCAAGTCCTTCACTGAAAATATAGTGAATGGATGCTTTGATGAAATGGTAATAAGACTTTAGTTTCAATTGTCGGGCAGCTTTGTGCGACATGCTGTTTTCCTCTTTGTCTGTTATGAGAACAAGAGGAATGTTGTTCAAAAATGCGCTGTTGTAAATATAGAACCCTGCTACTCCGTTTTCTATGTTAGTTTCACTGGCCAGCAGATATATCTTTCCTGCTTTGGATAGCTGGTCAAAAGGCACATTTTCAAAACTGTTTCTTAGAAAGCCTCCGCCTCTTTCCATATAATGAAAACTGCTGATGTTATGTGTACCCACCCCGGCGCGTGCCAGTTTCTGAATCAGGTAGATCTCTTCATTGGAAAGCCTTGCACCTGCATAGAATGCGTTTTCATCGGGGGCTGCACCCTTGATTTTATGGGTAATTATTTCGTAAGCTTCACTGAATGAAACAGATCTGAAGCCGCCGTTTTCTTTTACAAGCGGAGTAGTAATGCGATCTTTGTTGTTGAGATATTTATAACCAAAACGAGCCAATCTGCATAGGTTACCCTCCTTGTTTACCAGTCCGTTGCTACCGGTAACACGGGTTACAAAACCTGTTTTATGATGATATTCAACTTCACACCCAACAGAGCAATAGTTACAGACCGATTTAAAGCTTTCCAATGCAAGCGGACCCGCTTTAAAAGGAACATTTTCCGTAATCGCCCCGGTTGGACAGGTAGAAATGCACATACCGCATGATTCGCAATTGGTGTCGGTAAGCTTACCGCCCAGGCTTGGAGCAACATAACTGACAAAACCACGGTTAACAAGGCCCAATGCATTGGCTCCAACCACTTCCTTGCAAATTCTTACGCAACGCCCGCAAAGGATACACTTGTTATTATCTATCTCAATGTGGGGGTGAGAAAAATCAACCTGGAATTTTTGATAATCACCCGCAAAGCGTTTCTGATCAGCATGATATTGCGTTGAATATTTTTTCAGGTCGCAGGTGTAATATTCCGAACAGCCACATTCAAGGCAGCGTAGCGTTTCGTTAAAAGCCTGATCGTCGGTATAACCCAGCTCTACCTCATCGAAGTTTTTGCGGGTTGCAGGATCCATGGTTGGCATTTCTTCGCGGTCCTGCTTTTCATAATAGTCAGAATAATCTTCTGATTTTTGTTCCTGGAAATGATCCCTGCGACTGATAAATTCAAAATCAGGTGGTGAAACTTCAGCCTCATGTAAAAATTTATTACAGCTTTGTGCAGCCAATCGCCCCTGAGCAATAGCTTCAATCAATGTTGCCGGCCCGGTAACTCCGTCGCCGCAGGCAAATACATTGCTGATGGATGTCTGAAGCGTTTTGGGATTGGCATCAATATCGCCCCATTTGTTCAAACGCAATTCTGCACCCGCCCATTGATTAATATCGTCAATGAAATTGACATTGGTCTTTTGTCCGATGGCTGCCAGAATATAATCCAGCTCAATGTCAAATTCCGAACCTTCGATTTTTACAGGTCTTCTTCTTCCTGATGCATCGGGTTCACCCAGCTCCATGCGGAAACAGGTAAGTGATTTCAGATTACCATTTTCATCTTTATTTACCCTTGCCGGTGCAGTAAGGAAATTGTATTTGATTCCCTCCAGCTTTGATTCGTGTATTTCGATAGGGTTGGCAGGCATCTCCTTCTCTGTTCGCCGGTATAAAACCGTTACATCGGTTGAGCCGCAGCGCATGGCTGTGCGGCAGCAATCCATGGCAGTATTTCCACCACCAATTACAGCTATTCTTTTCCCTGTAAAGTCATATTTCTGACCTGTCATTTCCATATTTCGCAAAAAATCGATACCTGAAAAAATATTTCCGGCATCATCATTTTCGCAACCTATGCCTGTTCCGTTCTGAGACCCAATGCCCAGTATTACAGCATCAAACTTTTCTTTGAGATCTCTGTAGGAAAGGTTTTCACCAAGTTTTTGATTGTAATGAATTTCCACACCCAATGCTGTAATTCCTTCCACTTCACTATCAATAATATCATTGGGAAGACGATAGGGGGGTATGCCATAGCGCAGCATGCCACCGGGATGCGGACTGGCTTCAAAGATTTCAACTTTATGCCCTTCGCAGGCCAGAAAGTAAGCGGCAGAAAGTCCTCCCGGTCCGGCACCAATCACGGCAACTTTCTTACCTGTAGCGGGTTTTACCTCAGGCATATAACGATTATCAGAAACCAGGTCAATATCAGAAGTGTACCTTTTCAGATAGTCAATACCAACGCCGATGCCTTCAACCAGGTTACGGCGGCATGCCACCTCACAGGGGCGCACACATACCCGTCCGCAAATGGCGGGCAGCGGGTTGGTTTTTTTGATGAGTCCGGTTGCTTCGCGATGTTTGCCCTGGTTGATGAGTGCAATATATCCCTGAACATCCACTCCGGCAGGGCAACGCTCCTTGCAGGGAGCTACACAATCAGCATAATGATTGCTTACCATCAGCTCAAGGGCAAATTTTCTGGATTTTACGACCCTCTCATTTTCAGTTTCAATGCGCATACCTTCTGCAATCTTTGTGGAACAGGCGGGCTGCAGGCCTCTCATGCCTTCCACTTCTACCACGCACAAATAACAGGAAGAATAGGGTTCAAGTCTGGGATCGTGGCATAGGGTAGGAATTTCAATTCCCAATCGACGCGACATTTCCAGAATGGATTCGCCTCTGAATCCACGAACAATTTTTCCGTTGATGATTATATTGAGTTTACTCATTGTGTTTTGGCTTTTGATAACCGCAAGCGGCAGTATTTTCAGAAAAATATTTCAACTAAATTTCATTTGCCGGTCAGGACAATCTGATGGCTTTAAATTTACATTTGGTAAAACAAACCCCGCACTGAATGCAAACATCCTGCAGGATATGATGTACCTGTTTCTTTTCACCTTCTATAGCATTAACCGGACAACCTTTGGCGCAAGCCATGCAACCGGTGCAGTTTTCGGCAATTACTTCATAGGTAAGCAGTTTCTTGCAGCTTAAGGCGGGGCATTTATGATCGCGTATATGAGCTTCATACTCATCGCGGAAATATTTTATAGTTGTAAGAACCGGGTTGGGTGCTGTTTGTCCCAAACCACAAAGTGAACTGTCTTTGATGGTATGTGCAATCTCCTCAAGCAGTTCAATATCGCCTTGTTTGCCTTCGCCTTCAGTAATACGGGTCAGGATTTCCAGCATTCGTTTTGTTCCGATGCGACAGAAGGTGCATTTGCCACATGATTCTTTCTGGGTAAAGTCAAGGAAAAACCTGGCCACATCTACCACGCATGTGGTTTCATCCATCACCACCATACCGCCGGACCCCATAATGGCGCCTGTGGCATTTACACTGTCGTAATCTACTATGGTGTGCGAGAGGTATTCCGGAATGCACCCCCCCGAGGGGCCTCCCAACTGCACGGCCTTAAATTTCTTGCCTCCGGTTATGCCTCCACCCAGCTTGTAAATAATGTCCTTGATGGTAATTCCCATAGGCACTTCCACCAAACCGCCATGTTTTATTTTTCCCGTTAGTGCAAATACCTTGGTTCCTTTGCTTTTCTCTGTACCGTATTTGGCGAATTCCTGCGGTCCGTTATAAATGATCCAGGGAATATTGGCAAGGGTTTCCACATTGTTGATATTGGTGGGATGTTTCCACAGGCCGCTTTCGGCAGGGAAGGGGGGGCGACGGCGAGGCATGCCTCTTTCACCTTCTATGGATGCTATGAGTGCTGTTTCTTCACCGCAAACAAATGCTCCTGCGCCCTCTTTGATCTGAATTTCGAGATTAAAATTTGGGATGCCGAAAATATTTTGACCCAGGTAGCCCTTTTTTCTGGCCTGATCGAGAGCGATATTCAATCTTTTAATTGCCAGCGGATATTCAGCACGGCAATAAATATACCCTTCAGAAGCTCCAATGGCATAAGCACATATCATCATTCCTTCAATAACGCTGTGCGGATCCCCTTCCAGTATGGAGCGGTCCATAAATGCTCCGGGGTCACCTTCATCAGCGTTGCATATTACATACTTCTTGTCGGAGTTGTTATTTCTTGCGAATTTCCATTTCATGCCTGCCGGAAAACCACCGCCACCGCGGCCTCTTATGCCACTATCGAGCACACTTTGTATTACCTTTTCATACGACATGTTTGTATTGGAAATTTTTCGCATGGCTTCATAACCACCCCGTGATTCATACTCTTCAATACTCTCGGGATCAATGTGGCCACAATTTCTCAGGGTAATTTTCACCTGCCCGTCGAAGAAGGATGCGTCTTCCGATTTATATTTTTCCGATTCGATAATGTATTCGGGTATAGGTGAAAAGTTTTTGATATGTTTCTCGATGATCTCATCAACCCGCTTAACATCCACACTTCCGTATAGATATTTGCCGGTGTCATCAATGATTTCAACAAGGGGTTCGCGGAAACACATGCCAACACAACTGGTTTTTTTGATTTCAAAATCCAGTTTGTCGGCTTGCCTGATGCGGTGAAACTCATCGTAGGTTTTTCCCGCACCTGCAGCCAGGCCGCAGCTTCCAAGTCCTACTATTACTGTTGTTTTGTTCATATGACGGGTATTCAAATTTCAATTTAAGTGTTTTAACTCATTTGCAGATTCAGAATTTTTATTGCCTGCCTGGCGGTTCAAATCTGTTTCAGGATATTAACTTTTTACATTTTCCGTAAATTTCTCATTCCGCCTGATCTCCTTTACTATTTTTGACGCTTCTTTGGGAGTGAGTTTTCCATGGGTTTCTTCTCCTATCATCATTACCGGTGCCAGGGAGCAGCATCCCAGGCAGGCAACGGTTTCAAGGGTGAAGACCTTGTCTTCGGTAGTTTCTCCATCCTTCACATTCAGCAGATCGGATATTTCATCGGTTATGGCCGTTACTCCCTGAACATGACATGCCGTACCATGACACATTTTTATAATGTGCTTGCCTGCCGGTGAGAGTCTGAACTGCGCGTAAAACGTTGCCACGCCATACATTTCGTTGAGTTTAAGCCCGGTTTCACGATTCAATTTCAGGAAAGCTTCGTGTGGTATATAACCATAAATTTCCTGTGTGCCCTGTAAAAGTGGAATGAGATTGCCTTTCCGGGTTTTGTATTTTTCGATGAGCGGATCCATCAATGTCAGATCGGGAATTTCTGACACAGAAGCTGAGTCAACTATTTTTTCCGGAATAATTCGTTTTATACGCATATTAAAAATGTTTGGCGAAAAGTATAGAAAAAAAACTCACAATAATATCTATAATTGAAAAAAATATTTTGCAAATTATATTTGGAAAATTCAACTAAAATTATTATTGCCGCTTGTTCTTCTTTTGAAAATAAAAAACAGATATTTCTTATTTCTGCGAAATTCGGCAGAATCAATAAGAATCATATTGTCCTGTGCTTTTGCAATATTCTTTCTGAAAAACCACTTAAGGGTCTTGAAAATAAAAGGTCTTTTCTCCTGAAATTTTTCCTGCACAATGTCAATGGTTGGAAGAATATATTTTTGGGTGAAGATTTTTGCTGTATCAAGAGTCGGAAGAATGGCTTCAGTTATGTCAACTTCTTTTACAAGATCATAATTGTTTTTATTGGCTTCTTCAAGGAAAGCGCTTAGCTTGTGTCCGCTCTTTGCCATTTTACCATTTGCCTGATCCAGAACAAAGTAGTCGCAAACCATAAGGTATCCCTGATCTTTCAGGAGTTCATCGGTTTTTGGAAACAAACTTTTCAATGGAATGTATTGAGCCGATTCGCTCATCAGAATCAGATCATACACTTTTTCAGATGCAAAGGTCTGGTATCGTGCCAGATGAAAGGGTACGGGAATTCTTTTTTCAAACAATTCTTTCTGGTAAAGGTCAGGAGATAATCCTTCCACATTGAAATATTTCTTGTACAATGTTTCAGACATTGCACCTGTTCCGCATCCTACATCCAGTATCGTGGTGTTTGAGTTTTCAGGAAACAGTAATTCAATTTCACCGGAAAGGAATTCTTCATATCGAAGCTGGGCCTGAATCAAGCCATCAATATTTCTGGAATCTGAATCATTCCATAAGCCATAGTGAAGCCTGTCAAGTCCCAGTACTTCGTTATAAAACCGAAGAGCCCTGTTTTTTTTGAATTTTTCTTTTGTTGCAGCCAATGTTTTATAAATTTTTATTTTGCGTGATGTTTACCTGCAAACTGATAGTAACAAAATTACCCCATACAGATTTGCAGGGGTAAAAGTAAAAATTAAAATAATCTGAATGGTAATCGAAAAGTAAACCGGCCTTATTTAGAATAATTATTAATCGCTGTAACGGGTAAATGGGGTAAGTTTCTGACTGGCAAAATCGCCTTTGATATATTTAAAATATCCGGTAATAGCTATCATTGCTGCGTTATCGGTGCTGTATTCAAATTTGGGTATATACACTTTCCAGTCTGATGCATCTCTTTCATCAAGCATTGCCTTTCTTAAACCCGAGTTGGCTGATACCCCACCTGCAATGGCCACATGTTTTATTCCGGTTTGCTGAGCAGCTTTTCGTAGTTTATGCATCAGGATTTCAATGATGGTATGTTGTATGGAAGCGCAGAGATCGGCCTTGTGTTGTTCAATAAAATCGGGATTCTCTTTCAGCCGGTCGCGCAGAAAATAAAGGATAGAGGTTTTGAGTCCGCTGAATGAAAAATCCAGATCCGGGATATTCGGATGGGGAAATTTTATGGCATTGGGATTCCCTGTCCTGGCCATTTTATCAATGATTGGTCCACCGGGGTATGGAAGCCCCATGATTTTGGCAGCTTTATCAAAGGTTTCACCGGCAGCATCATCGATCGTCTGACCTATAACCTGCATATGGAAATAATCTTTGATAAGCATGATTTGGGTATGGCCACCGGAAACTGTCAGGCAGAGAAAAGGGAATTCAGGTTTTTCGGGCTGTTGAGGGTCATCAATAAAATGGGCAAGAATGTGGGCGTGCATGTGGTTTACTTCGATCAACGGAATGCCCAGTGCCATTGAAAAAGATTTGGCAAATGAAGCACCCACAAGAAGCGATCCCAGTAGCCCGGGTCCGTTGGTAAAGGCCACAGCATTTAACTGATTTTTGTTTATCTTTGCAATATCTAATGCCCTGTGAATGACAGGGATAATATTTTGCTGGTGTGCACGCGATGCCAGTTCAGGTACCACTCCTCCATAAAATTTGTGAACATCCTGATTAGCAATAACATTGGCAAGAATTTTGTTGTTCTTTAATACAGCTGCGGAAGTATCATCGCAGGAAGACTCGATACCCAGAATATATGTGTCCATCAATAAAATCCGGTTGTTTTACATTTGTTTTCGGTAATTACTCTTCTTAATGGCCTCCGTTTGTTTGTTTTTCTGCCTAAAATCAGAAATAAACCTGGTTTAATCAGTTGAAACCCATAGAGATTTTAAACGTTTAACCACCTTAAAAGGGAGGCAAAGTTATTAAAAAAACACGTTACATAGTATTGCTTACTGTCTTTGTGATGCTTTTGCTGCCATCACTGGCCTACCTGACCTTACGAAGTTCAGCTGTGCAAACCTGGCTTACTTCCAGGGCTGCTTCTTATCTTTCAGATGAGCTCGGTGCAGAGGTAAGTGTTGGCGGAGTTAAAATTTCATGGTTCTTCAATGTCGTTCTGGAAGACATCAGTTTGCTTGATAAACATGGAAATCCCCTGCTGTATGCACGCGAGATGGTATTTGATGTGAATAAGATATCTTTCTCCCGGCGGAATTTTCAGGTAAACAAGCTTTTGCTTGACAGGGCATCATTGGGGATGACACGCTATCCGGGTGAAGATGATTACAATTTTCAGTTTCTTCTGGATTATTTCGGGTCAGATGTACCCGCAGATACTTTCAGCCTTCCTAAATGGGATGTTATTGTTAGATCATTTGAATTCCGAAACTCCGGGCTTTCCTTTATTGATCGCAATGCAGAACACCAGGAGTATGGTTTTGATCCGGGAAACTTTGCCTTTGGCAAACTCAACCTGGCCATCACCGATATATCATTTGAGAATGATGTTTTGCATGCATCCTTAGATCATTTTTCGGTGGAAGAATCCAAAGGGTTGGTTATTGAAGATATCAAAGCCCGCCTTATGATCAGTCCAAAGGGAAGTTATGCAAATGATATGACAGTTGTAACCCATCGCAGCCGCGTGGAAATGGATGTCAGCCTTGATTATGAAAGCTTCAGGGATTTTAATGTTTTTGCCGAAAATGTGCGGATGGGTTTTGATATTAAACCCTCAACACTTCAACTTTACGAACTGGGATATTTTATTACATCACTCTACGGACTCGACAACAGGATTCAGCTTAAGGGAAACCTGAGCGGAACACTTAGTAATTTCAGGGGAAATGAAGTCTTGCTGCAATATGGAATGTTTTCAACTTTTCAGGGAAATTTTCTCGTTTTGGGATTGCCTGATATTCAGGAAACTTTTCTGAATTTCTCGCTTAATCGTTTTGTAACCAATAAAAGAGAGCTGGAAACTTTTAAAATACCTTATTCCACAGGTGTTGCTCCTCTTAAACTTCCATCTGAACTTCAAAACCTTGGTGTTGCTAATTTTTCAGGAAATCTTACCGGTTTTATTTATGATTTTGTTGCTTTCGGAAGGCTTAAAACCGCTTTGGGTGAAGTTACCTCTGATATTGCCATCAGAAGCAATGACGATTTTACCAGCCTAAGCTACAGCGGTAGCCTGGCAACCAGGGGCCTGGATCTGGGAACGTTGCTTGATGATACTGATAACTTCGGGCAGATTGCTTTTGACATGAAGGTTGCAGGATCGGGAACTGATCTGGAAAGTCTGGATCTGACAATGGAAGGGCTTGTTCAAAAACTGGATTTTAAAAATTACAACTACCGGAATCTTGAGCTTGCAGGAGCACTGGTGAAAAAGCGTTTTACCGGCAACCTCCTTATGGATGACCCGAATTTGTTCGTAGATTTTAACGGACTGCTGGATTTCAGCGGGTCAATTCCTTATCTTAACTTTACCGCCCAGATTGATGACGCCAACCTCTCGGCGCTAAACATATACCAGCGGGATACCCTGTATCAAAGTGTTTTGTCAACGATCCTTTCGGTGGAAGGCCATGTGGAAAGTTTTAATGATATTGAAGGTGAAATGGCGGCATTTAGCACAACCTATCGCGAGATTATTCCTGAAAATGGTTATATCCAAAATCAATATCATACCGAAACTATCTCCCTGCGTATTTATCGGGGAAGTCAGAATCAGAAATTTTTACGATTTACATCAGATTTCCTTGATGTAAAGGTTGATGGTATGATTGACTATGAAAGCCTTGTTTCTGAATTTTCAGAGTTTGTCAGCCATTACATCCCTTCCCGTTTTCAAAATAATATCTTCTCTCACGCTTCAAATGATACTATTTCACAAAAGGGTGAGTTTGAAATCTATTTTAAGAAAACTGCAGATCTTACAGCTATTTTTCTTCCGGGCCTGAAATTATCGGATAATGTATTGATAAGGGGTAATTTTGATACCCGCAATAGAATTTTTTTACTGGAGGGTGCTGCTGAATATTTCGCATATGCGGGTAATGGTTTCAAAGACTTGAAGATCAAGGCTAATTCTGATTCAACTGCAATGGACTTTGTTAGCTCAGCAAGCCGTTTCTCTCTGAGCGATAGCATTTGGATGGACCAGTTTCAT
Source organism: Bacteroidales bacterium (assembly GCA_019429055.1). GTDB lineage: Bacteria > Bacteroidota > Bacteroidia > Bacteroidales > UBA7960 > SKVR01. The sequence goes on from JAHYJP010000015.1 coordinate 21,219, forward strand.
CTGATAGCAAAAGTGATAGATGATACCTTTACCATCCGCTCTGAATGGGAAAACCAAAACACGGAAGTGAAAAATAACGGTCATATTGAAGCTGTGGCTAAAGTTCTTTCTCCATCTGAAACTGAGATCAGGATACAGTCGTCTTATGCCTATATTAACGATTCACTTTGGTCCATACGGCCAACAAACAGGATATTAATTGATTCGGCTTACATACATATCGAAGACTTCTTTTTATATAATAATGATGAGTTTCTGAAAGTTGACGGTCGGTTAAGTGATAATCCGGATGATGAACTGCATATCGTTCTGAATAACTTTAATGTGGAAAGCCTCATGCATTTTTTGCGTGGCAGAAAGATTGATTTTGGGGGAGTATCCAGTGGGGAAATTGTATTGTCAAATATTCAGAAGACACCCAATATTTCAGCCAATTTGCTTATAAAGGATTTTTCATTTAACCACGACCACCTTGGCGATCTTTCCTTAAACAGCAAATGGGATGCTGCAGAAAAAGCATTTAAGATAGATGCTGAGATTATTTATTACGGAAATGTGGGTTTCAATAAACCCCTGATTGCAAGGGGGTATTTCTATCCTGAAAGGGAACCCGATAATTTTGACCTTGATATTCTCATTGAAAACCTGCAAATGTCAATGTTCAGCAGGTACCTTGAAGGGGTTACATCTAACTTCAGGGGGCTGGCTTCAGGCAGACTTCGTCTCGACGGACCTCTTTCATCGCCTGAACTCAGTGGAAGAGCCCGCCTTGTAAGAACAGGCTTCAGGGTTGACTATACCAATACTTCCTATTCTTTTGCGCACGAACTTGAAATCGGCAAGGATTTTTTCAGGTTTGAAAACCTTACGTTAAATGATACCCTGGGAAATTCTGCCAATGTAAGTGGTATCATCAGGCATACCCGTTTTATGGATTTCAGTGTCGATATTTCATTTTTGCTCGATCGTATTGCAGTTTTGAATACACGGCCTCACCACAACGATCTTTTCTACGGCAGGGCTTTTGCCAGCGGATTTTTCAGGGTACATGGCCCGGTTAATGATATTGTTATGGATATTTCTGCACAAGCCAACAGGGGTACGCAGTTTTTCCTTCCGCTGGATTACTCGGGAGAGTTTACGGAATCCAGTTTTATCAATTTTGTTTCGCCCGACAAAATCTCCAATGGCGAAATTCCTATGCAAAGAACACAGATTTCAGGAATTTCTCTGAACTTTGACCTGGAAGTCACTCCCGAGGCCGAAATCCAGATCATCTTTGACTCGCAGATAGGTGATATTATGCGCAGCCGGGGTTTTGGTGATCTGAAGTTTGAAATAGACAACCAGGGTGCTTTTAATATGTATGGCGATTATACCATTCAGGATGGAGATTATTTGTTTACCCTGCAAAATCTTATCAATAAAAGGTTCAGGATGGAACAGGGAGGTACCATTCGGTGGTCAGGAGATATTGATGCCGATTTAGATGTGAGAGCGGTATATCGTTTAAGAACTTCTCTGTTTGATCTGGCAGCCAATCAGAGCGATACAACTGAAGCTTACCGCCGAAGAGTGCCCGTTGAGACAGTTCTGCACCTGCAGGATAAACTTTTTAATCCCAGTGTTTCTTTTGATATTCAGTTGCCCGGTGGCGATGAATCTACCCGCGAAATGATTGAAAGAATTATTACCACCGAACAGGAAATGAACCGCCAGGTATTCTCATTGCTGATTCTTAACAGATTTGTACCACCTGAGGATGGTTTCAACACAGCGTTGGGTTATGGTATGGGATCTACATCATTGGAGTTGCTTTCCAACCAGCTAAGTAACTGGCTATCACAAATCAGCTCGGATTTTGATATCGGTATCAATTACCGTCCCGGCGATGAGATCAGCAGCCAGGAAATTGAAGTGGCATGGTCAACCCAGTTATTTGACGACAGGGTGGTAATTGATGGAAATGTGGGTGTGGCAGGTAATCATCCGGCCAACAACCAAAGAGCAAGTAATATTATTGGTGATGTGAATGTGGAAGTGAAAATTACTCCCGAGGGAAAGTTCAGAATAAAAGCTTTTAACCGATCCAATACTTTTGATGTTATGAATTCAAACGCTCCCTATACACAGGGCGTAGGGGTGTTTTACAGAAGAGAGTTTGATCATTTAGGCGAGATCTTCAGAAAACGCAGCAGAACTGTACCGGAACTCCCTGATTTTGAAGAAACAGAATTGCCTGAAAAAGAAGCATTGCGATCAGATTCAGATGGGTCGGACTCTCAGTGATAAACAAAATGGATATTTTCTATACTTTAAATCTTCCTCTGACTTCTCTTAATTGCTCGCGTAAGGTTTTGCTATGGGTTTTTTTCCTGGCTGAGCGAATATCTCCCAGCAGAAAACCGTAAGCTTCCATGCCTTCCACCTCATCAAAAATTACCTTGAGAATGGCCATACCCGGAATAAAAAGAATCATCCCGGCCAGGCCCCAGATGAAGTTGCCTACAAAGAGAGCAATAATAGTCATCAAAGGATTCATAGATACTTTTCCGCCTACAATTTTAGGGGTGAAGAGGTTACTTTCAAAAAGCTGAATTACATAAAAGGCCAGGAATACTCCAACAGGATACCACAGGCTGTCTTTGGTCAGAAATGCAAACAGAATAGGAAGCGTGGAACCTATAAACGGACCCAGAAAAGGAATCACATTCAATATGGCTGCAAAACCCGCAAACAAAAATGCATGTTTTATTCCCAAACCAAGCAATGCAATGCTGTTTAGCACCATGAGAATACAAATTACCAGAAACATGCCGGTAATATAATTCTGTACTACCAGTTTTACCTTTGATATAACATTGCGCACCTTGAGTTTGTGCTTCTCATCAAATGATAGAAGGATAAAATCAATAAGAAACTGCCGGAAGTAAAGAAAAAGAAAAATATAGATGGGCATGATAAATACCATAGTAAGGGTACCCACAGTGGCAATAACCCCTTGGGTAAGACCTGCTGCATTCTCATAAAGATATTGAAATATGGTATTTTGAATATTCTCACCTGAAATGGGTACCACGCCTTCAAAGTTTGCTTCAATATATTCATTTGTAAGACCAATGTAATAACCCACCCTTTCTTCCAGTAAAGCAAGATCACCACTGAAACGTAATATCTGGTTATAAAAGAAATATACCAAGGCACTTAAGATTGCAATCAGTGAAATAACGCTAAAGCCCACAGCCAGTGCTTTAGGTATTTTAATCTTTTCAAGCCAGGTGGTAAAAGGACTTATGAGTATGGCCAGCAAGCCCGAAATGAGCAGTGGAACCAGAATAACTTTTGCCTCACGCATTATGATTACAATGAGTAAAAATGTTAGCAGAATGATGGCCAGTTTGAAATAAAAGGGGAATTTGATGTTCATAAGATACTTTTAGGGGTTCATACATTCTTCATTTACCGAAAGTACATACTGCTCTGCAACATTTAACAGTCGGGCTGTTTCCCAGCCATCAAATCCACTTATATCATCATAGGTAATTTGCTGTTGGTAAAAACTGAGCCAGGGTGCAGAAACCGGCCTGAACGACCAGTGCCATTTTTCTTCTTCGTAACCCGACTCGCGCTCGCTACCTTTGGGTGTATAGGGCTGACAGAATCCGAATTTGGAAGCATTCTCAACCAGCCATTCATATTCTCTTTTACCTTTTCCCGATTCAAAGTATGAGTTGGTAAGGCTGTTCAAATCGATATCAGTACCCCAGTGATGACGTGATGTGCCGGGCATGGCGCTGAACCGAAGGATTTCACGGGCTCTTTCAACCGGGTTTACAATGTCTGTAGCGTATATGTTTCCGCTCAGTACCTGCCGGCCATTCCATTTATTATTCCATATGCGTTTTTGATGATCAAAATCGCGAAAAGCGGAAATAATTATCAGTTCAATTCCATCTTCCTTTGCTTTATTTTGCATTTCCAGAAATGCGTTGTAAGCATCTCTGTGCATGAACATCCCGTCTCTGCTGGCGTATTTTCTCTCAACCGGAAATAGCAATGAGTCTCTTTGTGAGCGACTAAGTTGACCCAGCAAAATATTTTTATCAGGTTGTGACACTTCGGGCATTGGTTCTTCTTTTTTTATTGAAAGCGAATCAGGATTTTGCTGTTGAACTGATTCAGATGTTAATTCTGATTTAACGTGATTCAGGTTTCGGAGCCTGCATGTTCGTGAAGTTACAAGCAATAACGCAAGTATTACAACCAGAACGATAAATATGTTTGATTTTTTATTTACAGATTTGTTTTTAAGCATTTTGATAATTCAACATTAAGTCCAAAAATAGTTATTTCACGGACAAATACCTTTGGTTTGAGAAACAAAAATGTAATTTTGTTGTAAACCCGATATTATCGCTAAAAAATTCACTCAATTTAAAAACGGTTATGAAACGAGCATGATTCGTTAAACACATACACGGATGTAAATTCATCATGCGAATTCCTTCCGACTTTTATTTAAAAATCATTTACGGATGAAACAAATACCCAAAGCTTACGAAAACCTTGATTTTTTAAATTCACCGCAGGCGCGTATATTGCGCATCATGTCAGAATTTGTTGAGCCGCAGGCCCGGTTTCAAAAGAACCAGATAAAGGATACGGTAGTATTTTTTGGTTCAGCGCGTCTTCCTTCACGAGAGGATGCTGAAAAGCGGCTTGCTAAACTCAAATCAGCAAAGAAACCTGATCCGGTTGCTCTTAAAAAAGCGGAAATAAATCTAAAGAATTCCCGCTATTACGAAGATGCGGTAGAGCTTTCGAGAAGAATAACGCAATGGTCCATGAAAAATTACTACCATAACGGGCGTCGCTATGTGGTATGCACAGGTGGTGGCCCCGGAATTATGGAAGCAGCCAATAAAGGTGCGCATCTGGCCGGCGGAAAGTCAGTGGGTCTTAATATCAGCCTGCCCTTCGAACAGTTTGCAAATCCCTACCTTGAAGATGAACTGAATTTTGAGTTTCACTACTTCTTTATGCGCAAATTCTGGTTTGCATATCCTGCGAAGGCTATCGTAATTTTTCCGGGTGGTTTCGGCACTCTGGATGAACTGGCCGAAATTCTTACCCTGGTGCAAACCGGCAAGATCAAAAAAGAAATGAAAATACTGATATACGACAGTGTGTATTGGAATGATATTATCAATTTTGAAAAATTTGCTGAAAACGGCATGATCAGTCACGAAGACCTGAAACTGTTCAAAATTTGTGACACCGTTGATGAAATGGAGAAAGAATTGCTTGCCCACTTTGAAAAGATGAAGGACAAGGATCAGCTCATGTAAAAAAACATCAGAACGGATATCCTATTGCCAGGTTAAGCAAAAGGTTATCGCGTCTCCAGCTTCCGTCGAGCGGACGTATGGATTGAAAATACCCTGGAGAATCATCGTAAGGAATTGCCAGCGGAAAGGCCAGATCGAGTCTCAAAATGAAAAAGGTAAAGTCTAAACGCAGGCCGGCACCTGTTCCCAATGCCATCTGGCTAAGAAATTCCGATGTTTCAAACTTGCCCCCGGGGGTTCTTTCCCGTTCTTTCAGGTTCCAGATGTTGCCTGCATCAGCAAATAATGCTCCTTTAATAATTCTTGTCATGCTGAAACGGTATTCGATGTTGAACTCCAGCTTTATATCGCCTGACTGGTAGATGTTAAAAGTCGTTTGCAACGTGTCAGGTGAGCTGTAGCTTCCGGGGCCGAGAGATCGGGGCTGAAATGCTCTGATGCTGTTGCTTCCGCCGGTGGTGAAAAGTTTAATATAAGGCAGAGTAGATGAATTGCCGTAAGGTACTCCAATGCCGGCTGCCAGCCGGGTAGCAAGTTTCTGGTTATGCCCAAGATCGAGGTAGTACCTCAGGTCAAAATCATTGCGTGCGTATTGCGAGAAGCTTTGGTTGAAGATCCCGTATCCACCCTCCTCCTGCTCTTCACCCAGGTTGAGGCCCTGAAATATAAGATAGGCAAGATTTCCTGACAAGTCGATGTTGTAATTAAAATACCATGCATGTTTTCGTGGTTCCCTTAATTGGGAATTATGGTAGTAAGAAAACTCAGAGCCCAGCAAAAACTGCTCAAACAATCCCCGGCGTTGTTGTTCTTCCTGCAGAATCTGTTCATATTCCTCCGAAACCGATCCAAGGGAGAAAATGTTGAATACGAATGGATTAAAACGGTATTGTGTAGTTATTGACTGATTCCACATGTATCCGAAATTGCTCCTGATCGATGAAATGCTGAATGCATCTGTTCTGCTTCGAAAGTTGAAAGAAAGCCCTATGCTTGTTCTGGGAATAAACCGTGGGGACAAATTGCCGGTGCCAAAAGGAACGATAAACCTTGGAGTGGATAACTCAGCAGATGCGCCGACATCCCAAGACCTGGCCCGCTTTTCCGTTTGACCGATGTAGGTTTCATAGGCACCTTCGAGATTCAGATTGAAATTTTCTGCACCACCAAGAAAATTGCGGTTATTGAAAGCAATGGATAATCCAGGGCCCGCAAAATTGGTTGATTTGGTAATGCCTCTTATTTCTGCACTTATATTCTTTTTATCCATGGGTGTTAATTGCACCCTCAAATCCAGTGAGGGTGTATCCACATCGTTTATTTCCAGAAACCTGAGATTTACAAATTTAAAAACGCCAAGTCCCATAAGATGGTTGAGAGTAAGATCATGGTCATTGCTGTTGTAAAGTTTGTCCTTTTCGAAAAAGATCGCACGCTTAAGCGTTGATGGCTTAAATTCATCGTTATTGTTGAGAAGATAAATCCCTTCACCCATGTAAATGGTATCATTTAGCTGCTGATCTCCTACCAGCGTAAAAGCAGTGTTAATGTATATATTCCTGATGTTGAAACGTTCTTTTGCATTGGCTGGTATGTTGGTTTTCAGGGCAAGGGAAAGACTGACTTCTCTTTGTCCCCCGGTAGTATCAGCTCTGAAAAGCAAAAAATCAGAATGAAAATAAAAGTATCCCAGATCTTTCAAATGTGCCGTTATGCGCTCTCGCTCTTCACGCAAAATACTCAGGTGGTAATCTCTTCCGGGTTTGATAAGTGTTTCATCAAGCGATTCATTAATGTGTCGGGCAATTTCTGCATCTGATTCAACGGGTAAAAGTTCAGCAATGGTAAAAGCAGGACTGAGCGTTATCATAAACTCCACACCTGCTGTCTTTTTCTTTTCACTGATCTGGTATTCCAACTGCGAATCGAAAAATCCCATATTGAACAAACGGTTCTCCATTAACCGCATGGACCTATCCACACTGAAATCTTCAAAAAGAACGGGTGGCCTTCCTATGCGGTTTCTCATGTAACGGGTAAGGGCATTGCCGGGGTCTTCCCCTGCCACATTGTAAAACCATAGTCTTGGTCGCCAAAACAGGAATTTTTCATTGGGCTGTGGCCGTAATACCCTTTCCATCTCAGAAACCAATCCTCCTTTTCCGGAGATCTTTTCTTCCGATTCAATTTTTACCTTACTACCGGTATAGAGTTGCTGACCTTCATCAAGATATCTCAGGTTAGAACAAGATGATAATAACAGAATCAGGGCAATTATGAGTAAGTAATTGCCTGATAATAAAGATGTAATATGTTTTTTTCTAAAATTCAGTATTTTGAATATCATCTTCAGGTTCTGAAATGGTTGTTTCTTCTTCTTTTTTGAAAAAATCCCGGAAGCGGTTATAACTTCTTGAAAACATAAGTGCAATGCCTGTATCAATTACCTGGTCGTCAAAAATATCACCATAGTTCTTTTTTCTGAATCCCCTCAGGATAAGATTGCCTGCAGGTGTAAGCAAGTATTCGATGTTGAAATCGCCGGCTATTTCAGTAGCTTCGCGCCGTCGTGTTTCATCTTCCAGTTCAATATTTCCTCCCACAGTAATTCTTACCCTGTCATCAAAAAAGTCACGTGATACTTCCATCTGCAGCTCTGTCCGTCCGGCTGCTTCACCATTGGTGATATCAACAAAGGATTCAACTTCGAAATTTATATCAACCCCACGAATGTAGCGGTCAGAAATTCTGTTAAGCTGCTGCGAAAGGACCTGGCTGGCCGAAGTTCTTGCAGTGGAAGAAATACCCCCGCCACCGGTTAGCGCTGCAAAAGGATTTTCCTGTATGAAGCTTCCCAGGATTAATAGTGCAAAAACCTGTTTATTTAGTTCCGATTCATTTTGATTGATCTGGGTGATTCTTGCCAAGATTGAGCCGCCCATGGCATTTCTGTGTTCGGGTGGGAGGTCGAGTTCAAAACTGATCTCGGGTTCCATAAGGTTACCCCGCATTCTCAGGTAAACCAAAAACGGGTATTGTTGCCGCATGGCAACCGACTGGTCCTGGCCACCGGCCATTTGGTTCGACATAAGTTCGGCGGCACTGGTGCGTTGCGTGAAGATGGCTGTAATGTTAACATTGGCATCCAGCGGATCGCCGGTCCATACTATATTGCTGCCGCTTTGAATCCTGAAGTTTCTTCGGATTACATCATAAAAAGTAAGCAGATAAGCTCCGTCGGTAATTTCGTATCGGCCGGCGAGAGAAATCCTTCCACCCTGATCAATGCCAAAACTAAGCAAACCCCCACCAATAATTTCAAGAAAATCACCGGCAAATTCATCAATAATTATTCTTACGTCTGTTTTTGGGTCAATTTCCACATTCACACTCACATCCAGAATCTCGAAAGAAGATCGTAATTCATCTGGCGGGGCGGTTTCTCTGGCCAATTGATAGAAAAGGGTATCCCTGAACTGAATGAATTCTACAACCCCTTCATCACCAATGGCTTCGGGCATGGCTTGGGGTAATGTGAAAGTAAAGTTGGATCCTTCATTGAGTTTTAACCTTCCCTCTACAACCGGGTTAACCTGGCTGCCACGTAAACGCAGATCAGCATCCATAAGTATCCGGCCGTGATAAATTGGATTCTGACCTTGTTTTACATTCATGAGCAGAAAGTTTCTTGAACTTAAATCGAGATTTAAGTCCAGTTTATTAAAATCCGTATAGTTTATGGTTCCGTTTAGATTTGCACGACGCCCTGTTGAATCTTCAAACGCAATGTTTTGAAGACTGATATTCTGCCTGTCGAAACTGATCTTTTCGCTTTTTAAGAAATATCCGGCATTAAGAGCAGGTACTCTGAAGGATGTTTCATTGATATTCAGCTCGCCTGAAATTACAGGTGATTCGGTTGTGCCTGTTACCTTCATTTTTCCGGCAAGGTATCCATTCAGGTGTGTAAGATTGCCTGCAGTAAATCCTTCAAAACTTGGCAAATCAAGTCTTTCAATATCAACATCCATATTAATCCCCGGTGTTTCACCCACTGTATAATTCCCTGAGACCAATAAACTGGTAACTTCACTTTTTAATGAAGCAAAAAGGTCGAAGCGGTCTTCAACCGGATTTTCTGCTTTCAGGATAATATCTCCGATTTTTTCTCCTTCAAACGTGAAATCACTCACTGTGAGATCTGCAACAAATGCCGGATTCTCAAAAATATTCATCAAACTGAGTTCGCCGTTAAAGATACCTCCTACTGGGGGGATCTGATTTTCGGCAAAACCGGTAAGTCGACCAATATCTATCTCTCTGAATTCCACGTCGATAATTGGATAACCAGCTTCATGGATCCGACTCTGAGCTATGAGAGCCCGTCCTTCATTTTCAAGTCTGAATTTGTGAATCTGCAGATATTCTGTACCCATTACAATTAAGTTATCGTTAGGAATATTCCACGATTCACCATTTAGCAGGAGCCCTTCTCTGGTAAATTGCAATCGGTAAAGTGTATCAGCCAATTCCACAGTTCCGGCAAATTCATAAAAGGGTTTGTTTTCAGGGTCTTTGATCCCCAGGCTAAAATCAAGAATTTCATTTTCAAATTTACCGTTCAGTTCGAACTTGTTTAAAGTAATATCATTAATGGCTAACGAATTCAGTTGAACTTCAAAATCAAGTGAAGTTTCATCGGATATTACACTCAGCAGGAAATCATCGGCATCAATGCCTGAATATTTTAAACCGGAAAGTGATATCTCAATCATAAGATCCCTGATTCGGCTATCGTATCCTGTGAAAACCTTTACTGTATCGAATGAATCAAGCCCGGGTAAAAGCACCGAACTGATAAAGTCGCCGGGAATTATGTTCAGGTACATTTCAAATTTCTGATACAAAAGGGTATCTTCTTCCGCGACTTCAATAAATGGCAAATCATAATAATGGGTAAAATGACCCGAAATAATATCGGGAATTCCTGCAGGCGAAATGTTTCCGGTATAACCTGCACTAATCATTGATGAGATAACATTAAGGTTGTAATCATCGCGAACTGATTCTGAATTTACCCTGAAATCGGGTACCTTATAAACCATTCCCTCCGATGCTACATAAGTTCCGGTAATAGTGATCCAGCCATTGAAGAAATCCTCTATATCGAATACAATATCGGTTTCCACATTGGTCTGAACCAGAAGATCGTTATCCAGAAAACCGAGTTGTTTCAGACGGGCATACTCAACATTGACAGCGCTTTTGAGAACCGGGATTTCTGAGAAAAGACCATAGGATGCATCAAGATCGAAGTTGAGTATTTCATCATTGTAATGGGTTGATATATTTGCCACCGAGTCTTTCAGCCCAAATTGTATGGCAATTTCTTCATAAGGATGGCCGGCATACATCAGATCGTTGATTTCAAGGTTTGCCAGAAGTTCCATGGTTTGTAGTTCAAGTCCGTGTCCTTCAAAATCCAGCTCAAGGGCAATGGGTTGCGGGATGGTTTCGGTTTGCTTCAGAAGTTTTCCGAAATCAAAACCTTTGGTGAAAAACCTGCCATCAAACACAGCTTCTTGTTCATCTGTGTCCTTCAACTCCCCTCTGAAAGCAAAATCTCCCAGATCTGTTCTGACAGAGAGTTGTGTTCTGAAGTCTTTTAGTGAGCCACTACTGCGGTTGTCAGCATAAATATACTGTGGCAGCTCAATTCCTTCCGGTGCAAGGGTGTCGGGAAGATTAGCCAGGAAACGTTGTGGTGCTGCGAAAAACCTGAATAAAACATCATCTAAAAAGATATTTTCGGGATCAGTTATATTGCGAATTCTGCCATCAAGATAAGTTGTAAAGAAATCCGGCCCGGTTACCCATAAACTGTCAATCTTTAAATCATTTAATGCTCCGGTTACACTGCCCCCCAGTCTTGCTCCTTTATTACCCGGCCAGTTGAAGTAGAATTCATTCATGGCGGGCACCAGGAAAGCAAGATCACTATTCAGGTGACTGGGTTCGAATTCAAGTTCAAATACATAATCGGACAAAGCATCTGATGAAATATCCAGGAAACTCCCCGGGCTGGTGAGTTGCAGAGCAAGTAAACTTTCTCCGGTTTCAAGCCGCAAATTTTTTATGGTTGAACTTTCTTTCAAATCAATATTTGCCTGAAGATTCTTTAACAGGAACTTATCTGAAAAAACAGCACCCAGTTGCAAAAGGTCTAATTTTAATCTTTCCGGATCAACGATGATGTTGCGTGCCTGAAACTCCAGATTGGCAAGTTTTATGTTTTGCGGGTCAAATTCAGAAGTATTGCCTGGCCCCGATCCATCCGTCATACTAAATGCAGATTGTTTGATACTCAGTTCATCAAGGACTATTTTCCAGTCCATCACATCTGCAAAACGAAAAGAAAACCCTTCACTGCTTGTTTGATCATCATTTGAAAAAGTTGTTTCTGCTGGCTCTGTTGCAGGAAATACAAAATCTGCAATGAGTTGTTCTGCTGTAAAGGTTTGCAAATCGATTAAGAAATTGTGAAGTTGAATGTTTCGGGGTAATACATCCAATTTTGCAGCACTAACATCCATAACGGTGCCATCGTAACTTGCAAATGAAAATCCGATATTTGAAAGTTCCAGTTTTGTGGCAGCAATATCAAGCTCTGCCATTTCTGCTTTATCAGCTTCCAGTTTTCGGGGAACAGATGGTTCCGACATGATCATAGCTACACCTAACCCGTCGATAAGAATATCTTCTGTATGGTAGCGTTCATTAAGAATATCAGCCCAACGCAATCGGGTATCAAAGCTATTTAATGAAATTTGTAAATCGATTCCTGAAAAATGATCAATAAGCCGGTAGCGGATATTCCTCAGAGAAACCCTGTCAATATTGATATTCCATTCATTTCCCTGATCATTCTTCACAATATAATCGGTTTGCGAAAGTGTATCCCCGCTTTTTTCAGATGCAAAAGCATCTATGATAAACTGAAAATTGAAAACCGTGTCAGGTGTGTGACGGAGCATATTGGCAGTTACATTTTCCAGCTCCAGTTTATTCACATTTACCTTATTTCGCAGCAATCCCATCATTCCCACATCAACAAAAATACTTCCGGCGTAAACAAGAGTATCTCCTTGCTGATCTTCTGCATAAATTCCCTTAAGTCCCAGCTTCTTTGGAAACCGGATCGAAACCCTTTCAATTTCAATTGTAGTTTGTGTTTGCCGGCTTAAAGATGATGTGATCTTACCTGTGATCCAGGTTTGAACAGCCGAAAATTGCAATAGTAAGGTAAGTATCAGAAAAAGCAGAATGAAAGAAGAAACAATCCATGCAAAGATCCGGACGATTCTTCTTAACCAGATATTAATTCTGCTTTTATTTATTGTCATGTGAATTATTGCGTAAGCTTTGTATTATAATAAAACCAACGTCATGTATTTAACTTTGTTTGATAAACAAACTTAACAAATATACAATTTTGCAAAGCTTATAAATCATTAGTTGATTTTAAACCATGTATTTTCTTTTGTTTTTTCTATCGAGGTTAATTGTTCGTTTATCCTTTAAGGGATTAATCAGGTCAAAAAAGCAGTCTGATTAACCGTTTCTGTAAGAAATTAAAATTTTTTAAAAATCCCCGTTTCCCTTATTTTTGCAGAATTGAGTTTTAACATCACTACTAACTATTAACCCAAAAATTCCGAGATTATGAAATTGAATTTTACCTTTTTAATGATTGTTATGATGACTGCAGGTGTTTCTGTGCTTAATGCCCAGATGTCGCCTAAGGATGGTAGTTATCAGGAATTGCCCCAATTTGTTGACTTCGAAGAGTTTAACGGGGTAAACCTTTCCGAAATCTATCCCGGGTGGCAGGAAGGGAAGGGCTATCAGCAGCCCCAATATGCGGGGGGTGCCTGGTTCAGTGCTGATCAGATGCATAACAGCAAAACGGCGGCAGTAGGTTTTTCTTTTACTGGTTTAAAAGATGAATGGATCATAAGTCCGCAGTTTATGGCAACCGAAACTACGGTAATTTCATTCAAGGCAGCCCTCAGCCGTTTCTGGGACGACCCGGTAACAGGAAATCTGGCGCATAACGACAGTATTTCCATCCTGGTTTCTACCAATACCTCGCAGTTCGACTTTGCGCACCTGGTACATTCATTCAAGCTGGGCAATACTCCGGGCTGGGAACTTGAACGATACCAGTTTGACCTCAGCAATTTTGCAGGACAGCTTATCCACCTGGCCTTTTATGCCACCAATGGGCAGGAAGCCAATAGCCTGGCAGCATTTCACCTGGATGATATTGTAATCAAAAACGCTGTGGGTTTCGATGCTATTCCCCTGGAGCTTGTGTCGCCTGTGGCAAACACATGCTTTGCAGATCAGACCCCCATTACCGTTTTAATTCAAAATGATGGTCTGGAACCCATTACATCCGTACCGGTAAGAGTAAGGGTAAGAGGTGCTGTCAATGAAAACTTTTACGGTATTTACGAAGGAACCCTTCAGCCGGGGGAGCAAGGACTGGTTCATGCAGGTTATATTGAAAATGGGAACTATGGTCAATATACTTTTTCTGTGGAAACGGAACTGCCCGGGGATGAATTTCAGTATAATAATGCATTAAGCAGCATAGTTATTGATCATCCCGAACCGGTTGAATTGCCATTACCCTTTATGAATTTTATGGGCTTTTTCTGGAATAACCTGAGTGATATTTATCCCGGCTGGTATGAAGCGCGCGGAAAGGATTATCCAAGAGTTGCCATGGATACCGACTGGCAGGGTACCAATTTTGATGGCGCACGCACCGCCAACGTTTTCTTTGCTGGATTGGGTACCGAAGACTGGATGGTGGGTCCTAAGTTCAACGCAACAGAAAATCTTGTTGTAGAACTAAGAGCCGCCGCTGAATACATCCAGGGTGGAACCCAGATGGGCAGCGATGACAAACTTGCCATTATGATTTCTGCTGATTGCGGTGAAACCTGGCAGGAAGCCGCTGCCATTAAAAGGGAGGATAACCTTACTGCTTCTCTTCAGCCCTTCAGTTTTAGCATTCCCGACTATGCAGATCAGGAAATTATTCTTGCATTCTATGCTACTACAGGAAACGTAAGCGACCCGCAGCAATACATTGTACATGTAACTGATATTGATATCAAAAACCTTTTCGATTATGATGCAGGTGTTACACGCATCCTTTCCCCGGGCGCTTCCTGCGGATTTTCTGACGAGGAAGAACTGATTGTGGAAGTAAAAAACTTCGGATTTCAAACTATTTCCGATTTTCAGATTGCATACAGCCTCAATGGTGCCGATCCGGTTGTGGAAACCATTTCACAAAGTCTTGATTATAATGATGTTATTTCATACACTTTCACTTCAACACTTGATCTTACACAGCAGGATGATAACGTATTAAGCGTGTGGACCATGCTCGAAAATGATGAGTATGCCGGTAATGACGGGCTCATGGATATTCCCCTGCTTTTATCATCACATGATTTGGCCGGTGAAGGACAATACACGATGGGTTTTGAAGAGCATGAAGATTTTTCGGATTGGCTGGTGGAAGATGGAAACAACGATGGAACAGAGTGGGAATTAATAAACGATCCCGTACATGCCCATAGTGGCAGTTTTTCGTTTGCCTATTTTTCAAATCAGACCAGCAGCCCCAGTAATGACTGGTTATTTAGTCCCTGCTTTTTTCTCCAGGAAGGAATTACATACAATGTAAGTTTCTGGTACAAGAACCGTGCATCCAACTGGCCTGAAAGCCTGAAGCTCATGCTGGGAAATAGTCAGCACTCATCATCCATGAATGTTACACTGATTGATCTGGGGCACATAGCAAATCCTGGCTACCTGAAAGCCGAGGTGGAATTCACTGTGGATGAGAGTGGTGAATATTATTTCGGATGGCATGCCTATGGTTCTGCTGATCAGTTTGGAATGCATATCGATGACATTACTGTTTACCAGGTATTTGATCAGGATCTTGCATTATTGAATTTCAGGGCTGAAAGAAATAAGGATGAAAACTGTGTACTTGATAATGTGGATGAGATTCAGCTTCGCATATGGAATGCAGGAACCGAAATTGTTAGTCAGATCTCTGTAGCTATGGAAATTGATCATGCAGACCCCATTCAACTTAATGCAGATCAGGTGCTTGAAGCCGGAGAAACTGCATGGGTTAGCTTCACTGCTGGTTTTGTTCTGGATGCTTACCAGCTGTATCATCTTAACTTTTATGTTACCAATGTTGAAGATCAGAATTCTACCAATGATACTCTCACTGTGGAGAATTTCCTGCACTCCGACTATAACATGGGCTTTGAAGCCGATGAAGATTTCAGCGGCTGGAACGTGCAAAGTCTTGAAGGAGTGAATGAATGGCATGTTCGTGAAGGTGCAGATCAGGCAAATAGCGGTACTCAGGCTCTTGCAATAAGAACCGATGGCGCAGGCGGAAACACAGCCAATGACGACTGGGCCATAACCGATTGCTTCCATCTGGAGGCAGGAAAATGCTATGAAATTTCATTCTGGTACCGATCATGGTTCTCAACCGAAAATCTTGCGGTTTATATGGGGACTGACAATGATCATTCGGCTATGGATATCCTTTTAATCGATCTTCCGGAGTTTAACAGCAATGCCTATCTGTATGCATCCTACCAGTTTACGGTTGAGGAAGACGGCACTTACTATTTCGGATGGCATACCGATGGGGGTACTTCCGGGCGTTACTATATTTTTGTGGATGATATAAAGATCATTGAAGATGTTGCTGCACAACCTGTTGCAGATCCATACACTGAAATCCTTGACCTTGAAGTATTCTTCAGCGCCAATGCTGAAAACTATTCTTTCCTTGAGTGGGATTTTGGCGATGGTAATACATCCAATGAAGCCAACGTATATCATGTATATGAAGCAACCGGCACCTATGATGTGGTTCTGACCCTTGGTGGTGGTTGTGTGGATGCCGTTTATGAATTCAGCATTACCATTGATTGTATAATGGACCCTGATTTTGAGTTTACAGTTGACGGCACAGTTGTAACCTTTGCAGCTCTTGAAGATGCCGCCGGCTACCAGTGGGAGTTTGGCGACGGAACCATGGGATGGGGACACGAAATAACCCACGATTATGCTGTGGAAGAATCACAAACTTTTACCGTTACCCTTACTGCTTTTTACAATTGCGGAAATGAAGTGGTTGAAAAACAAGTGCAGATTGATATTACTGGTGTCGATGATTTAACTGATGAAATCGCTGCCGGCGAATTCCTGCTGTATCCCAATCCGGCACATTCCACTATTAACATTGTTTCGACATCACCCATGAGCAGAGTTACGATCACCGACCTTCTCGGTAAAGTGGTTTATGACAATACGGTTTCGGGGAAATCGGAGATAAATATATCTGTTGGTGACCTGAACACAGGGCTCTACCTGGTGCATGTTTATGGAGAAGGAGATGTAATGGTTAAAAAACTGCAGGTTAACAGATAAAGAATATTTCGCATTTAAATTTAAAAAAAACCCGGAAATGAAAAGTTTCCGGGTTTTTTTGAGTTTATTCCAACGGGAAGTTTATGTCTTTTGGGTATCAAAATTCATGGCATTCTGCAACTCTTCCATTAATTCATTGAAGATCTCTTTTACAGAGCTTATTTTTGTTGCCAGGAAAGCATTGCTTCCGGCAAATGCATAACCACTTTTCATATTCCCTTTGTAAGCATTATAAAGAGCGGTAACAATACAGTACGGACTGCTTGATATATCGCAGGTTTTAATGCAGTGGAACGGACATTTGATAGGTGTTTTTAGCCCCAGCTTTACTTTATCAAGAAAGGAATTGTTGATAGCTCTTCCGGGCATGCCAACAGGACTTTGGATGATTTCCATATCTTCTTCATGGGCATTGATATACGACATTTTAAATTCCATGGATGCATCGCATTCATCAGATGTAACAAAGCGTGTTCCCAGTTGGGCGGCTCTGGCACCTTTTTGCATTATGTTATAAATATCAGTACCT
This sequence comes from Bacteroidales bacterium, assembly GCA_019429055.1. Lineage (GTDB taxonomy): Bacteria > Bacteroidota > Bacteroidia > Bacteroidales > UBA7960 > SKVR01. The sequence continues at coordinate 38,646 of JAHYJP010000015.1, forward strand.
GTGTAAATCCCCCCTGCAGCAATTACAGGAATCTCTTGTCCATATTTATCTTCAAAGTATTTTACTGTATCGACCACCTGGGGTACAAGTTCCTCAAGGCTGTAATGCGTATCTGTGATCTGGTCTTTTTTAAAACCCAGATGACCACCTGCTTTAGGGCCCTCAACCACAATCGCATCGGGAAGGTAATCAAACAGCGATTTCCATTTCTCGCAAATGATTTTGGCTGCCCGTCCTGATGAAACAATGGGAACGAGTTTGGTTTTACTATCGGGAGTGAGAAATTTGGGCAGGTCCATTGGTAAGCCGGCACCTGAAAAGATAATGTCAACCTTTTCGGCTATGGATGTGCGCACCAGGTCGGCAAAATTGGTCATGGCCATCATGATGTTAACACCGATGATGCCTTTTGTTTTTTCCTTTGCCTTCTGTATTTCCATTTTAAGGCCTTCAATATTGGCCTGGAGGTAGTCAATAGCTGAATTGCGGTGCACAAGGCCTAATCCCGCTGCCGAAATTACACCTACACCACCCTGATTGGCTACAGCTGCAGCCAGTCCTGACATGGAGATACCTACTCCCATACCGCCTTGAACTATGGGAACCGGAATAAGCAAATCTCCGATTCTAAAATCTTTGATCACGATCGTGTTCTTTTAAATTATTGTTTAAAATAAATGTAAAGTTAGAAAAACTATACAGGCACCCGACTTTTGGTATGTTTTATTATTGTTAATTAACATGGTTTCTGATTACTGGCGCATGGAGCTTATCCTTGTAGTTATTATGGTGCTGGAGGGTATACCAATGATCATGTGGGCGACACCATTATAAAAGTTTTCTTTTCCATATCTCCTTGCTTTTTCGTAATTTGCCGGTCCAAACTAATAAAACCCAATAAAGAATGAACTCACGTCGCGATTTTATCAAAACTACCGGCATAGCAACACTTGGGGTACTTGCCGGACAAGCTTGTACAACCCATTCGTCAACCAACGGTGATGCGTTGGGAAAAGTATCGGGCCCACTGGTCATTTCTACCTGGAGAAACATCAAAGCCAATGAAGCAGCCTGGGAAGTTATCAGTCGCGGTGGTCGTGCGCTGGATGCAGTTGAAAATGGTGTGATGGTACCTGAAAACGATCCCGATGACCGGAGTGTGGGTTATGGTGGTCGTCCTGACAGGGAGGGGAATGTAACCCTCGATGCCTGTATTATGGATGAGATGGGAAATTGCGGCTCAGTTTGCGCATTGCAACACATCAGAAACCCCATTTCCGTTGCCCGTAAAGTAATGGAAGACACTCCTCATGTTATGCTGGCAGGCGAGGGTGCATTGCAGTTTGCACTGGAAAAAGGTTTTAAGCGGGAAAACCTTCTTACCGAAAAATCACTCAAAGAATGGGAAGAGTGGCTTGAAACATCACAATACCGTCCCATCATAAACATCGAAAACCACGATACCATAGGCATGTTGGCCATTGACCAGAATGGAAATATTTCTGGTGCTTGTACTACCAGTGGCATGGCCTATAAACTTTACGGCAGGGTAGGGGATTCGCCTATTATTGGTGCAGGTTTATATTGCGACAATGAAGTGGGTGGTGCGGTAGCCACCGGTACAGGCGAACTGGTTATGAAAACACTGGGTACATTTCTTATCGTTGAACTTATGCGAAATGGCGCTAATCCCCAGGAAGCTGTTACTGAAGCAGTGCATCGCATCAT
>JAHYJP010000217.1 GCA_019429055.1 Bacteroidales bacterium
TCTCTGTACTGATCCAGGTTGGGGATTGCCGTAAATCCAGCGCAAGCGGGAAAGGTAACTGATGCGCAATATTATAAATCAGTTTGTACTTTTTCCCTCTAACCATACGCATCGGATAATACATTGTTATCTCGTGTATGGAATGGGAAGCAAAAACCTCATCCCATCCGGTTGCATCTTCCGATTCAACAAGTTCCTTAAATGAACGTCCATGAAAAGTTGTTTTGTTAACAGCAGCCTGTGCATAATCAAGAATGGTTGGTGTAATGTCTGTCCATGAAATCAAACCATCCTGAATATTACTTTTTCTCTGCCCCGGAGCTTTAACAATACAAGGCAAACGTATTCCTGGTTCATAAAGAGTGGTTTTAGCGGCAGGAAATGCCACACCGTTATCAGATATATAAATTATCAGCGTATTATCGTATTTGTTGGATTGCTTTAGTATTTCAATCAACCGGCCTATTCCCTGGTCCAGACGGGAAACCGACTGGTAATACTGTGCCAGTTCTTCCCGGCATTCTTTTGTGTCGGGAAGAAAAGAAGGCACAATAACCTCTTCCGGTTTATATATGACTTCGTGTACACCCGGAACCCCATGAGTTTGATTCCCGAATGCATTCGGTTCCGGATATGTATCAAAGCTTACTTCACCGTCAGGCAGGTAAATGTTAGATCGATGCGGATCATCGGTTGCGTAATATAAAAAGAAAGGTTTTTCAGATTTCTCATTTATAAAAGACTTACACAATTCTGCCATTTCTGCCGGACTTCTTCCCAACGAAACAGAATCGGGTTGATTGGCTATTCCTGAAGAAAATACCTGTTCAAATTTAAAAACTTCTTCAGGAGCAATATGGAATTTTCCAACCCTTGCCGTCCTATAGTTGTTTTCCGCAAGAAGCACAGGCAAACTTATTACATTATCAAAAGAACTAAAATGATGGAAACTATGCTCTAATCCATACATCCCGTTAGCGTGGTTGTGCTTTCCGGAAAGAATAACAGATCTGCTTGGGCTGCAACTTGGAGCGGTGCAAAAAGCATGAGTGAAACGGGTTCCTTCCTTAGCCAATGCATCCAGGGCAGGAGTTTTAATTACCGGATTGCCATAACAACCTAAAGCATCTGTTCCGTGATCATCAGATACAATTAAAACAATATTGGGTTTGGTCTGCCCCTTTCCAATTAAAGAGAAAAAAACCAACAAAAGTGTGCTAAACAGTAGATTCATATCATGATAATTTTAGATTAGCTATTTGTTATAATTTCTGAATCTTTAAGTTCCGGAACCAGACTTTGCCGCCATGATCCTGAAATCCGATCTTTCCTTTTCTGGCCATATCTTTATAAGCAGTGTTAAATTTATTCTTTGTTCCATCAGGATTTTTTCCTGCCTCTTCCCAATCTGACAGATCGATATCAACAACCTTTTTATTGTTTAAATAAATTTCGACTAATGAGCCATCACAAATCAATTTTAGCTGATTCCATTTTCCCGGTTTCTTTACCCGATTTTCTGAAACTTCTTTAATATCATAAATGCTCCCGCAAAAATTTTTATCAATTGGGGTTTTTCCGTAATCGTCTCTGATTTGGACCTCGATACCTGTTTGTACGGGATTTTCAATATCAGTTGTCCGAAAAAAAACTCCACTGTTTGTTCCTGGATTCAATTTAAATTCAAGTTCTAGTATAAAATCTTCATAGTCTTCAGTCAGCCAAATATTTGTCCTCTGTTTTTGAGGATTTTCTGCTTCCAGAATAAGTTGCCTGTTTTTAACGCTCCAACTGCCATAAGGCTCTTGAAAGTCTAAAAGCCCGTTATTTAATATTTTTTTGGCTTTTTCATTACCAGAATTCACAGCACCGGTTTGTTGTATGCTGGAAATCATAAAAATTAATATAACCAGAGAAACATAATTTATAATTTTCATTATTTCTATATTTTGAAATTCATTGATTTACTGTTTTAGATCATAACGCCCAGCCGGAACGGTAATTTTCTTTTAAAAACTGATTGGCATCTGAGACATTGCTCACTTTCATATTGTCATTATCCCATAATAACTTTTTGCCCGAGCGGATAGCCACGTTACCTAGGAGTACTGCTTCATTCAGTGGTCCGGCATAATCAAAATTGGACATAGCCCGTTCTTTACTGCCTTTAATTTCATTTATCCACTCAATATAATGGCCCGGAGAACGGGGAATCATTTCCTTTGGCATTTCATATTTTTTCTCCTTCCCGTTTACCAGTAATATGGGTCTTGGTTGGTGATGTCCATACACCAGAACGCCTTCATCTCCTTTAAAAATAACACCACCTATACTTTCCCATAAATCAAGGTGGTTTTCCATCCCCTCAGGCATTTTGGGTTTTAAACCTCCGTCGTACCAGGTTAAATCCAGCAATGTTCCATCAAGTCCTGAGTTAAAACTATACGTAATCATTGATGCCTGCGGTGCTGTTTCCTTAGAAACAGGAGAAGAATAGCCTTCAATGCTGTTTGGTGCTCCCAGTTTTAAAGCCCAAAAAGGATAATCCATAATATGGCACCCCATATCTCCCAGGGCACCCACACCAAAATCCCACCATGCTCTCCAGTTAAATGGAACATAATCGGGGTGATAGGGTCGGTAAACAGAAGGACCAACCCAAAGGTCCCAGTTTAATGTGGCAGGAACCGGAGGTGAGCCTTCCGGGCGGGTTACCATACCCTGTGGCCATACCGGGCGATTGGTCCAACAGTGTACTTCTTTAACATTCCCAATTGCTCCCTGCCAGATCAATTCATTTAAGATGCGGGGGCCTTCGTTTGCATGCCCCTGATTGCCCATCTGGGTAACAATGCCATTCTTTTTTGCATAATTAACCAGCTTTCTTGATTCGTCTACAGTCCGGGTAATGGGTTTTTGTGTATAAACATGCAACCCTTTTTTCATTGCTGCCATTGTAATAACGGCATGGGTATGGTCAGGAGTTGAAATGGTTACTGCATCAATATCTTTTTCTTTATCCAGCATTTCCCTAAAATCCATGTATTTTCTGGCATTGGGAAATGTTTCATAGGCACTTTTCATATTACCCCGGTTTTCATTTGCTCTTGCCTGATCAACATCGCAAAGGGCAATGATGTTTTCACTGCTTACCTCCTGTACATCCACACGCCCTTTGCCTCCTATACCAATACAGGCAATGTTTAGTTTATCGCTTGGAGCAGTAAATCCTTTCCCTCCCATTACGTATCTTGGAACAATTGTGAATGCTGTTGCCGTTAGTGTACTGTTTCTGATGAACTCACGGCGGGATTTGAGAATTGGACAATTTTGATTTTTCATGATATTATATATTAAGCAAAATGAATTATTAAAAGAACTTATTTTTATCCCAGTTGTTTTCTCTAATGATCCGGTCACGATACTCGGGCCTCTTCACCCAATCATCCAGATACTGTCGGTATCGCGGATCGGTCATCCAGCCTTGCCTGTAAGGTTTATCTGTTAATTTGCCTTCAGAGTAATCCGCTCCTTTTATACTATTTTCAACTGAGGCATCAAATTCAGAAAATTGGTTTTTTAACTCCTCAAATTTCTCCGGATAGATAGCCGACACATCGGTGGTTTCCTTTGGATCATCTGCCAGGTTGTACAATTGAAATTCGCGTGAATTTCTATCAGCAATATAAAGTTTAAAATCATTATCAATCAATGCACCCCCATTCTCAAATCTGAAAGGTATTGGTTTTTGACGTTGGGCCTCGTTTCCAACCATCACCGCTTTTATTGATTGACCATCCTGAGGAAACGTCATCACTGTATCGGGTAAATTTAAAAGATCGGCAATTGTGGGAAAGATATCCATCGTAGAGGCCGGAAAATTGGTTACAGCAGGCTTTATTTTCTCCGGCCATTCAATAATTGCGGGCACCCGGAGGCCGCCTTCCCATAAGTTTCGTTTGTGCCCTCTAAGATTCCCCATGGCAGAGGGAGTAACTTCAGGTAAACCACCGTTGTCACTGCAGTACCAAATGAGCGTATTCTCAGCCACTCCCAGTTTCCTCAATTTATCTCTAAGCGTCCCCACACTCCGATCGAAAGCTACCAGTTCACCATAATGATTCCGGCTTTCCTCATCCAGATCATAAAAACCTTCCATATCTTTTGCCAGCGCATGGAAAGGATCATGAGGTGATCCATCCCAAATAACCGCAAAAAACGGCTTATTGTTTGCAATGCTTTTCCCGATAAAATCAATTGCCAGATCAACGATAATATCAGAACTGGTACCTTCATATTCTTTAAACTTGCCATTGTCGCTCATCAATGGATCGATATCGAAAAAGTTGGTAACCGATACCCACTCGTCAAATCCATATACACTGGGCCGGTATGGATCATCCTCAAGAATCGGAACTCCGGGACCTACCAATCCATTGAGATGCCATTTTCCAAAATGGCCGGTAGTATAACCTCTTTGTTTTAAAGCTGCTGAAATTGTCTTCTCCTGTTTATGAAGCGCATTCCCTTGCGTATATACACCCGTACGATCGTTGCTGCGACCTGTAAGAACTGATGCACGAGTGGGAGAACAAACAGGGGCACCGGCATAAAAGCGATCAAACCGTATTCCACTTTCTGCCATTGCATCCAGATTGAATGTTTTAAGTATCGGATGGTTGTAGTACCCGGTCTGGCCCCATCCCTGATCATCTGTCATAATTAGAATGATGTTGGGAGGCACATCGTTTTCTCCTGTTATTTTACAGCTGTTTGTAAAGAAAGAAACTAATAAAAATAATAAATTAAAATTTCTCATAATATTTCTGGTTATTTTAAACAAATAACAACAACTCGGAAAGATATTCACTCAAATCAGGGATATGAACATAAAGGATCAATTCCATTAATAGTTGCAAAATATACAATTTTAAACATTTTTAAAGTACCTCCCATTTTTACAGAATTGTTTTAAACAATGAAACATCGTAAGTACTGTACAAAATTTTGAATGCTCTTATTTTGCTGTACATATCTTTTGAGCCAAACTTTTATTACAACGCCCATCCTTGCCGGTACTCGTATTGGAATAATTCGTTCGCCTCCGGAAGATTGGTAATCTTCTCACCGTCATACTGCAAAGGTGTGTTATGTTTCTGCATCTTAACAGCAATAAGTCCGAGCAATGCGATCTCAGACACATGTCCCCCATGCTCAAAGTTGTTTGTAGTATCGGTTCCACTTTTAATGGCGTTTATCCAGGCCTCATGTATATTACCTGGCCTGGATATTGTCTTAGGTGGTGGATTATTCATAATCGTTTGAGGGTAAAGAGTAGGCGGTGCATTGAACCGGGCACCCAACATGATTATTCCCTTGGAACCCATCCACATCATTTCCTGAAGGTTAACATTAGGTGGTAATTGAGGAGGTATATCTGGTTTCAACCCTCCATCAAACCAATGCAGGCTAACCGGTGGCATATTGCCACGAGCAGGAAAATCCCATCGGATTTTCTCAGCCAGGGGATGAAATTCATCGTTGTAACGACTTGAACTTGCCTGTATTCTGACAGGCGCACCAAGATTCAATGCTCTTACAGCGTTGTCCATCAGATGT
>JAHYJP010000016.1 GCA_019429055.1 Bacteroidales bacterium
CGTTCTTCAGTTTTTCCAGGTCTTTCACCATCAGTGTTGTACCAACCCGGCATGGAACGCATTTACCGCACGATTCGTGCTTAAAGAAACGCAGACAAGAATGCAGAACTTCATAAACAGAATCTTCTTCCGCCATTACAATTACCGCACCCGAGCCCAGCGTTGCCCCCTTCTCCTTCAGATTATCGTATGTCATCTTTTCATCGAGCATGGATGCATCCACGAAAGTACCCGCAGCACCACCCAATAGCGCCGCTTTGAAAGGTTTGCCGTCCAGCATACCCCCGCAAAGGTCATCAATAAGCTGGCGCAGAGTTATGCCAAGCTCCACTTCATAATAGCCGGGTTTGCTGACCTGACCGCTTACAGTAAATATTTTGGTGCCCGGTGAGCGCTCGGTACCAAATTGGCGGTACCACTCCTTACCGTTTTTAATGATCAATGGTACATTGGCCAGGGTTTCCACATTGTTGACCAGGGTGGGAGCGCCAAATACACCCTTTTCCGCCGGAAAAGGCGGTTTGATACGAGGATTGCCCCGCTTGCCTTCCAGCGATTCGAGCATGGTAAGTTCTTCGCCGCAAAGGTAAGAACCGGCACCCAGTCGGATCTCCACATCACAGTCAAAGCCTGAGTCCAGAATATTTTTTCCGAGGAATCCCTTTTCATAAGCATCTTCAATGGCTTTGCGGGTCCGGGTGATGGAATCGGTGTACTCACCCCGCAGGTAAATAAATACTTTGGTTGCCCTGATTGCATAAGCTGCAATGATGGTTCCTTCGAGATACAGGTGCGGGTCCTGTTCCATAATTACCCGGTCTTTGAATGTGCCGGGTTCTCCTTCATCGGCATTTACTACAACATAACGCTGGGGGCATGCCTGGCACGACTGGCTGGTGAACTTTTGTTTCATCCCGGTGGAAAACCCTGCTCCGCCGCGACCTCTGAGTCCGGCATCGAGCAATTCATCTATGATAGAGAAAGGTTCCATGGTCAAGGCTTTTTTCAAGCCTTCGTATCCACCAACTGAAACATAATCTTCGATACTTTCAGGATTTATTTTCCCGATATTTTTAAGTGTAACTCTGGTTTCTTTAATCATCATTCTATTTTTTTCTGCTCTTTGCGTTCCTTGCGTATTTCCTTGCGTTCTTTGCGGTAAAAAATTGAAAACCGCAAGGGGCGCTAAGGAGGCGCAATGTTCGCAAGGGTTTTATTTGTGCTGTGCAATAATTTCTTCAATGCTTGCTTGTGTTAGGTTGTTGTAAACCTTCTCGTTGATCATCATGGATGGGGCTTCCTGGCATTGGCCAAGGCATTCGGCCACTTCTAGGGTGAACAGTTTGTCGGTAGTTGTTTCACTGGTCTTAATGCCCAATATGTTTTCAAGATGGCTGATGATTCCATCGACCTTTTTGATATGACAAACCGGTGATACGCATATCCGAATGATGTATTTCCCGCGCGGCTTTAAGCTCAGCATACTGTAATAATCCACCACACCATAAACCGAACTTTTGGTCATATTCAGGTAGCGGGCCACCTGGTCCATGGCTTCGGTGGTGATATAATTCTCAGGGTTATTGTTCTGCAGGTCGTGCAGGATGTTGAGAAGACTGTCCTGCGTGGGTTTATGCCTGCTGATGATTTCCTGTGGGCTCATGTGTTTTAGGGTTTTTTCAGGCTGTTAAAGTACAAATTTTTTCCCGAAATAAGTCCGTAATCAGGTGCTAAAATACTGAATGCAAGCTAGTTTTAATTTAGACCAATTCTATTTTATCATGATCAAGGTATACGATATACTTTTTTATATCGCTGTAGCCCATCTTTTTAATGATGGATGCATAGTTATTGATCTGGCGGGTATGATGCGGGTAAGGATCACCGGTTTTATAGTCGATAATGACAGCCATTGTATCCTGAAGTACTACCCTGTCGGCACGGAAATATCTTCCCTTTTCGTCGTACATGCCACATTCGTTGCGGACATCCAGGCCATCAGCATACCATGGACTGATAACAGGATTGTTAAGTATGGAAAGAATTTGTGATTGCAGCCTTTCTTTCTCAGTTTCATCTACCTGCCCGGTTTGTTGCAACTGTTTCAGAACTTTTTCAGCATCTTTCGGGGTATGAATTTTTTCCATGATATCGTGCATCCAGGAGCCCCTTTCGGAACTTTCTTCTGACTGCAATACCGGTTTCTTCTCCAGCTGAAGAGACCTGATGTTTACTTTGCTGGTCCAGGGCGAAGAAATGTATTCCCTGAAAACATCTGCGGAAGTTTCCCGGTTAATATCATAATCTTCAGAAGGCAACAGACTATGATTCTCACCAAAAGCATATATGTTCTCTCCTTCCGAAAACATGTTTCTGTGTGCAAGAAAATTTACCAGCAAAGAAGGTACATTATCCGATTTGGAAGTTTTTCCCGGCAACTTCGTAAAAACAAACAGTTTATCCACTGCCCGGGTAAATGCAACGTACATGACATTTAGGATGTCAAGGAGAGTTTTTCCCTGTTCTTCATCATAAATATATTCAAGTGACGTTTCCTGTAATGCTTTCGATATCCTGATCCATGATATTTCGAGGGGTTCAGCACCAGGCAAATCTTCCAGTTCAATCCATTGCCCGTTTTTGGAGAGTTTTCCAAAACTTACATCGGCAAAAGGATAGATCACCACCGGAAACTGCAATCCTTTGGATTTGTGAATGGTCATAACCTGCACTGCATCTACGCCTTCGGGCACCACCACCGAAAATTTCTCAGCATTTTTCTCCCACCATTCCAGAAATCCCGATGCTGAGGAAATGAATTTATTGCTGTAGTCATAGATCACATCCATAAAGAAAGCAACAAAGGGATCGATGGTTTTTTCTGCCAGAAATTTCTGCAGGACGGTTTCGGCCAGTTCATAAAGTCCCAGATGCCGGCAATGGCTGAAGGAGAAATCGATACCCTGGTTCCGGAGGTAGTTTTCCAGCAATTGAGAATTGTGTTCTCCACTCTCCTTATTTTGCCAGATTTGCTGGATATTTCCCAGTGCTTCGGGCAGGGAATGACTGATCTTTCTGCTTTTGACCAGGAACTGCAAGAACTCAACATAACAGGTATGATCAGCCGGATTATTAATCAATTTCATTACACTAATCATGAAATTTACCTTAGGCGACTGGCTTAAAAGCAAAGATTCGGATGAAATAACATTCAACCCGTTTTCCAGTAAAAACCTTGCAATAGCACTCGCCTGGGCGTTGGCACGACAGAGAATGGTAATATCATTGAGCGGGTGCCCTTTGAACTGCAGATCCTGTATGGTTTCGAGAATGCGCATACGGGTAAGCTCCTGGTATGACAATTCATCGTCTTCACTTTCAGGGTTTACAAACTCCATATGTATAAATCCGCCGGGTTTGTCTTCTCTGTATTTCTGTTCCTGTCCTACATAAATTTTATCCAGTCCGGGAGGCAGAAGGCTTTTGGCAAATTCAAAAAAACTGTTGTTAAACTGAATGATTTCCTGCCGTGAGCGGTAGTTGGTGTCAAGTGCCTGTTCCTGGTAATTGCGTTCGAGAGTTGCCTGCCAGTGGTCGCGGGCTTGGGCCTGGATGCTTTTGGGAATTTCCGGCAGGTATGCAAACTGCTCCACATCGCCGTTTCGCCAGCGATAGATAGCTTGTTTGCCATCGCCCACCACCAGGTTCATGTTGCCCGATGCGAGGGAATTGTCAACCAAAGGCAAAAGATTTTGCCACTGCAAACCTGATGTATCCTGGAACTCATCAATCATATAGTGTTGAAACCGCTCCCCGATACGCTCATAAATAAAAGGAGCCGTTTCCACAGCCACAATTTCCGAAATTCTTTTGTTGAAATCTGAAATGGGCAATACGGAATTTTCAGATTTTATTTCATCAATCACTTTTTCCAGCTCACTCAAAACAGCCATGGGAAAAAGATTTTGCTTTACGAGTTTCTGCAATTTGTAAATATCAAGACCTTTCTCTGCAACATCCTGTATCCGGTAAAAAAGATCTTTCAAATCAGGCTTGATGCTATCAATGGCTGCCACCGCTGCTGCATCAGCTTTTCCGGCTGTCCATTTATCATCTTCTATCGTGGTTATCACATAGCTGTTGGGCTGGATTCTGTTTTCAACCTGACCTTCGGCAAGCACATGGAACCAGGTCCCAATGCCGGTTTTGCCACGGTAAAACATATCCAGTTCAATCCCTGAAGTTTGTATCAGTTTCAATCCATTTTTTGCAATTTCCGAAACCGATTTTTCAAATACACTGATGCGTTTTTCCAGTTCCCTGTGAATGCGTCCGAACTCATCCAGACCAATCGACTTAAGTCTTTCCACATAAACAGACCCCTTCTCATCCATCAGGTTGTTTGCCATATTAATAATATCGTATTCGATGTAATGGCTTTTCTCCTGATCGGTGCGATGTTCGATAAACTGCACCAGCAAGCGCGTTAGTGCAGGGTCGCTGCCGGCCCGGCTGACAAGGATATCCACTGCCTGCCGGAGCAGTTGTGCCTGGTCGAGTTCCACATCGAAATTCAGGGGCAACCGCAGGTCGAAGGCAAAGCTCCGGATAACGCGATGCACAAAACTATCGATGGTACTGATGCTGAAATCTCCGTAATTGTGAAGTATGAGTGTGAGAGCCTGTTGTGCTCTTCTGATGATTTCGAAAGGCTGCAATTCAGTTTCACTCCTGATTATGTCGAGCAGTCCTCTCCCCTTCCCTTTCCACTGGCTTTCGTCTTTTCCGGCCAAAGCCGAAAGATCGCCCAACGCTTCAATGACGCGCTCCTTCATTTCTGCTGCTGCGGCATTGGTAAAAGTGATGGCCAGTATGTTGCGGATCTTTTGGGGTTCCTTTAAAATAATTTTCAGGTACTCTTTTACCAGGGTATAGGTTTTACCACTACCGGCAGAAGATTTGTATACGAGAAAGGGGCGGATTTCCATCAATGCTTCAATTTGAAGCGAAGCTATAAAAATTTGCTGAATGAGGAAGAGTTTTCAGATTTGAAAAAAGGCATTTAAATGATTACTTCACCATTACTTTCCTGACGATCTCCTTTCCTTCACCAAAAAATTGCAGAATGTAGTATCCTGGTTGCAAGGCAGAAACATTTAGGTTGAAGTCCTGCCCGGTTTTGATTTTCAGGTTCAGTTGAATCGCGCCATTTAACGAAAGCAGTTGAACTTCTGAAAAAACATGATGGGATGGCATTTTAATGAAAATTATTTCGCTTGCCGGGTTTGGATAAACCCGGATATCTGAATCTGTTAAACCGGAAACTGAAGTCGGCATTTCAACCTGTAATGCATCTGACATCCATTTACATGCATTAAAATAGTTAGTTTCTACCTGGTAATTACCGGAAATTTCCGGAATCAGGAAAGCTTCTTCTGCTCCGGTAATGGGCTCACCATCCATAAACCATTGATAGCTGTAAGCTTTCGTGCTGTAAAGGGTATCACCCTGCAAAATGATTTCCGGTTTCCCAATGATAGTATTTTGCATAAATGTAATCCGGGATGAATTTTGAAGCGAGTCCTGAAGCTCATCCCAACTTTCACAATTATCTTTCAGAAAAAAGTCTAACCAGGGAGTGGTAATATCGGCTGTGGTTTGCTGCTGCTCTTCGCGGGTTAAAGTGATATTACCCGATGTTCCTGACTCACCCAGATTGCAATAAAAATTAAAATTGGCAAAATAGCAATGTCCGCCGCCTGTAATACTTACAAGACTTCGCGATTCTGTGGCAAGGGCTTCGTAAATCGGGATCTGATGTGTTGATTCTGGAGTTACATCATCAGCGCTTCCTGAAATAATAAGTGCAGGTTGAGTAATAATTTGTGCGGCTGAAATGGCAGATGGATTGGTTTCGGCAGGGGCCAGACCCAGGTACACATCAATATGGTTGCTGTAGGATGTGGCAAGTATTGCAGCTCCGCCACCCATGGAATGCCCCATGGCGGCTGTGCGACTATTTAAGGTGTGGTACAACGGAGAATCTGAATCATCATTCAGTACCTGAATGGCAGATGCCAGAAATGCGATATCCAGTGCAAAATCCTGATGGTTTGGGCTAAAACCACCTTCTGTGCGTGGAAAAGCCATGACATAGCCGTGAGAAACGAAATGCGTCCACAGGTTTTCATAAGCACTCCAGGTCATCAAAAAACCATGGCCGAAAATAAGTAAGGGGAAACTTCCAGGAGCAGGCTCACCCGATTCGGTAACCGGATAATAGATCTCCGTTAAAATGGGACGGTTATTCCTGTCGGGGTCGATAAAAGTTATCTGTAAATTACCCACCAAAAATTCCTCAGCTTGTGCCTTTCCGACAAAAATTGCAGAGCAATTCAGTAACAGAATGAATAACAGTAGTGACGGTTTCATTTTTTAATTATCATTAAAAAAGAAACGAATTCAACCAAGGGTTGTTCATGGAAGCATTAAAAGTAAATATACTGTTTTTTAAAAATCCCATTCCCCTGCTTTTGCTTTTTTTATTGATCATGCTTTCATAATTTTACACCCGGTATAACGTTACTGTGTAAAACCTTAATTTTCATAAAAATGCAAAAGAATCCCGGATTTTTTTCCTTTATTATTTTTCTGAGCATGATGCTCTTTGTGTTGGGTAGTAATTCTTTTACTTACGCACAAACACCATCGGTTCGCCTTCAGGATGGTGAATTGATGGGCGAAGGCCCTTACATTGAAGGGGAGAAAAACGGCTTATGGCAATACTATGATCAGGATCAGGTTTTGCGCGAACGTGGAAATTACGATATGGGAAAACGTATCGGCAAGTGGGAATTTTTTAATGCTGAAGAAATAAAGATCACTGAAATTGATTATGATGAAGGATGGTACACCGGCTATTACGCCGATGAAGCCATAAAAGAAACCGGTTCATGGGATAACGAAGGTAAAACAGGTAACTGGATGTACTATTACGAAAATGGTCAAAAGCAGGCTGAAGGCGAATATGATAGTGATTCCCGAATCGGTTTCTGGCAGTTTTATACTTTAACAGGGCAACCGGAAGAAACCTACAATTACGACACTTTTGCATATGAAGTTTTTTATCCCAACGGAAGGATCCGCGAAAGCGGTAAACGAATCGATGACCGGAAAGAAGGCCAGTATTGCTACTATTACCAATCGGGTCAAATCTGGTCGGAAGGCTTATATGAAAAAGATGAGAAAAAAGGCCTCTGGTTATTCTGGTACGAAGATGGCCGGCAATGGGCACAACTGGAATATGGGGATGGATATAGCAAAACCTGGTATCCTAATGGCAAACCGGAAATGCAGGGTCCTGTAAAAAACGGAAAAAATCATGGAGAATGGGAATTTTATTATGAAGATGGATCGCCCAAAGAAGTAACTCACTTTGAACAGGACCGACGAAATGGCCCGTCAAGACGCTACCACCCCAATGGAGAGAAAGAATTTGAAGGCATATATAAAGACAATAAACTGCATGGTTTTGCCAGCTGGTGGTTCGATAACGGAAACCTTGACATGGAAGGCAACTCCATTAACGACCTGCAGGACAGTACCTGGGTGTATTACTTCCCCAACGGCAATAAGGCAAGCACAGGCGATTTTGTGAAAGGATTGCAGGAAGGCACATGGACCTACTTTTATACCACGGGCGAAAAACTTCGCCAGGGCAATTTTGAAAACGGTAAACGTAACGGACTCTGGACCGTATGGTTTGAATCGGGCAGAAAAAGTCATGAAGGCCCCTTTGTAAATGATGTAGAGCATGGCATTTGGACAAGCTGGTATGAAAGCGGCCAGATGAAAGATCAGGGCCCTTTTAACCAGGCCCGCATGGATGGATTATGGACCGGCTGGCACGAAAACGGCAGAAAACGATACGAGATTAATTACATCTATGACCCTGCCCAGGAAGGCGAAGTCAGGCATGGAAAATCAACACACTGGCTGGAGAACGGAAATCTTCAACGGGTAGCCCATTACCAGAATGGTTTGTTACATGGTTTCTTTACACAATATTATACCAATGGTAACATAATGGAAGAAGGCCCTTATGAAGCAAATATGAAACAGGGTCACTGGGTTTTTTACGATCAGTTCGGCCGCAAAATCAGTGAACAGGGATTTAAGGAAAATCGAATGCATGGGAAATTTATTTCATATTATGAAAATAGTCGCAAACGCGAAGAAGGGCAATATGTCGATGGTGTAAAACAAGGTCGCTGGACCATCTGGGATACTGAAGGAAACCGAATCCGACGCGTAACATTTCAGGATGGCAGAGTTATCGATATGCGTATGAATTAATCCCGGGAAAACTCTTTACTGACAAACTCTCTCAAAGCCTCCTGAGTTGCCGGAAGCATATCTTCTTTCATAGATTGAAAGGAGATCTCAGCTACATAACTATCATCAACAGGCATAAGACTTACTTTTATTTCTTCTCCCGCAATGATCCATGGTAGCTCAAGAACTTTTCTTTTCAAGGATTTCTGAATATTTTGAGCTCCATGCTTCTGGTGTATTTCCAGTTTAATGGTCTGGCTTTTTCCCCGCCCGTGTGCTGCCATTTTGGTAATTTGTTTTCCTGCAAGCCGGCTGTAGGGGACAATAAGTTTCTCACCATCTCCTGCACGTATTTCCATTGTAATATAACCAAGAGATAGGATTGAACCTGAAAAATTTTCGGTTTTGATAAACATGCCGGGCTCCAGTTCCTGGCCGGCACGTAAAACCGCACCTGCAAAAAAGTCGCGCAACACAAACCATCCAAACAAAAGGACAAAAGCGATAGCCATACTGCCCGACAATACACGATAAATTCCGGTATTACCGAAATGAACAGTAATGGCCCAGTAAATGAAAACAAACCACAGGATCACTTCCACCCAGGGAAATATTCGTAATACATACGAATGATATTGCTTATTGCGGGCGGCAAGATTAAGAAAATAACGACCTCCTCTTAGCAATAAAACAAGAGCAATGGCTACAATTATGGTGATAATAATTTCCATATTTCAGCAATTTTTATGAACACGAATCTTTTACCATGGTGAATTTTCATACAAAACAAAACAAAAAAGATAAACTTCAAATAAGTTTCAGCTCCTTCATTTTCCAAACCAGTGGCTGGTGCAATGCAGGATTTATGGAGTAAACTCCCGGAAATTTCTCAACAAGTATTCCTGATTGCCATAAGTTCATAATCCTGTTTGCGGTGATTTCTCTCTCACTTTGCAGTATCTCCTTCAGCCCGTCAACTGAAAGCCTCAAATGATATACAAACTGAACCAGATAAAAAATATGCTCCCTGGAAAGTTTATCAAGGAATTGCAAATCGGGCGAAGCGGGTTTATGAATATAGATGGTTTTTCCACTAACCTTTTTAATAGATGCCAGCCACAAGTTGATTGTAACACCGGGATTGCCCTGACTTATGTCGAAAAAGCGATTGAAAAGGCTGGCGTATTCCCAGGCACTCAACTCGGTTTCATGTTTTTTATTGAGGGTAAAACTCATTCCCCCTGCCCGGTGTCTGAGCATTATCAATTCCTGCAACTCCCTGGCATCAAAACCTGTACAAACCACATGGCCTAAAGCCGTGGACTGCAATCCCGTAAGCTGGTTTAAAAGTTTAAGTGAATGAATATTCAGATTGATAACAAATAACACTTTTTTATGGTGTGTCCTGATGAGGTTCATGAGTCTTTCTACCACAATAGTACCATTACTTTTTCTTTCCCACCATAATTCAAGATCATTGATAATAAAAACGTTGGGTTCCTGCAGATCACTCAGTGAAGTATCAATATCCTGGTGATATGCAGACATGGTCTTTAATAAAGTATGTTCAAAGAGTTGAACATCAGCGGAACATTCACGCGGAGCTCTGATGTTGTGTATTTGTGCGGGTTGGAAAAATTTTCGTGAAACATATTTGCACAACCCGGTTTTGCCCGAATTTCTGTCACCGGTAACGATAAGGCATCCCGGTTGTCCGTTTTTAAATCTCCTGATGGCTGTTGATGCTTTGGTAACTTCTTCTTCCATTCCCACCCAGAAATCATCGCCAATGCCTGACTGGCCGCTGAACAATTTGCTGTAATAAAAGGGCAGTTGCCTGAGAATCTGCTCTGATGGAGAGTATTCTTCAAGAAAGGCGTATACATCTTCATTGAAAAGCCCGGCTTGTAAAGCCGGTTTTTCCATTCGACCCATCCAGAGAATACTTTCGCTTTTGGAATAAATCAGTTTAACAAACTGCTGTTGCACACTAACGGAAAATATCTTTAACCATGCCGCATACCGGGTCCATGCCTGTTGGGTTTTCGATGATTTAAATTTTCTTTCGATAGTTCCTGATGTTTTGGCAATAATACTAGCCGAAAGCGGAGCAAAAGCATTTTTCAATCCTTTTCGGAAAGTTTCACGGTAGCCTGAAAAAATATTGCTGATTGCAATTTCCTGCTGATCAATTTTCTTTTTAAAATCTTCAGCCAGTCTTTTCTTTTCGTCCAGGCTTTGCGGATCTTCATCACTTTCATCAAAAAAGTTGAAATTTATCAACCTGATTACATCCTTTATCCCGGTTACAGATTTTGCCAGTGAGGCTGAAGCCTCAAGTCCCTGTTTCTTGGCAAAGTCAATGAGTTCAGATGCAAGGGAAAACTCGACGGTTTTTCTCAAACTCACAACTATTTCGTCTGTTTCACCAAAATCGCTTTCTTCAAGTTTCTCTGAAAGGTCTTCTCCCGCAATGGACATCTCAACCGGAATTTCTGCGAACAAAGCTGTAATTTCATTATACAGATCATTGTAATGTTCATCAAAGTCGACATTCAGGAATTTGGAAGGCTCAGGTTTTTTAGCTGAAACTCCGGATTTAGCAAATATTTCAAGCTGTTTTTTCAATTCATCAAGAGGCTGTAAAACAGAAGATCTCAGAGTTGTTTGAAAGTCAAAATTATATTTATTGATTTTTGCTTCTATCCTGTTTTTGAGTGAATTCAAATAAAAATCCAGGTAGATTTTATTGATCAGCAAATTGATGTTGGTGTACCAGGTCTCCGGGTATGAAGAAATATAATCGAGTAATTCAGTATCTTTCTTATACGCTTTCGGGAATGGCTTGCTTAAAAAATTAGATCCGGGTCTTTCCAGAAGATCATTAAACATCTGCAGATCATCAACCAGGTCTCTCTCCAGTGTATTTCCGATACTGCGAAAGAAATTCCCTGTTTTTTCTTCCTGCAGAGTAATGGATGCATTAAACCTATCCCTTTCCATCTGGATGATGTTTTTTAGCTTTTCTTTATCTGCAGAATCACTTCTGCCTTTTTCGATCAACTCATATAGGTCGGAAAGTATTTTCCTGATCTCCACAATATATTCATATGTGTGAAGTGAAAATTGATAATAAATATCCTTTTGGGTTATAAGACGTTTATGAAAAAGAAAATACTTTGCGGCACGTTCTACTTTTATTTTATAAACCGCCGGTTGACCTGATATGCGTGCAACTAAAAGTTTCCATATCTTGAACAGACCGGTAATAAAAGAATCAGCTTTCAGCAACCGGAACTCTTTCCAGTTATATTTTATTCGAATATGGGCAGGCATTTCCTGAAGATATTTATCCAGATCTTCAAAGTACCTGATCGTATTTGTGTGCAGGCTGTCTTTCTGAGATGCAAGTACGTCATTTTTGAAGCCCTTGATGCTTTTTTGTGCCCTGAAGGAAAAATCATTAAGTATCCGGAGAAATTCTGTTTTTTTATCATCCGGATTTTCAAGTCTGATAGCTCCATCAAGGTGTTCAGTGGTTTTTGATACTATACTTCGGAGCTCATCCTGGTAAGTTAGTATTTTGGCAAAAGCCTGATCAAAGCCTTCCTTGTAAAATTTGGCTGTTATACGTTCGAGGTTGTTTGAAATATTAAAAACCTCGTTGGCAATGATTTCCCACTGGGCAAGCCGGATTTTTTCTGAAATGTTAAATCCCGGTTTATCAACATCTTCAGGCTCGGTTAATTTCTCGTCAACTTCCTTTTTAACAACCGCCAGTTCATCAAAGCCCGATGATGCCCGAATAATCATTGTGGTTTTAAGCCCTGTTATCAGTTTATTTATTTGCTCAAAAAAATCTTCGTCTTTATCACCCAGTTCCAACAAGGTAAGATCCGTATCGATGGATTCTGAGCGCATGATCTCCGACACGGGCAACTGCTCAACACTATTATTGATTACCTTCACATCTGCTTTAACGCGCTGGTTATCCAGCAGTTGGTTAATTAATTCATAATATCTGTCAGTAAGATTTGAATTTTGATTGACAACCATGATTCTAATACGTGCATGTCGCCACTCATTGGCAGAGGTAATAAAACGCATCAGGGCCAATGCCAGACTGATATTCCTGCCCTTTCCGCTCCACCAGATGTCGATTTGCTTCATTTGGCCAAATCCTGACTCTTTATCATAATTGAGAAAAACCTGGTTATAGTCAAGTTTTTTGAAGGAATTTACAAGTTTCGCTAATGCTTCAGGATTTCTTGTGTTTTTGGGCCAACCCATTAAAATAGTGTTGGGTTCAAATCCGGAAAACCCATAAATTTTTGAAACGGATTCAATCCCTTCATAAATATCACGACAAACATGCCGTCTGGTAAAAACACCCGTGCGATCATGGGCTTCTTCGGCTATGATTTGCTGGTTTTTGCTAAAAAGATTTTTTTCATCCCTGCTTTCAATCAGTTCAAAGTTGGTGAATATCCCCAGCTTCCCTACAAGGGCTTTACCCATTTCTATAAGGTAAGGGCGTTGTTTTACTCCACCACTGAAAAGAATAATATTGGGCCGCCAGTTGCGTGGCTTGTGACTGCCTGTGGTAAGTTTTCCGAGACCGGTTTTTACCAGCGATGCCCATACACTGGTCCAGGTATCTCCTGTTTGTAAGGTTAGTTCCCGGCGTTTCAGAAAAAGAAAAACTCCGATCAGTACCAGCGAAGCGCCTATCATGGCAACAATGTCAAGTTGAATCATCACAACAATACAAGCTACTGCTCCAATTATGCTTATTATACCGGGGATTTTAAAACTGGGACGAAAATCAGTTCCTGCCCAGCTTTCAACTGCATAGGTAATGTTGAGAAATCCGTAAGTGATGATAAAGAAAATGGTAACAATACGTGCTATGACATTAAGCTCACCGATAAGGATTCCCGAAAGGGCAATTACAAATGTAAAGATCAGCGCATTGCGGGGTTCATTTGAGGCACCGAAGCCTTTTCCCAAAACCGAAGGAGCAATACGGTCAATGGCTGTAGCCTGCAAAATGCGTGGTGCCCCTAAGATGCTTCCCAGTGCTGACGAAAGTGTGGCACCCATAATACCAACTACAACCAGTTGCGGCACCAGTGCTATCTGAAAAAGTACGTTGGGATCGTTGGCCAGCAAATCGCGCTCTACAGTATGGGATAAGAAGAATACAAGACCCAGGTATACGAGCAATCCAACCAAAACCGCGCCGATGGTACCGTATGGGATATTCTTTCGAGGATCCTTCAAATCACCCGACATGGAAACACCCGCCTCAAAACCTGTTACAGCAGGAAAAAAGATGGCAAACAATGCAATCCATGGGAGTGCCCCATCCATTGGTGCTATTAACGGACGATTGGGGTCAAACTCATGGCTTCCAAGGAATACGGATATCAAAGACAGAATAAGTGCTGCCAGGATAATGTACTGGGTTTTAATGGCAAGTGATGTACTGATAAAAGTAAGAATGGTAAGCAAAACCAATGCAATGGTGCCGGCAATTCTTACATTATTTATGGTGGCTTCGAAACCGAAATAATTCAGTGTTACTTCTGCAAAACCAATCAAATAAAGGCTCACACTAAATGAAAGACCTGCGAAAAGTGCAAGGCCCAATGTACCCCCGATCGGCAAACCCAGGCTACGGGATATCATGTAATAGGTACCCCCGGTTTCCACTTTTTTATCTGTAGCTATTGATGCTACACTTAAACTGGTAGTAAATGAAATTATATGCGCTACGAGTATTATGCCAATGGTTGCCCATAGTCCGGCCTGCCCTACAATCCAGGGCAAACGCAGATACATAATAACACCTAATATGGTTAGAATAGAGGGGGTAAATACACCGCTGAACGCACCAAACTTCTTAGCTTTTGCCATGTGGAAGATGTTTTGGGTTTACCCAAAGTTAGAATAATTTGGTAAAATACCGACAAACTACCACATGTACATTTTTTTCAGGCGGGTTAAGGATTTTATCAGTATTCTGTGCTTTCTTCTATCTTCCGCTGCCTGAAAATCAAAGGTATTTGCTTGCCGGTGGGAGCTCCTATTTCCATCAATTGCCAGTTTTTATCGTAATTGGCAATTTTTCGCCTGAGTACAGATACCCTGTCATCGGCCGGGTCGCATCCTTCCCACTCAACTATTTCAACCTTATACTTGAGTGTGCGTTTGCGACCGTTGATTCGCACATCGATTTCAACATTCTGCTGTGCATCAATTTCTGGAATTAAAATGACAATTTCTCTCATGACAGGACATTAAAAGTGAATTTAACTTCTATTACCTAAAAACAATTGTTCCAATGGAAACAAGGCCATAAGTTGGGTTTTGAAACTTTTTCCTTACTTTTTAAAAACCAGGGCAAGGAAAAAGCTGATCAAAAGGACCAATAAAAAAATAACACTTGTAAGGAATTGCATTATTGCCGTTTTTGATTAAATACCGGAGTAATTAACCAAACATCATGCAAAGAACATCAATGAGCTGTCTATAAGTACTTTGCAGAAATTACTTGCCACTCATGAAAGAGAAGAATGGTTAATTTCGTACAGTTATGTGCGAAATCGGACAAACGTTTACTTCCTTAATTCATTCGCACTTCAGGGCCTTTGACGGGTTGATATACATGGTGCGAAGTGCATGGATACCAATGGCCAGCCAAACTGTTATCGTAACCATAATAATGGCAATCAGAAAAGGTAAAAAACTGATTTTTACTGCGTATTCAAATCCGGCAAGCCATTGCCCGAGCAGTTTGTAACTTATAGCAACTCCTGATATGCAGGCGATTATGAGCAAAATTAAATAATCATTGAAAAAGGTTGAAAAAATATCCAGCCAACCTGCACCCATAACTTTCCGGATGCCAATTTCAACCGTTCGTTGCTCCATATTATAGGCAGTAATACCAAACACCCCAAGGAATGAAATCAGAACGCATAACCAGGCAAAGTATCCGAAGAAACGGCTCAGATTGCTTTGTTTTATAAAGAAATCTTCAATAATATCTTCAAGAAAATAGAATTCTGCAGGGTAATAAGGGTCAAACTGATCCCAAACCGAGTGAATAATATTCAGCTGTTCTGCTCTGTCACTTTTGTAAAATCTGACAATATAGTAATTGGGAAGAGATCGCATGCCCATAACAATCAGCGGTTCAACCGGCTCGTGTAAAGCTGCGTAATGAAAATCATCCATTACACCGGCAATAGGTCTGTTGGCACGCAAACGACCTTCAAGGAACTGGAAGTGTGTGGTTATAATTTTTCCGATGGGGTCATCATAACCCATCGAATCCACAAAAGCGCGGTTTACAAAAACTCCATTGGTTTTATCAAGAATTTCAGGATTGATTTTTTTATCACCGGCAAATATTTTTACACCCATAAGTTCAAGATACTTTCCTGTGGTCTGAATGGTGTTGAAAGATCTTACGGTTTGCTGATTGTCCTTTTCAAATAACGCAGTATGTTTAATGGGAAGACTACTGAAAATGTAGTTGCTTGATGCAGTTTTTTCGATTTTGGGGTTTTCAAGGAAAAGACTGTCAAGAAGATTTAAATTCGACCTGATATCATTATCATGTATCTCCAGCACGGCAATGTTTTGATATTCGTAACCCGGATCCATCCGCTGCATATAATTCATTTGCTGATAGGCAACAAACGATGCCGAAATCATAAAGGCCGAAATCGTGAACTGAATTGTAACCAAAACCTTTTTCAATAATATTGATTTTCTACCGGCACGCATCCGCTGCATAAGCAAATTGATTGTGGAAATTTGAGCAAAATAAACCGCCGGAAATAATCCTGCCAGAAATGATGTTAAAAAGAAAACAGAAAAGATAATAACCCCAATCATATAATCATCTGCAATCCTGAGTTTTAAATCCAATCCCAGAAAATCATTGATAAAAGGAATGATCAACTCAACCATAAACAGAGCTATGAACAAACTTACCAGCGCAGTTACAAATGATTCCACAAAAAAACCTGCAAATAACTGCCTGCTTCCACTTCCAAGAACCTTTATTATTGCCATTTCCTTTTTCCTTTTGTTAAAATGGCTGATAAGAATATTGGTATAATTGATGGCGGCAACCAAAAGCAGGAATATAGCTATAACAAAAAATACCCTCACAAGCTGGCGGTTCATTGTCTGTATATGAGCCTTTTCCTTGCTTCGGTCATAGAGCATATCTTCGTCGATATGTATGGATGTAAGCTGCTGAAAAACAGGCTTCAAATCAATCTGATGCTTCTCGATAAGTTCAGTAATATGTTTCTCATGAAAGTCAGGCCAGTGATTCTCCAGAAAATCATCGGGATCAAAGTCTTCATTGGTCATTATATACGACCACACGATCAAACTACCGAGAGTATTTTCAAAATGCGACCAGTGCACACCCCTGCCAAATGCCTGTTCGAACATCTGATCCAGTTCATAGAGTGTGGAAACAGAAATCAATGCATTAAAATGAAAATGGGTATTAAGGGGTGAATCTTCAACCACGGCTGTTACGGTAAAAAAGCCGGTATTTTTCACCCAAAGTTTTTTTCCGACAGCATTTGAATTTCCGAAGATTTCATTTGCCATACTACGGGTAAGTACAATTGAAAATGGAGCTGCAAGAACATTCCGGGGATTTCCTTCCAGAAAATCATACGTAAAGAAATCAAAAAACGTGGAATCAACGGCAAAGACATCTGAATCATAAAAAAACCGGTCGTTATACCTGTAAACTATATCTCTGAGAAAATAATGGACATGAAAAACCCTGACATAAGATTGAAGTTCTGAAAACTCATTGACCATCAGCGGAGCCAAACCTGCACTGCTCACTGCAAAGTTTTGTTGCTGATCAAAAATCTGCATTTCTATACCCAGCCTGTAAATATCATTCTTGTGGGTATGCCAGTTATCGTATGTGGTCTCAAAGCGCAGAAACAGCAAGATCAGCACCGCACTGGCCATGCCCAGGGCCAATCCTGTTATATTGATAACAGTATAAAGTTTTTCCCTGGCAAGCCTGCGCAGACTGATTCTTGCAAAATAATTCAATTTGATTTTGTGTTAGGTTTCTCTATCAGATCGAGTCGCCATCAGCAGTTTCGCTGAGCGTATCAGATGGCGTTTCAAATAATCGCCCTGCTCTCTCAAGCAATTCGCGACGGTCTTTTTCCAGCTGGATGCTGTCTTCTATCTCCTGCTGTCGTTTTTCTTCAGATGATGGGCCACATGAAATGAAAAATATTGCCAGAAATAAAATTCCGATGCCTGAGGAAATCTTTTTAATCATAAATCCAACTTTTTAGAACTGATTGATTGCCGGTAGTTCCAGGTTTAATAAACTCAATTAATAACCCAAAAAATCCCGGTTAAAAAAACGGGTACTAAGATAGTTAAAACTTATAAAAAATCGGGGTGGGAGGCTGATATAAAACAGAACCGGCTTCTGCTGTTTTTTGCAGAAGCCGGCCTGAAGAAAGTTTAAGGTTTTATTGGGAAAAGAATCTATTCATCGTCATCATCGCCGTTGCCGTTGTCATCTCCGTTGTCGTCACCGTTGCCATCATCGTTGTCGTCGCTGTTGCCATTATCATCATCTTCCTGATAATAATCATCCAGATCAATATCTACCGTGGTAACAAGACTGGGTTCAACCATTATTCCTTCAACCAACCCCAATACCTGGCTGAATTCGCCATCGAGATAGAGTACAATTACGAGATCGTACGACACAGGTGCCAGGAAAGCCAGAAAGTAGTGTCCGTCCTCATCAACGGGGTCGCTCACAACAGCATTGGGGAAACGTGGTGTTTCGGGTTCAGGATCGGCTGCTTCATCTTCAGTGTAGGTACCTTCTTCGTAGGCATAAATTAGGATCTGATGGTCTTCCTGAATGTTGAAAACTTCACCTGCAATGGCACCTGCCTGATCGTCAACAATAAGGCGAATGGTAGGCTTCAGGATATATTTACCCGAATTACCCGCCTTTACAACTGACTTACGCACATCAAAATCGGCTGTTACTGAAACCGTACCGTTTGAAGGTACAGTAAACTGGCCTACTGCTTTATAGCCTGACTGGGCTCCGCTGGGAACAAATAGCGGTACTTCTGATCCATCTTCAAACTCAAGCCAGCAGCCGGGGTTTGAATGGTTACCACCACCCATGGTGGGTGCCTCCAGCATGAATCTTAACTGAGTATAGGTTCCGGCTTGAAGTTCAAAGAATCCAAGCAGATCTGTTTCACCGCGGGTAAGGTCAAGAAGATTGTAGGTCTGCGGTCCTTCAAAATCTTCAAAGCTGTACCATTCATCATCATCCGGAGTATGATACTTTACATCAATAAATGTGATATATACACCGGTTATTCCATCTGTATCAATAGGTGAGTCGGTTATGGAAAGTTTTAGAGTTCCTTTTCCATCCATGTCGTTGGACGACGGATCTTTTTCGCAAGCTGAAAAAATAAATATCATGATAGCTGCAAAAGATAAAATTAAACTGAGTTTCTTAATCATAATTCAAAGTTTTTGGTTAAACAATATTACGCTTATATCCATAAGACGGTGAAAGAAAGAAAAGGGTTGGAATGGGATCAATAAAAAGAATAAGAAATAGCAAAAGATAAATTCAGGGATGCATTATGGGTTCGGTTCAGAAAGTCCGGCATTCTTTCATTACCTGAAAAAACGTTATTCAACCCCATTTGTGCAAACAGTCCTGGTGTGAAAGTAAGATGCCCGGTAAGAGGAAACGGGTATTCGTAACCGAAAATCAGTCCATAATCAAGGTTCTCATATTCATTATCCACGTAACGGGAAATACCATTAATAGTTTGTGTGGCCTGTTGCATGAAACCGGTGTAGGCACCTGCCAGAAAATAATGCGGACGAGCATGATTTCCTGCATTAAACCGGGCCATCAGCTTCAGGGAATAATAATCCAGAGTGATATCGTTGGTTACAAAATTTCCATTGATATACTCCCTGTATATTTGCCGGTTGCGGTTAAGCAACATTATTTCAGCTCTTAACCCCAGGCGTTGGGTTAGTCCCGCTCCTATCTGCATACCCAGGTTACTTCCAAAAGACGGGTCGGTAAAAGTCAGTTCATCACTTTTAAGGCCCGTAAAAGTTTTATCATTAAGCATCCAGGTATTGGCCAACTGCCCTGTAAATCCAATGTAAACAGATGAAAGAAGGTTATCCGCCCTGATTTCATTAACCCGAAATGACAAGAAATCATCTTTTCCCGCAAATGAAGATCTGAAATTCAACGAATTGCTTTGATCGGCATCCAATTGCATATGGGCTGCAAGCAAAGGTAACGGCTGCGACCTGGTAACTTCTTCTTCAAATGATGCTTCGCCGGGTTGAACATCCTTAAGAGGACTGATCTGAGCATATTGTATCACTTCCCTTGCGGGAATTTCGATATCTGTCCGGGCAGGTGGAATTCCATTTTCTGCCTCAGCAGTAAAACCTTCATCTTCTGGCTTTGTGGCAGCACCTGTATCAACTTCACTTTCTTCTGTTTCGCTCACATACAGGGCAGCCTGTTTGGATTCATCGATACCGGAAGGCGATAAAAAATACCATAAACCCAATGTGGACACGGTAAGAAAAAGCGTTGCAGCAACGGCAAATGCTGCAATACGCTTTTTCCTTGCATGGCTACTGAGGGAGGCATCTAACCGTGTCCATACAGCATCAACGTCCAGCTGATCCTGAACCCCGTCCCAAATCGCTTCGGGAGGGGCTTCGGTGCCGGAGTCGACAATTTTTTTATACCATTCGTTAATATTCATAAGTGTTTTTAATTACCTTTTTCGCCCAGCCAATCTCTGAGCAGTTGTCGTGCCCTGTTAAACTGAGACTTTGATGTTCCTTCCGATATATTAAGCTCCTGCGCAATTTCTCTGTGTGTATAACCTTCCACTGCAAAAAGATTGAAAACCATGCGCGCACCTTTGGGTAACCTGGCAATGAACTCCATCAGATCTTTTAGCTGAAGCTCTGGCAAAGCATCATTTCCTGTGGAAATTTCCATATCGGGATATTCTTCAACTATGAATTGTTCTTTCCCCGATTGCCTGAGCATATCAATGCTTGTGTTTACAACAATTTTTCTTATCCAGCCTTCAAAAGAACCCTCGCTTTTAAAGTTGCCTATATTTTTGAATATTTTGATAAAGGCTTCCTGTAACATATCCTGAGCCAGGGGTCTGCTCCCCGCATAGCTCAGACATATACCGTACATTTTACGAGCATACTGCCGGTATAACATCTCCTGGAATTCTCTTTCTCCCTTCCGGCAGCCCTCAATGATTCTTCCCTCACTGTATAACTCAGTAGCCATTAAAAACTTTTACTCAAACACAATTGTAAAGGCATTATTCATTCGTGCTGCTATCTGATTGAAAATATTTCGGTTGTTACTGTTACTTATCTCCAGAATATTCTGTCCGTTTTCCACAATAATGTCGGCATTCATGAATACCGCCGGATTTATCAGCCGGAAAAGTGAACCCGCATCCAGCCTTATCATTGCCGTTGATGGCTGATCCTTTCTCAATGTTATTTCCTGGTTGGCTCCGCCTCCTGTGGAGCGGATGGTAAGGATATCATCAAACGGATACTCAAACCGGATAGTAACCGGACCTAACCCAGGCCTGTTAAACAAACCCTCAAGTTTTAAAGGAATATCATTATGATCGTTGCCCAGGTGCAATGAAATATCAATTCGTTTGTAAATGCCCTGGGGTATATCAAAATCTACAGTTGCCTGCGTGCCCTCCTCATGGAGTTTGGCAACTACCGGAGTCGGAAAATCGGATATAAAATAAACATCCTGACCCTGCTCCCGCTTACCATCAAACTCAATAGCAGCAACTACCAGGGTACCCTTATCAATGGTAAAACTAACAGGTCCGGGCTGACCGGCTGAACCGTATCCATTCTTAAAACCTTCTTCATTTTCAGTGTCGCTGTGCGGAGTCATTCCAAAATGAAAATAAACTTTAGAAGGTAATGCCAGCTCATCTTTGCTGCAGGATGAAAACACCCCCAGGATTATGGCAATAATCGGCCAGAATATTCTTAATTTTTGCATCTGAAATAAATTGAACATCTAAACATTAAGACGCACAAATTAATCAAAAGGTTGGAATAAATCCACTGTTTTTTAGGGAATATTATCATGATTAACTTGACATATGGACTCATTTTATTTAAATTTGCTAAATATGTTTCATTCAAAAAAAGCACTTATGACACACACATTGCCCGCTCTACCGTATGCTATGAATGCGCTGGAGCCAGTTATCAGCGAAAAAACCATCAGTTTTCATTATGGGAAACATCATCAGACCTATGTGAACAAGCTTAATGAACTGGTGCAAGGTACAGAATTTGAAAATGCCAGCCTGGAAGACATCATCAAAAAGGCTGAAGGAGGAATCTTTAACAACGGTGCCCAGGTCTGGAACCATACGTTTTACTGGAATTGCTTGTCTCCCGATGGGAAAAAGGAGCCGGACGGTTCTCTGTTGAAGGCTATCAATAATAAATTTGGCTCCTTTGAGAAATTCAAAGAGGATTTTGCCGCTGCTGCCGCCACGCAATTCGGTTCAGGCTGGGCCTGGCTGGTAAGAACCGTTGGCGGAGGTTTGGAAATTTTAAAGACCCCCAATGCTGAAAATCCTATGCGCGAAGGCCACACTCCCCTGCTTACCTGCGATGTCTGGGAACACGCATATTACCTCGACTTCCAGAACCGACGCCCCGACTACGTTAAAGAATTCTGGAACATTGTTGACTGGAAAAAGGTGGAAGAAAGGTTTTGATTTAATCGCCTTCCCAATACCTGGTAAGGGTTTCGCTCAATGCGAAGCCCTTATTTTTTTGATCCGAAAATACCTTATATTTGTAATGAATAAAAGCACAATGAATCACTACATTTTCATATCTACCCTTTACGGAAACAACGGCAAAGGTTTATATTCCTGCTGGATTTGCTGACACAGGTTTCTCCTTTTAATTTTTGACCGGTGGCAGCAATTGTCGTCGTCAATTTTTCTTTCCTTTACAAATACCGGATTATTCAAAATCTTTTCTTACTATGGACACGCAAATTAAGGGCTTGGTATATGATATCCGCAGTTTTTCTGTCAATGACGGACCGGGCATCCGAAAAACCGTCTTTTTGAAGGGCTGCCCCCTTCGTTGCTCATGGTGTCATAACCCCGAAAGCTTTAGTTTTAAACCCCTTAAGTGGATCAAAGATGAGAAAACCGGTACTTTTTCCGTTACCAAAACAGAAATCATAGGAAATTTTTATACCGCCGATGAGATTGTTGAAGAAGTTGTGGCAGATATACCCTTTTTTGAGCAATCATCCGGGGGTATAACGCTCTCGGGAGGAGAACCACTTTCGCAGGCAGAATTTGTATACCAGGTTTTGCTAAGATCACAACAGAATGGTATCCATACCTGTGTGGATACATCAGGATTTGCTCCCTGGAAGGACATGGAAAAAGTGGCTGGCGTTACAGATCTTTTTTTATATGACCTGAAACTGGCAGACCCTGATCTTCATAAAAAACATACAGGAAAGGATAACCAGATAATCATTGAAAATCTGATGAAGTTAAGATTTCTCAAATGCGATCTGCACATCAGAATTCCATTGGTGGAAGGCATTACCGATACTACCGATAATCTTGATGGATTGAAAAAAATAATAGAAAAACTTCCCGGATTAAAAAGAATTGATCTGCTCCCTTACCATACCATTGCAAGGATGAAGTACCGCAGGCTCAACCTTCCATATGATCTGGAAGAAATGCCCGAATACCCGCTCGAAAAAGCTGAAAAAATTCTTCAAAGCTTTGGCTCAGCAGCCGAAATGGTTACAGTAGGCGGTTAATTCAAAGAAACATTTTACCCAAAAAACCATGAACCCGAGAATAAAAATATTAAGAGAAAAAAGCCTGAAAGCCCATCCTTCGCTTTCGGCTGAAAGGGCTTTACTGATAACTGAATTTTACCGCGACCGGCTGGATGCATCTGATGCTGTTCCTGTTCAACGGGCAAAATCCTTTGAATATATCCTTAAAAATAAAAGCCTATATCTCGGCAAAGATGAACTAATAGTGGGCGAGCGCGGACCCCATCCCAAAGCAACTCCCACCTATCCCGAAATTTGCCTGCACTCCATTGAAGACCTTGATATCATTCATTCACGTACGAAGGTTTCCTTTTTTGTTGATGAAAAAACCCGCGATGCCTACCAAAATATCATTATTCCTTTCTGGAAAGGGAAAACCCAGCG
The DNA here is from genome assembly GCA_019429055.1 of Bacteroidales bacterium. GTDB lineage: Bacteria > Bacteroidota > Bacteroidia > Bacteroidales > UBA7960 > SKVR01. The sequence continues at coordinate 23,723 of JAHYJP010000016.1, forward strand.
CGCAAGGCTTTTTGGTGCCATGAATGATGAATGGAAGCAAGCTTACGATGCCGGAATTTTTACCGAATTTCAGGAGCAACGGGCACCCGGACATACTGTGGCCGGGAAAAAAATATTTGAAACGGGAATGCGGGATTACATAAGCAGGATAGAGACCATTGAACTACACATCCAACAACAAAATCCTTCAGCGGAAACCCAGGCAAAGCTGGCCCAGCTGGAAGCCATGCGCATAAGTGCCGGAGCCATTATTGCCTTTGCCCGTCGCCATGCTGAAGCACTGGAAGTCCAGATTAAATCTGAAACTGACCCGCACCGCCAGGATGAACTGGCAGAAATGATTGCCATTTGCCATCGGGTACCTGAAAATGCCCCACGCAACTTCCACGAAGCCCTGCAGCATTACTGGTTTATACACCTGGGGGTCATCACCGAACTCAACCCCTGGGACTCATTCTGCCCCGGCCGTCTTGACCAGAACCTGTATCCCTTTTACAGAGAAGGTATTGAAAGGGGCACATTAACCAGAGAGAGAGCCCGCGAACTTCTGCAGGCTTTCTGGATTAAATTCAACAACCACCCGTCACCACCCAAAATGGGAGTAACCGCAAAGGAAAGCAATACTTACACCGATTTTAGTCTCATCAATCTGGGTGGTCTTAAGGAAGATGGCTCCAATGCCGTAAACGAATTGTCTTTTCTTATACTTGATGTTATTGAAGAAATGCGTCTGCTGCAGCCCAGTTCCATGGTGCAGATCAGTAAAAAAAATCCGGATCAATTTGTAAAAAGGGCTTTGCAAATTACCAAAACCGGTTTTGGTCAGCCTTCCTTTTTCAATACGGATGTCATTATTCAGCAGTTGCTCAGCCAGGGGAAGTCACTTACAGATGCCCGAAATGGCGGCGCATCAGGCTGCGTGGAAACCGGTGCTTTTGGTACGGAAGCTTATACCCTATCGGGTTATTTTAATCTGAACAAGGTACTGGAAATAACCCTTCATAGAGGCATCAATCCAGAGAATGGTAAACTTACAGGATTACCCATAGAAAAAGATCCTATGGATCAGGAAGAATTATACAAAAACTTTGAAAAACAGCTACAACACTTTATTGACATTAAAATAAAAGGCAACAACATTATTGAAAAGCTTTACGCAGAAAATTTGCCTGTACCTTTCCTGTCATTAATTGTGGATGACTGCATTATCAATGCCCGCGATTACAATGCGGGTGGTGCCCGATACAATACAAGCTACATTCAGGGTGTGGGTCTGGGTTCAATTACCGACAACCTGTCGGCCATCAAAAAATGGGTGTTTGATGAAAAGCTCCTGAGTATGGACGAACTCAGAGAAGTTTTGTCAGGAAATTTCGAAGGCCACGAAAAGTTGCGTCACCGGTTAATACACGACACACCTCATTGGGGCAATAATGATGACAAAGCAGACCGTTTTGCAGTGGATGTATTCAACAGTTTTTACAATTCTGTAAACGGCCGGCCAACTTACCGTGGTGGAGTTTTTCGCATTAATATGCTACCCACCACCTGCCATGTGTATTTTGGTGAACGAATCGGGGCCATGCCTGATGGCCGCCTTGCCGGAGAGCCTTTAAGCGAAGGCATCAGTCCCGTTCAGGGTTGCGATATAAACGGCCCTACTGCTGTGGTTCTTTCTGCTGCCAAAATTGATCATATCAAAACCGGAGGAACACTCCTCAACCAGAAATTTGCTCCCGAATTCTTCAAAAATGATGAAGCGCTGCAAAAAATCTGCGATTACATTCGAGCATGGTTCCGGCTCGATGGCCATCATATCCAGTTTAACGTTATCAATGCCGAAACACTGAAAGATGCACAAAAACATCCTGAAAAACACCGCGATCTTATTGTAAGGGTAGCCGGATATTCCGATTATTTCAATGATCTGGGCGAAAGCCTTCAGAATGAAATCATCAAAAGAACTCAGCACGGAAAATTCTGAGAAAACAAAATATTACTGTCGGTAATTCCTTTTTGAGAAAGACAAATTTGTCGGGGTCAATCATTATCTTTGGCTTTTCAAATAAAAGATGATGATGTATGCCTGAACAGAAAAAACTATTCCTGCTCGATGCCATGGCCCTGATTTACCGGGCCTATTTCGCCCTTAACCGCAATCCCCGCATAAACTCCAAAGGACTTAACACCTCTGCGGTGCTCGGATTTGCCAATACACTGCTGGAGGTACTTAAAAAAGAAAAACCTACTCATATTGCCGTGGCTTTTGATGCTTTTGCACCCACACAACGACAAACCGATTTTACTGCTTATAAAGCCAATCGCGAAGACACACCCGAAGATATCGTAACTTCCATTCCGTATATCAAAAAACTCATTGAAGGTTTTAAAATTCCCATGCTGGAACTGGCCGGTTACGAAGCTGATGACATTGTGGGAACGCTTGCCAAACGAGCCGAAAAGGACGGATTTACAGTTTATATGATGACATCTGATAAGGACTTTGGTCAGTTGGTTTCCGAAAATATTTTTATGTATAAGCCCGCCCGCATGGGTAATGGTGCCGAAGTTCTTGGAGTGAAGGAAATATGCGAAAAGTTTGCTATTGAAAGACCTGAACAGCTTATCGACATTCTTGGTCTTTGGGGCGACGCTTCCGACAATATTCCCGGTGTGCCCGGAATTGGTGAGAAGAAAGCCAAAAAACTCATAGCAGAATTTGGTTCCGTCGAAAACCTTCTGGAAAATGTGGATAAAGTTGCTGAAAATCGCAGCCGCGAAAGCCTCAAAGAAAATGCTGAACAGGCTTTGATGTCAAAAAGCCTGGCTACCATTATTCTTGATGTTCCCGTTGAGTGGGATGAAGACCTGTTCAAAGTCAAGGACCCTGATCCCAATATATTGATACCGCTTTTTGATGAACTGGAATTTCGCACATACGCTAAAAGGGTTTTTGAGCATATCAAAGAAGAAGCCCCGGAGGCCATGCCATCAAAGGAACAGATGCAGGGGCAAATGGATCTTTTTGCGGGTACCGATGCCTTTAAAGACCCTGCCCGGCAAGCCCTTGAAAAGAAGGAGCAACTGATGAAAGACAACGATTACAAGGCAGTTGAAAAAGAAGAAGATATCAAAAAACTGATTGATAAACTTAAAAAGTCAGGGTCGTTTTGCTTTGATACGGAAACCACAGGTCTTGATATTATTGATGCAGAGCTTGTGGGGATTGCCTTTTGCATAAAACCCGGTGAAGCCTGGTATGTGCCCTTCCCCGAAGATCAGGAAAAAGCTCAAAAGCTGGCCCTGGAATTCAAGGGGATCCTGGAAGATCCCAAAATTGAAAAAACCGGGCAAAATCTGAAGTTCGATATCGGGGTTTTGAAAAACTATGATATTCACGTGAGCGGAAAACTTTTTGACACCATGCTGGCTCATTACCTTCTGCAACCCGATATGCGGCATAATATGGATGTACTTTCTGAGACTTATCTGAATTACAGGCCCATGAGTATTGAATCACTTATTGGGAAGAAAGGTAAGAATCAGAAAAGTATGCGAGATATTCCTTTAGATACAGTTACAGCATATGCCTGTGAAGATGCAGATGTTACGCAAAAACTAAGGGAAGTATTTGAACCTATGCTCAGGGAAAACAAGCTTACAAGGCTTTTTGATGAGATGGAAACTCCGCTCATTTATGTACTGGCAGATATGGAGAGTCATGGTGTAAAAATAGATACTGAAGCACTCGAAGATTATTCCCTGAAACTTCAGAAAGATATTGAGTTAATCGAAAAAGAAATATACCTGCTGGCAGGAACCAAATTCAATATTGGTTCTCCCAAGCAACTGGGCGACATATTGTTTGACAAGTTAAAAATCATTGAAAAAGCAAAAAAGACTAAAACCAAGCAATACAGTACCAGCGAAGATGTGCTTTCAAAGCTGGTTGACAAACATGAAATAGTTTCAAAAATTCTTGACTACCGGTCGCTTACCAAGCTCAAATCAACTTATGTGGATGTATTTCCAAGGCTTATAAGTGAAAAAACAGGTCGATTGCATGCTTCCTTCAATCAAACAGTTGCTGCAACAGGCCGTCTTTCTTCCAACAACCCCAATCTTCAGAATATACCCATCCGTACTGAGCAGGGACGAGAGATCCGTAAGGCATTTGTACCGGGCGATAAAAATCATGTACTGCTGGCTGCCGACTATTCCCAGATAGAATTACGCATTATTGCTTCCCTTAGTAAGGACAAAGCCATGATCGAAGCTTTTAAAAAAGGGCTTGATATTCATGCCGCCACTGCTGCCAAAGTATTTGGCGTTGACCTGGATGAAGTAGATAAAGAAATGCGGCGGAAAGCAAAAACTGTAAACTTTGGAATTGTTTACGGAATATCGGCCTTCGGTTTATCTGACAGACTCAATATTCCCAGGGGCGAAGCTTTTGAGATCATTGAAAACTATTTTGCCCAGTATCCGGGTATCAAAAAATACATGGACGAAACCATTGCTTTTGCCCGCGAGCATCAGTATGTGGAAACCATCATGGGGCGCCGGCGGTATATCAACGACATCAACAGCTCCAACGGAGCAGTAAGAGGTTATGCTGAGCGAAATGCGATCAACTCCCCCATTCAGGGATCGGCAGCTGATATGATCAAACTTGCCATGATCAGGATTCATGAAGAAATGGAAAAGAAAAAGCTTAAATCACAGATGATCCTTCAGGTACATGACGAATTGGTTTTCGATGCATTGGAAAATGAACTGGATACCCTGAAAAAGATTGTGGAAAACAACATGAAAAATGCCATTAAGCTTGATGTTGATCTGGTTGTGGATATGAACACCGGCTACAACTGGCTCGAGGCACATTAATCAGACCTTCTCCATTATTACTTAAAAGGCCAAAGCCCGTTCTGAAAAAGAAACGGGCTTTGTGTATTATGGTTAAAGAAAAAAGACTAATTATTAGCTATCGAGGGCATTTTTATAATGCTCGAATCTTTCAAGAATTTCTGTTACATAATGAAACGGTTCTGAACCTCTTGCGTAACCGTGCTGAACCACCGGATCCAGATAATACTTGGGTTTCGATTTATTGAGGACAAAGTAATCCACGTTATCTTTCCATATATCAGGATCTTTGCCGTATTTCTCAGCAAGTCTCCTTGCATCAAGAACATGGCCGATTCCCACATTATAGGATGCCAGAACAAATTTTATTCTCTCTTCATCATCCTCAATTATGTTTTGGAGTCTTCTGTCAATCCAGTTGAGATACTTGATACCTGCCAGGATGTTCTCAACCGGTGAAGAACCTTCAGAAACATTATACATTGATGCAGTATTAGGCATCAATTGCATAATACCGAATGCGCCGGCCCACGAAACAGCTTCATTGTTGAAGCGCGACTCCTGAAATGCCAGTGAAGCAATCAGGCGCCAGTCCCATCCTATAATATCAGCAAACCGCTTGAAGTGGTCGTCGTAAATTGATATTCTTCCTCCTCCCAATGAATGATATTGGCTGCGGGCCATAAAGGAGCTACGCGGATTCTGGAAATATTTTCCATACAAATTGGCGTACTGCCGAGTTTGTTTAAAATCGCGCATCCACTCATCAATAGCTTCCTTAAGAAGTGGAGTATCATGACGAACTGCCCATGATAAGTTTTGAGCAAAACTCAGCGGAGTTTGGGTATCAATATTGGCATAATAGGTTTGGTTAACCCTGGCAACATGCTCATCGCTTACCGTATAGGCTATCTCTCCATTGGCGACCCTTTCAATAAGTTGCTCTGTTTCCTGGTCAACTTCCACAATGTAAATGGTATCACCAATTTCTTCCATCAGGTTATTAAGTCTGATAATATGAGATGAGTTTTTCTGAACATGTATAGTTTTTCCTGCCAGATCAAGCTGGTTCCGAACCAGGTAATCCTCAATTTCAGATGAACGCATGTTATACCAGTTGTCAGGCCGGCATTGAATAAGTACCTGGCGGGTTTGACTATGGGGTTCTGTAAAAGCAAGCTGGCTTCTGCGGCTTCTGGTTACAGTAAGATCCATTGCTATAACATCGCACTCTCCATCGGCCATCAGGCAGCCGAAGTTTTCATTAAGGTCGTTCGATACAAAGACTTCCAACTCAACACCAATATGCTGAGCAAACATTTTAAGCAACTCAAGGTGAAAACCCATGGGTTGCCCGCGGTATACAAAATAATTGGTGGAGTTATAGTCTGTAGTTGCCTTAAGCACACCTCTTTCAAGGATGGCCGGCAAATCATTGGGATTGTAAGTTTCTTCCGTTACAATTTCCTCCACAGTAACAGTACTGTTGGTTAAAATCAGTCCGCTGAAAATTAGTAGGGGAATTGCAACAACCAAAAGAATTTTTACAAATTGTTGTTGTCTCATGATGTTAAAATTTTGCCTGAGCAAATGAGCCGGCAAAGGTAATAAAATTTTTTACTTGCAAAAACCGGCTCAGTCAGGTCATGATTTACGATGCAAATGTAACTATAAATAATGAATTTTGTTATACGAATGGCGTATTTTTACCAACACAACAAACGTTTGCGGAGCTGAAATTCAATCCTGATAAGCCTTTGAGAACGCAAATTTTTGTTTATAACTTTTAAACTTTTTGCATTTTTTAACCATGATTTGGCTCAACAAAGCTTAAATTCTTTTAAATCCTGCAAAACTAAGGGAAGGTTATCATCATAATATTGATTAAATATTACTTGTTTAGGGTAAATGTTGGTATTTTTGACACTCACTAAATTACCGATAACATGTATTTCAAAGACGTTATAGGTCAGGAAGATATAAAGAAAAAACTCATCAATAATTTTAAAAACAACAGGGTAAGCCATGCCCAGTTGTTCCTTGGCCCTGAGGGAAGTGGTAAACTTGCCCTTGCCATAGCCTATGCCCGTTACCTGGCCTGTAAAAAACCCGGGTCAGAGGATGCCTGCGGTGAATGCCCGTCCTGCCAGAAATACAACAAATTTGCCCATCCCGATCTTAACTTTTTTTACCCCATACCATCAAAAACAGTAAATGGTACACCCCTTATCGGTAAAGATTTTGCCAGGCAATGGATCACCTTTCTGCAAAAATCGCCTTACTTAAGCCTAAATGACTGGTACAAAGACATTGATATTGAAAACAAGCAGGGAATCATTAATGCAAGGGATTGTACTGAAATTGTGAAAGTTCTGGGTTACAAATCTTATGAAAGCGATTTTAAGGTTGTTGTCATCTGGATGATCGAAAGGCTTTATCATGCTGCTGCACCCAAATTACTGAAGATTCTTGAGGAACCCCCTGAGAAAACCTTATTCCTGTTGGTAAGTGAGAATCAGGATTTGATACTTAACACCATATTGTCAAGAGCACAAATTGTAAAAATTCCTCGACTCAGGGATGATGAAGTCCGCGAAGGACTTATCAGCAAGTACAATTGTGATCCGGTAAAGGCTGATCAGATTGCATTTCTGGCCGATGGAAATTTTTTTCAGGCACTGAATATGATGGAATCAGAAGAAATTCTGGAAAACAACACCGATTTTTTACGCGAATGGCTTAGGGTGTGCTACAAATTCGACACAAGGGAAATCCTGGCTTATGTAGATAATTTGTCAAAGATGGGCAGAGAACGACAAAAAACCTTACTATCGTTCGCTCTTGAAGTATTCAGGCAATGTAACCTTTTTAACTATCATGCGGGCGATTTGATAAAGATCCATCCCGATTCACGCGATTTTATCAATAAGTTCTCAACCATACTTACTCCGCAGGTTGCCATCAATATGACCGAAGAGTTCTCAAAAGCCATATATCATGTGGAACGGAACGCCAATCCTAAAATACTTTTTACAGACCTTTCGCTGAAAAGCCACAGGATCATGAAAGCAAAAAAATGATTTATTTGCTTAATTTTGTAAGTTCATTAAACATGACAAAATTGGAAAAAAACAACTTTATATCAAGGGGTTGCCGTTGTGCTCCCCGACCTAATACCACGCGACAGGAAGAACTTCACGCTCACTCATGCACCAAACTCAATGTTTTTAACTGGCTGGATGATATAAAACCTCCGAAAAACTTCCCTGCATCCGACTTTGTTGAGGTACGATTCAAAAACAGCCGGAAAGACTTTTTCAAAGTGCCTGATGACATCCAACTGGAAGAAGGGGATATTGTTGCTGTTGAGGCCTCGCCCGGACATGATATCGGCATTGTTACCATTGCAGGCGAAATTGTTTACCTGCAACTGAAAAAAAAGAAAATTGATCATCGTACTACTGAATTTAAAAAAGTTTACAGAAAAGCTAAGGTTACTGACATTGAAAAGTGGGTTGCAGCAGTAAATCAGGAAGAAGAAACCATGTATGGTTCGCGTGAAACCGCATCAGGTTTGAAACTCGATATGAAGATCAGCGATGTGGAATACCAGGGCGATAAAACCAAGGCTATTTTTTATTATACTGCCGATGAGCGGGTCGACTTTCGCGAACTCATCAAAGTGCTGGCCGAAAAGTTTAATGTTAGAATTGAAATGCGGCAAATAGGTATGCGGCAGGAAGCCAGCCGCCTGGGAGGTATCGGATCATGCGGAAGGGAACTGTGCTGTTCAACCTGGCTCACAAATTTCCGTTCCGTTTCTACCAATGCTGCCCGTACCCAGCAACTTTCTCTTAATCCGCAGAAGCTGGCAGGCCAGTGCTCCAAACTGAAATGCTGTATAAACTATGAGAATGACAACTATCTCGACGCCATTAAAGATCAACCCGATGCGGAGATTTTGCTGGAAACAGAAAAAGGGAAAGCATTCCATCAGAAAACAGATGTGCTGCGTAACCTGATGTGGTACTCCTATAAAGACAATCCATCTGCTTTTATTTGTCTTACAGTTGACAGGGTTAAAGAAATTCAAAAACTCAATCGCAGAAAAATTTTACCTGAAGAGCTGCAGGAAGCCGGCTTTGTTGAATCTGATACATCTGTTGCCAGCGATAAGGGGTACGAGGAAGATAGCCTTACCCGTTTCGACAATCCAAAAACTGCGTCGAACAGGAAAAAGAAAAAAAACAGATCCAAAAGAAATAAACAATAAATCTCATTCACAAAATTCAGGTTCATCGATCTGGAAAACAACCATGACCCAATGAAAACAGACCTGATATTACTTTAAGAAAAACATACAATATGTCAGAAAAAATCAAAAACCGATTGATTTATTCTTTATCGTTAATAATTCTTATCTTTTTTTTCATTGCCTGCAATCCGAATGTGGTTTTTGAAAAAAATCAACCCATTGATAGTGATGGATGGTATTATCGTGATGTTATTACTTTTTCCCACAACTTTTCTGACACAACCATAATACACGACATTTACCTTAATGTCAGAAACAATAATGAATACCCTTACAGTAATTTTATTGTCTTTTTTGAAACCGAATTTCCTGACGGAAGGATTTTCCGCGATACCATAGAAACCATTCTTTCCGACAGGCAGGGAAACTGGACCGGTGATGGTTTCGGAAACATTAAAACCAATAGTTTTCATTTCAGGCGCAATGTATGGTTTCCGCTGGAAGGAGATTATCTGTTCCGCATTGAACATGCCATGCGCGAAGAATACCTGAAGGGGATAACCGACATAGGAATTCGTGTTGAAAAGAAATAAGAGACCTGATTTAACGTTAGAAGAATGCATATTAAAAACATCATATAATGAGCAAAAAAAAGCCCGGAAACTTCAAAAAATATCTGAAAGTTTTTTGGATCATCGTTTTCCTGCCTTTGGTTCTGGCACTGCTGATCTTTGGTACCATCTCGCTGGGATTATGGGGATTTATGCCCTCATTTGAAGAACTTGAAAACCCCAAAAGCAATCTTGCCAGTGAAATTTACTCGGCCGATGGCGAACTACTGGGAACTTTTTATATTCATAACCGCTCCAACATTGAGTATGATGATTTATCACCCAACCTGGTAAAAGCACTTCTTGCTACGGAAGATATACGATTTCATAACCATTCGGGTGTTGATGTCAGAAGTGTTATGCGGGTTATTTTCCGCAACATCATCGGAGGACAGCGAAGTGCAGGTGGAGGAAGTACCCTGACACAACAATTGGCAAAGAACCTTTTCCCTCGTCAGGAAAGTCCGTCTACTTTGCAACTTGTTATCATCAAGCTTAAGGAATGGGTAACTGCTGCCCGCCTGGAACGCAACTATACCAAAGATGAAATTATTGCCATGTATTTGAATACCGTTGATTTCGGCAGTCATGCCTTCGGTATCAAATCGGCAGCAAAAACTTATTTCAATACATCTCCCGACTCGCTCAGAACCGAAGAATCCGCCTTGCTTGTAGGTCTTTTGCAGGCCCCAAGCTGGTATCATCCGGTAAGAAACACCGAAAGATCACTTCAAAGAAGAAATGTAGTATTGAGCCAGATGACAAGATATGGTTATATAACCCCACAGGAGTTTGATTCGCTCCGTGCAACCCCTGTTGATATGACCAGATTTTCGATACAGGACCAGAATACAGGCCCGGCAACCTATTTCCGCGAATACCTCCGCAATGAACTTACGGAATGGTCAAAAACAAGGGTAAAACCCGACGGAGAAAACTACAATATTTATAAAGACGGATTAAAAATTTATACTACTATCGACAGTCGCATGCAACGACATGCTGAGGCGGCTGTGGCTGAGCACATGGGAGGGTATCTCCAGAAAGAGTTTTTTGATCACTGGAAAGGATTTCCGAATGCCCCTTTCGGTGCCGATCTGTCAAGTGAAGAAGTTCAACAACTTATGAATAATTCCATGCGACGCAGCGACAGATACCGCTATTTGCAGCGAATAGGGATGCCTGAAGACTCCATCCGACTCAATTTCAACACACTTGCCCGCATGAGAATTTTCACCTGGGAAGGCGAAAAAGATACCATCATGACTCCTATGGACTCCATACGGTATTACAAACATTTTCTCAATACCGGACTTATGGCAGTTGAACCACAGACGGGTTTTGTTAAAGCTTACGTGGGCGGAATTGACTTCAAGCATTTTAAATTTGATCATGTAACCCAGAGTAAACGACAGGTAGGCTCTACGTTTAAACCATTCCTGTATACCCTGGCCATGCGTGAGGGCGAATTCGGACCCTGTTCAAAAGTGCCCAACATACCAGTTTCTTTTGAGCTTTGGGATGGAACTGTCTGGACACCCAAAAACTCATCTGACCGAAGAGAAGGCGAAATGGTTACTTTAAAATGGGCCCTGGCAAACTCCGTAAACTATATCTCTGCATTTCTTATCAAACGATACAGCCCCCACGCCCTTATCGATCTCGTTGAAAGGCTTGGAATAACAAGCCCCCTTGATCCGGTTCCGGCCATTGCCCTGGGTACTCCTGATATTTCAGTTAATGAAATGGTAGGTGCCATGGCAACTTTTGCCAACAAAGGCGTTCATATTCAGCCGCGCTTTATTACCCACATTGAAGATAACAACGGTAACCTGGTAGAGTCGTTCAATGTGGTACAAAATGAAGCTATGAATGAGCGCACTGCCTATCTTATGCTTGAACTAATGAAAGGTGTGGTAGAAAGCGGAACTGGTATAAGGCTGCGGTTACGGTACGGACTTAACAATCCCATTGCCGGTAAAACCGGTACTACACAGAATAACTCCGACGGATGGTTTATCGGGCTTACACCCGATCTGGCTGCAGGTGTGTGGGTTGGAGCTGAAGACCGCGGTATTCGCTTCAGAACCATAACCCTTGGACAAGGTGCCAATATGGCCTTGCCCATCTGGGCCAAATTTATGACAAGATTGTATGAAGATGAGTCTATTAACATATCACAGGGTGATTTTGAACCCCCACTCTCTCCCATGAATATTGTTACAGACTGTGACAGGTTTGAAGACGAAGAACCGCCACAAAGAGATATTTTTGATCAGAGCATCTTCTGATCAGTCTGATTTTTTCTACAAATCTATTTACATAAATAGTATGACCGTAAAGAAAGTTTTGCTGGCATTTGTAGTTTTCATTCCTCTCCTGCTCTGATCCTGTCAGCTCTATGGTTGGCTTCGCGAACCAGCTGTGTAGCACGCTCGTCAGCTTCCCTTTCCAGATTACCTGCCCTTTGATCTGCTGCCCTGATTAGTTCTTCACCTGTTCTTCTTGCGGCAGCTTTGGCTATGGGTCCGCTGGCTTCATCCTCCAGCCTTCTGGCATTGGTGCGGACTTCGCTCCTGATGGCATCGGCAGCATTTTTGGCTTCGCGGCGAATATTGGTAGCCTGCCTTTCAGCTTCAGTAACAACCTGCTGTGCTCTCCTTTCAAGTTCTTCCCTTACCTGTTCCGATGCATCATCAATTCTATCGTCCACTTCATCCCGGATTTCATCAACCACGTCTTGCACAGCATCCTGTATGGCATCCTGAACCTGATCTCTTAATCCGCCTGCTGTTTCTGCAAGACTGATGGATATTCTGGGTTCGCTTACTGTTCCGGCAATACCAACACCTATATTTACATTTTCAGATGGGGTAATATTCAAACCACGACCTGCTGCCTGACTGATAAGATTATCCAGGGCCTGATTGGCAGCACCGCCAAACTCTGCGCGCGGAATAACAAGACCCATCATGTAATTAATGGATTGATCGAAGGAATGTGTGCCGCTGATACGGGCACTGGATCGACCGAAACTGATATCGAAGGGTTCTACCTGAACCCCACCATCTTTAAATTCAAAAAAGATAAGTATATCGCGAACATCAAACTTACGAAACATGTCAAGCCTCAGGTTCTCAGCCAGCCCTATCAGGGCAGGGCTGTTTTCTATAGTAACAGCTGATGACTGCAAACTACCGCTACCTGCCAGCGAATTAAGCACCGGATCAAGGTTCTGATCAAGAAGCGACCGCAATGTGAAATTGGCAGAAAACCTGCCTCGTGCTCTTTCTCCTATGGGCGCTATTACGCTGAAAGTATTGAAGGTGTTGAACGTTTTTTGAATATCAAAATTGGAAATATTAAGCCCGAAATCAATTTCAGGGCGGGTTATATCGCGTGCAATATAAGATCCGTTTAGCACCAGTACTCCATCAAGCATATTCATCCGAAGGTTTTCCAGGCGAGCTGCCTGATCGGCAATTCTAATATTACCCCGGGCATTGGTAATCTCGAGATCACCAAAGAGTATCTTTTCAAAATTTCCCTGCAGCAAAAAATTGATATTTGCAGGTATTTCAATGGCCGAAAGGGTAATTGGCTCGTCATCAGGCACTTCTTCGGGCTCTTCGGCCATAAACTGGTTCAGGTTAAAAAAGGATGAACGTACATCAAAATTACCTCTCAGCATTTCATCACTGAGAACAAATCCAAGAATATTATCAATACGACCGGATGCAGTTATATCACTTTCTCCAATAGTAGTTCTGAATGTTCTCAGTTCAGCAAACTGCGACGAGAAGCGTAAATCAGCGGTTGAAATCTCTACCCCTTGCGGGAAAGCTTCACTTACATAATTCATGTTGTTTACGGAAAACCTTCCGGTAAAAAGAAACTCGTTGTATCGTTCGTTTTCAATGCTTGACAAACGCCCTTTGGCAGTCATGTCGCTTTCGATTAAACCAATCAGCGACGCTCCTTCATCCAGGGGATAAAAATCTTTCACCTGCCCCAGGTCAATCCTGCCCTTCAGTTGGGCATCAATATTGGGATCAGAAACGGGAGTGCGCAGATTCATCTTGAAATCGACAGGGTTACCGGCCACATTCATGGTAAACCTGCTTACATCCACCACAGTAAGGTCTGCATCATTTCCCGGATTATTGATCCGGGTAATTATATTTACATCCGTAACAGCGGCGGGAAGACCGGGATACTGAAACATTCCGTTTTCAACATCAATGTTAATTCCGAAACCCGGAATTCTGTTCTCATCATATACACCCTTAACATGACCATTAAATGCCATACTGCCTGATGTATTCAGTCCTTCATACTCTTTTGCAAAAATGGCTGGAACAAGGGAAAGAAAAGACTTGAACTCTGTTTGGGGAGATGAAAATGTAAAGTCAAAATCCATAGCTTCACCGGGCCAGGCAAAGGTGCCTTCAAAAACGGTAACCAGATCGTTTAAAATCAGGCTGTTGTCTTTGAAAGTAAATTCAAAAGTATTAAGATTAGCATCAATATCTGCAGTTAAGTCTAAAGAAACTCCCCAAAGGAAAGGAATGCCTTCATAACTTACATATAGCGATTCTGCAGTTGTATTACGCACAGCAATACTGGTAAAATCAGCGGTAAAATCACCACTTAATGAATGATTAAAGTTTTCCAGGCGTGTGTAAAAATCAAAATATCGGTCATCATAAATAATTTGTGAGTTGCGTACGCGGAAGCTACGGAGTGCTATTTTAAAGTCGAAGTCTTCATCTGGTTCCACCGTTTCTTCAGAAGGAATGGCTATATCCCAGTTGGCTTTCCCATCTTCAAGCACTTTGAGTAGCAGGCTGGCATTATCAACCCTGATGGACTTAATTTCGTACCCATCGCTTCCAAAGATGCTCATAATGTTCACTGAAATGAAGAAACTTCCCACATTGGCAAGCGTATCGCCCTGAAACTCATCAACACCTACAACGGTAAGATCGTTGATGCGCAAGCTGACGTTGGGAAAGTTTCTCAATAAGGAAATACGGAAACTTCCGAAATCAACCTGTGCATTTACATTTTCATTGATGGCAAGTCTTACCTGTTCAACTATCTTTCCTTTGAATACAACAGGAAGAGCGATCAATAATACCAGTAAAACAGCTATGGTGATACCGGTTATTTTAAAGAACTTTTTCATGGATTTTGATGTTTAAATTGTGCCTGCTGGAATTGAGCTTTTAATGTTTTATTTACAGTAAAATTATAACAATATTTGGCATATGTCAAGTTAACTTAACTAAAAGTCTTTATCATTCAGGTTTTTCATTGTAACCAAGGCATCTTTAAAGTCGCTGACAAACAAAGGAAATAGATAATTTTTCGTACTTTTGACACCGGAGAAAAGGAGCATTCGCTCTTTGCATCATATTCATTTAATACTTTCGAAGCATGAAGCTTGCAAAAAAATTTTTAAGTCATTTAATCTCTGTTTTGCTCGTTATTTTCCTGGTAAACAGTACATTAATTGCTCAGATAATCATATCTGATCCCCTGCTCCCCACCGATGAAACAGAAATTACCATAACATTCAATGCCTTTGGAACCGGTCTTGAAGGATACACCGGCGATGTATATGCCCATACGGGTGTAAATATTGAGGGTGTAGGTAACTGGCAATATGTTATCGGCGATTGGAACAATAATAATAATCAGCCCCAATTAACCCGCTTAGAAACAGATCTGTATGAACTTGTTATTTCACCAAACATTCGGGATTTTTACAATATACCAGATGGTCCGGCTATTATTGGCCTGGCATTTGTTTTTCGTGCTTCCAATGGTTCTCCACAAACTATTGATCTTTTCCTTGATGTCTATGAGGCTGCACTAAATGTTGCCATCATTAATCCCCCAAAAGGACAACCCATAATAGAAGATGGCGACGTGATCGAGATTCTGGCAGCAGCCATCGAATCGCAGGAACTTAAACTTTTTATCAATGATGAAGAAGTGGCCAGTACAACGAACAGCCAGATCACTTATACTTTCGACACCAGTGAGTATGAATTCGGAACATGGTGGATAACTGCAACCGCATCTGATGGTACCGAAACGGTTCAGGATGAAAGCTATCTGTTTATCAGACCTGAACCTCCTGTTGCAGATTTGCCCGATGATGTTCAACCCGGTATCAATTATATTGACGATTCCACTGTTACACTTGTGCTTCATGATCCTCCGGCACTGAAAAACTATGTTTTTCTTATTGGAGATCTCAACGACTGGATGATTACCGAAGAATACTACATGAATGTAACCCCCGATGGTACACATTACTGGATCACTCTTTCTGACCTTACCCCCGATACAGAATATGGCTTCCAGTATTTTATCGATAATGAACTCAGGCTTGCCGATCCTTATACCCATAAAATTCTTGACCCCTGGAATGACCATTGGATTGCAGATAATACTTATGCTGATCTGAAGCCTTATCCGCATAATAAAACCACAGGGTTGGTGAGTGTTTTACATCCCGGAAGAGCTCCCTATGAATGGGAAATTACAAATTTTACACCTCCGGCAAAGGAAGATATGGTGGTGTATGAACTTCATGTTCGTGATTTTGTAGAAACATCTGCCATAAAAACCGTTATGGACTCTCTGGATTATCTTCAACGGCTGGGTGTAAACGTAATTGAACTCATGCCCATCAATCAGTTTGGAGGTAATAATTCATGGGGGTATAACCCAATGACCTATTTTGCTACAGATAAAGCATACGGAACACGCGAGGATTATAAAAGATTCATTGATGCTGCTCACGCACGCGGTATGGCCGTTGTATTAGACATTGTGCTCAATCATACCGACGACC
>JAHYJP010000218.1 GCA_019429055.1 Bacteroidales bacterium
TGGGTTTTGCAGATTGGACGAATTATCGTTGGGCCGTTTGGAGGGATATCAATGCAACTAATAAGTTTTGGGAAATCCTCCCCGAAGGATCTTACCCACCCTTGTATGCAGGAGTTACCATAGATGGGACTCAGTATCCCAATGTAAATAACACTTTTATTTTTATTGATTACTGTCACAAAGTAAAAACAAACGATGGATTAAACTATCAAAACAAGTTAACATTAAGGGTTTGCGGAGAGCTACACGTTGGTGAGGTATACATTGTAATCCCAGTCCCTGAAGTTGAAGTTGTTACGGTAGATGAATGTGATACAGATAATTGCCGCATTGTTGGCAGGGTTATTTCTTCTCAAATCCCTGTTAATCAAGTTGGTTTTTGGATTGCTCCAGAAGGAGTCAATATTTCAACTCAATTCTCAAACCCAGATTATAGGATAATTGTTCCTTTTGATGGTGAAATGACTTCAATTAATCCAGATAATCAAGGTAATATTGATTATACATTTTTTCTAAATTATGTATTTGACAGACCGTACCAAGTTTATGCTTTTGCAACAAACGAAACTGGCTCAGGATATAGCGAAGTATTTTTGTTCCCTGGCTCAGGAGGGAAAAGTTTTTTCACTAATAAGATTTCTTTAACTAAACAAATATTGGAAGGTTCAGAAGACCCTGATGAATCAACTTCCACCTTTAATAATTTTACATTAATTTTATGTAATCAAAATAGTGTTTTTAAAGTTAACAAGTTAATTGTTGGTCAAAACACTGACCTCGAAATTAATGGTTATTTAATTGTAGACCAAATAGTTGGTGGAAGCAATAATACTCAGGGTTTTTGTATTACAGGGACTGGTGTAATAATGACGACAAACGGGGGAATTCCCCTGTTCTGCGACATTTCAGGCTGGGCCACTACGGACAATAATTGTAATGTTGACTCGGAAGGAAATCCAATACTTCCTCCTGCCTACCTAAACCCAAGCTACTCTGGACAAGGGAATACAGCTAATTGTGGTTTCCTAGATGGCACCCTCCCTATCGAACTCCTTTCATTCACTCCCTCCATCAAGCCCGACCGCATCGAATTGAACTGGACCACCGGCACCGAGATCAACAACGACTTTTTTACCATCGAGCGCAGCCGCGATATGTATGGCTGGGAGGTGCTGGGCTTTGTGCCCGGTGCAGGCAACAGCAGCGTGCCGCTGAGCTACAGCTTCAGCGACCTGCGCCCCCTGGATGGTTTAGCCTATTACCGCCTGAAGCAAACCGATTTTGATGGCAAGTTCGAATACTTTGGCCCCATTGCCGCCCACTACGACCTGGGCATGGAAGGCCTCGACTTTAAGGTGCTGAAGCAATACACCAACTGGGTGATTGCCGTACCCAACGATGGCATCTACCAGGTAGAGGTCTATAACCTGATGGGCCACCGCCTGGTGAGCGAAAGAACCGAAAACACCCTGACCATCCCTGCACCAGAAGGGGCCGTGGTAATCCGCGTGACCGATGGATTTGCCAGGAGTGCCAGTAGAGTTGTAATGTAGGTTTAAGTTTTTGATTTAAGAACAAGGATCAACGATTTTTGATTTAAGATTTATAAAAAGGGTCTGTGGCGGGTGCTGCGGACCCTTTTTGATTGATGATTATTCACTTCGTTCATGAGCTCGCTTCGCTCGGTTGATGATCGAGGATTGATGATTATTTACTTCCTTCATGAGCTCTTGGCTCGGTTGATGATCTAAAAAAAGTTAACCGTTTTGTTATTCATAAATCATAATTCATAAATCATAAATCTTTGGTCCATGCCCCATGCCATTATTGCCGCTACCAAACCTAATCACTTATCCCTGAACACTAAACCCTGAGTGAGCCCCTTGCCAAAAGCCAAAGGCTAACATCCAATGGCCTGTTATCCTTAGTCTCTTCAACCCTTTTAACTGGGGGAAATACGCAGGTTCTTCCTTCAAAAATTCGGTAGTAGTACGGACCTTTTCCCCTGGTTGCGTTCATAAATTTACCCCTGATTTAATAGGTTGGTTTTTAAGCTCATAAGGCGGTTGCCTGTTGGAGGATAAATTATGTATACATCATTACTGTTCCGGATTTTTCCGAAAGGTCTTTTTTTTCCGCTCTTTTTCCTTTTACTGCTTTTTAATGTACCCCTGTTGTTGGCGCAATCCGATTGCGGAAATTGTGATGAATACCCGCTCCCCGGCGAGGATTACAGTCCGTCAAACGCCTTTCAGGTAGCCTTTAGAACCAATGGTTACTGGGGTGTGCCACAGCTGCTTCCTGCCAACTGGAAAACCGAAGTAAAATGGCAAAGCTATTCAAAGCAGGGTGGTTGGGAGGATATGGCCGAAGGTTTTTTCCCTCCTCCGGCCGATGATGGTCAGAACCAAACTTATATTTTTATCCGTTCTTGCGATAAGGTCAGGTTAAATGAGCCACTGAACTACAAAAACAAGTTAACCTTAAAAATTTGCGGGGAGTTGTATATTGATAATATGGAAATTGATGTGACTGTGCCCGTCATTTCAGGTCAATTTGAACCGGTTGTCGGTGCCAATACGGTTACTTTCTCTGCCGCTTTTTCATATACGCCGGATAATCCGGATTATAAAGTTACCCAGGTCGGGTTTCTTCTTGCACCGATATATGACAACAGTAATCCTCCATCAGCCATTGATTTATACCAGGTTGATGTAAATGCAAACTATATTTATCAATATCTGACCTCTCCTTTTACTCCTGCAACAGGCACTTCGGTTGCTTTTGAAGTAAGTATTCCAATTAATTTCTTTTCCTATGGGGTTGAATACCAATGGATCCCATTTGCAATTGCCACAAATACCACAACAGGCCAATTAACTGGCATTGGCTGGGGAAACTTTCTGCAAAGAATTATACTACCCATTGGCGGCAAAATTTTTAAAAACCCGGAGGAGCCCATTGTTGCCACAGTAAACAACCTGACCCTTATCCTGTGCAATTCCTGCAGCATTTTTCAGGTTGAAAAACTGACGGTAGGAAACAATGCCAGCCTTGAAATAAATGGAATATTCTACGTCAATGAAATTGCAGGCATGAATGGAAACCAGACCCAGAATTTGTGTATTACAGGCACTGGCGTAATTATGACGTTTAATGGTTACATTCCGCCTGTTGAGCCTAGTTATGCCAACAACTGTGATGAGACCTCTGTGCTCCCCATCGAACTTCTTTCTTTTGGGCCTGAAATCAAATCTGGCCATGTTGTCCTTAACTGGACTACCGGCACGGAGATCAACAACGACTTTTTCACCATCGAGCGCAGCCGCGATTCTTATGGCTGGGAAGTATTGGGCTTTGTAAACGGCGCCGGCAACAGCAGCACCCCCAAAAGTTACACCTTTAATGATATTCACCCGCTTGATGGTTTGGCCTACTACCGCCTGAAACAAACCGACTTTGATGGCAGGTTCAAGTATTATGGCCCCATTGCCGCCAATTACGATTTTGGTCTGGAAGGACTGGAATTTAAGGTAATGAAGCAGTTCAGCAACTGGATCATCGCCGTGCCCAACGATGGGATGTACCAGGTGGAAGTTTACAATATGCAGGGCCACCGCCTTGCCAGCGAAAAGGTGGATAACAACCTGGTAATCCCAGCCCCCGAAGGTGCGGTGGTGATACGGGTGACCGATGAGTTTGCCCGGAGTGCGAGTAGGGTGGTGATGTGATAATGTGATAATGTGAAAATGTGATGATGAGTGGATGACGCGGATTTTTTAAGATTATCACGGATTTTTTTAGTGAAATTTAGTGTTTTTGTGTTTCAGTGGCATGAATTCTTTTCCGTAACGAACGCAAAGGAACATGGATCAACGATTTAAGATTTTAGAATTATTATAAGGGTCTGTGGCGCGTGCTGCGGGCCCTTTTTTTATTGAAGGATATTTCTTAAATCCTGTTTCCCAACTATTGCCATAATTTCAACAATGTCATCAGTTATTCTGTAATAAATGCTATCAGAACCACATACACATCGTCTGTAACCTTTTTTTATATAGTCGACCGATTCAAAGGAAAAGGGTCGTTTGGCAATGATGTCGAAATAATCAAAGAACGAGTAAAAGTATTTATCAGCTTGGGCCATTCCGAATTTTTCGACTCCGTAATGGTGAATTCGAATCAGATCTTCTTTGGCTTCATTGCTTAATCGATATTTAACCATTAAGTAAAGACTTTGACTGGTTTAAAATTTGTTCTTTATTGTCGCTGGTAAAGCCGGTGCTTTCAGCTTTTTCTAATTTACCTTTAATCCAATCAATCTGGACTTGCTGTTTTCTTGCTTGTCTGATTAAGTCATTGACAACTTCACTTTTGCTGGCGTATTCTTTATTGTCAACCTGGTTTTTCAGCCACTCATCATTTGGTTCTGTAAGGGATATGCTTTGTCTTGCCATAAGGGTTATGTTTGGTGTAAATTTACACCAAATTCGAATCAACTACAAATTTTTTTCTTATTGCTGCCAATGAACCTGCGCCCCGGGTGCTTTGCTTCGCCGGGCTAAGCACAGCCGGTCCCGCTTCGCTATACGAAAAGGCTACAGTCCGTGCCAATAACTACCGCTACCCTTCCGCCCACCACAGGCGGGTAAACCGGCCGGCCGGCTCATATCGCTACTTGCTTTCTTTTTTTCCTAACCACTAATCCCTTATCCCTAAACCCTTACCACTTACCCCTGATCCCTTATAAATTCTGACTTAAGACGTATTTAAGACGTATTTAAGTCGTATTTGAACCGTTTTAAAACGACTAAACTACGGTTTAACTACGACTGAACTAAGAATAAAAGTGTACGAATAATTAGAAATGGCTTGCGACTTTTATTTTTTTACCGCCAAGGCGCTAAGGCCGAATCCGTGCAATCCGATCTAATCCGTGTAATCCGTTCTAATCCGTGTAATCCGATTAAATCCGTGTAATCCTTCCTTCCAAACTGACGTTTCCATTACAAAATACACTCCCCTCCATATAAAAAATAACTCATTGTTTTTAAGGGTTTTACCTAAAGCCGTTTTTTATTGACCGCAAGCAGGCCCCAGGCTGGTTAATGCACGGGCTTTCCCCATGCAGGGGGGCTTATGTATCGGTCCGGCATAAATACATATGTTTTATTACTAATTTAAGTTAGGGATTTTTCTCTAAGTACATCTAGGTAAAAGACCTAAAAAACCCTTACGTAAATATTCGTATTTACTTAGTCAGAATTAAGGGTATTTGCCAATTCACACGCCTTCCTTTTTGGTGTACATTTAAGAGTAATATTTTAAATAATCCGACAAGCTACCTGTATAATATACGTATATAGGTATTTTTTACCGACAAAAATGGAGGAATGGCTATGAAACAAATTTACCCTCCCCGGAGAATGAACCCCCTGCATTTTCCCTTGAAAAACCTGATTGTTTTCCTGTTTTTTTTTCTCCTGCTGGCGGCAGGGGTGAAGGGGAAGGTAACTTCCATAACTTGTCCACCTGATCCTAATTTGGGACCTGGTAACTCCCAGGCCGATATTGAGATC
>JAHYJP010000017.1 GCA_019429055.1 Bacteroidales bacterium
CTTCCGTTTCTATCCCCAGCTCCTCCACCCTGCGGGCGATTTCCATAAGTCTATGGCTGTCAATTTTTTCAAGGGTTTCCACGGGCGTTTCGCGGGCAATGGGATAGATCATTACCAGGCGGGGTTGTAGTTTTTCAAGATGTTCCAGCCATGCAGAGACCTCTTCTTCAGTGGTATTGTCAACAAAAGTATCACCACTGTTACCCCTGATGAACAGGGTCTGTATGATTGCTTTGCCTTTTAACAGCATCATATTGTCGATGATCTGTTCAAGGGTAATATTGATCCGAGGATTGTTAAGCTTCTGAAACATCTCATTGGTGCCTGCATCGAGTTTAAGAATGGGCTGTTCAATTTTGAGCAGAGCATCGGCTACTCCGGGAGCAGCAACCTTTGAAGCATTGGTTAATACAGAGATTACCGTATCAGGGTAGTATTTATTACGTAATTCAATGGTATCGTTAACAATGCCTTCGAAATGGGGGTGTATGGTAGGTTCTCCGTTGCCGGCGTAGGTGATGGAATCCAGAAGGGCATCCTTCTCTTTCATGGCGGCCAGCTTTTGCTCCAGGGCTTTCTTTACTTCCTCCCTTTTTGGGAATTGCACTTCAGCATCGGGGGGTGGTGTAAGGCCACATTCACAATAAATGCAGTTGTAGGTACAATGTTTTTTATAGGTAGGAAGCAAGTTGATACCCAGCGAGATACCTAAACGGCGGCTGCGGATGGGGCCAAAAATAATTTGTTCGAATAAAAATCCACTCATAGTAACATAAAATTGATGGACGAAGGGTGTTCTTTGATGGTGATGGAACGCTGATTGTGCTGATGGATTATGATACAGATGATAAAAAAGGTAATCCAAACACCCTGTTAATCATATCCAGGGAGGAGAAATTATGCTTCAACTTCAGGTAATTCAGGTTTTTTCACTGAGTCAAAGAACTTCTTCTGAAAAATAAGTAAAATAAAAACACCGATAGTGATGGCCGAGTCTGCTAAATTAAAGACAGGCCTGAAGAAGATAAACTCCTGACCACCCCAGAACGGCAACCAACCGGGGAAATTACCCCTGATGATGGGGAAGTAAAGCATATCAACTACTCTCCCGTGCAGGAATGATGCATATCCGCCCCCTTCGGGCAGAAATTCTGCAGTCCGGCTGAAATAGCTTTCGGAAAAAAGCATACCGTAAAAGGCACTGTCAAGTATGTTTCCCAGGGCACCGGCCATAATCAGCGATACAGAAACGATCAGTCCCCGGTGTGCTTTTTGTACTACTAACCGGTGTATATACCATCCGATAAAGATCACGGCAATAATACGGAATATACTCAGAACGAGTTTTCCGTATTCTCCGGAAAACTGCATTCCAAAGGCCATTCCTTCATTTTCAATGAAATAGATATTGAACCAGTTGCCCAGCACCGGGATATTTTGACCCAATGTCATCTGGGTTTTCACAATGATCTTGGATGTCTGGTCGATGAATAAAACCAACAGAACAACAATCCATGGTATGTGCTTACGGGAAAACTGAAGCAAGCTCATTTATCTTTTCTGATTCTGATTGAGTTTTGCTTCGATGCTCATGGTGGCATGAGGTACGCTTCTGAGTCTTTCTTTTGAGATCAGTTTGCCTGTAACTCTGCAAATGCCGTAAGATTTGTTTTCGATGCGGATGAGTGCATTTTCCAGATCGCGGATGAATTTCTGCTGGCGGGCTGCCAGCTGACTGTTTTCCTCCTTGGATAATACCTGTGAACCCTCTTCCAGAATTTTAAAAGAAGGTGATGTGTCGTTGGTATCATTGGCATTTTGAGTTGTATAAGCTTCGGTGAGGATTTTAAGCCCTGCACGTGCTTCTTCCAACTTTTTCATAATGATGGCCCTGAACTCCTGGAGTTCTTCATCTGAATATCTGGTCTTTTCTTTTTTATTTTCCATATTCTGAAGGTTTTATCGCTTTCTTAATTATTCACTTTTTGAACCAATACAAATGTTTTGATATCATCGGCTATGTCAACCTCAATTTTTGATATGTCTTCAACAACTTCAGTATAGTTCAGTTTTACTGCCAGGGTCTCTGAGCAAATATACTCATTATTGTTGAGTATAGCATCAGTAATTTGACTATGTTTCTGAACGGAAAGCTCAATTTTATCGGTTACTTCAAAGCCTTTTTCTTTTCTTAGATTTTGTATTCTGTTAATGAGCTCTCTGGCAATTCCTTCCTGTTTGAGTTCATCAGTAAGGGTTATGTCGAGGGCTACAGTAATTCTGCCTTCTGTGGCCACCAGCCATCCGGGAATATCTTCCGAAAGGATTTCAACATCAGCGCTTTCCAGCACTACGGGTTGGTTGTCCACATCAATAGTATAACTGCCCTGTTCTTCAATTATTGCAATTTCTTCCTGCGAAAAAGCAGCTATTGCGGCAGAAATCTGCTTCATGAGTTTTCCGTGTTTGGGCCCCAGGGTTTTGAAGTTGGGTTTGATCTTTTTCACCAGTACTCCGGCTGTTTCGGTAAGGTATTCCAGCTCTTTTACATTCACTTCGGAAAGGATGAGTTGTTCCACCCCTGAGAGCTGCTGAAGAAATTTTTCGTCAAGCACGGGTACCATGATCTTTTGCAGGGGCTGGCGAACACGAATATTTACTTTTTTGCGCAATCCCAGCACCAGCGAAGAAATTTTCTGTGCCAGCTGCATACGTTCTTCCAGATCGCGGTCGATATAAGATTCATCAGCTTTCGGGAAGTCGGTAAGGTGCACTGAATCCACATCAAAACGACGGCTCACTTTATTGAGATCGGTAAAAAGACGGTCGCTGAAAAAGGGTGCAATGGGTGCGGAGATCTGGCTTATCGCTTCCAGGCAACGGTAAAGGGTCTGATAGGCCGAGATCTTATCTTCAGTATATTCTCCTTTCCAGAACCGGCGACGACAAAGGCGCACGTACCAGTTGCTCAGATGCTCATCCACAAATTCCTGGATCAGTCTTCCTGCGCGGGTGGGTTCAAAGTCGTTGTAACACTCGTCGGTCTTTTTGATGAGGGTATTGAGTTCTGAAAGTATCCACCGGTCAATTTCGGGCCGCTTCTCAATGGCAATCTCTTCTTCGTTGTAGGCAAAACCGTCGATATTGGCATAGAGAGCAAAAAATGCGTAGGTATTGTAAAGTGTACCGAAGAATTTTCGCTGTACTTCAGCCACGCCTTCAATGTCAAATTTCAGGTTATCCCAGGGTTGCGCATTGGTGATCATATACCAGCGTGTGGCATCGGGACCGAATTTTTCAATGGTTTCGAAAGGATCAACGGCGTTGCCCAGTCGTTTCGACATCTTATTGCCGTTTTTGTCGAGCACCAGACCGTTGGAAACTACAGTTTTGAAAGATACCGAGTCGAAGAGCATGGTTGCGATGGCGTGCAATGTAAAGAACCATCCGCGGGTTTGATCCACCCCTT
Source organism: Bacteroidales bacterium (assembly GCA_019429055.1). Lineage (GTDB taxonomy): Bacteria > Bacteroidota > Bacteroidia > Bacteroidales > UBA7960 > SKVR01. The sequence goes on from JAHYJP010000017.1 coordinate 3,470, forward strand.
CGGCGATAAAGTCGGCCGGGAAGTTCTGTTCAAACTCTTCCTTGTTTTCAAAGGGGTAGTGGAACTGAGCATAGGGCATGGAGCCGGAGTCGAACCATACATCGATCAGGTCTGCTTCACGATACAAGGGCTTGCCTGTGGGCGATACCAGCACGATGTCATCGACCATGGGGCGGTGCATGTCAAAAACATTATAGTTTTGTTCAGTCATATCACCGGGTTTGAAACCGGCCAGCGGATTCTGGGTCATGAACCCTGCTTTAACCGACTTTTCACATTCGTCTTTGAGCTGCTCAAGCGATCCGATGCAAAGGGTTTCTTCACGGTCTTCGCTGATCCAAACGGGCAGTGGAACACCCCAGTAGCGCGAACGGCTCAGATTCCAGTCCTGCAGGTTTTCCAGCCAGTTTCCAAAGCGGCCTGTACCGGTTGATTCGGGCTTCCACTGTATGGTCTTGTTCAATTCTATCATTCTGTCCTTAAGGGCAGTGGTTTTGATGAACCACGAGTCCAGGGGATAATAAAGGATAGGCTTATCGGTACGCCAGCAATGCGGGTAAGAGTGTTCGTATTTCTCCGCTTTGAAGGCCTTGTTCTCAGTTTTTAGCTTGATGATGATATCCACATCAACGGGGCGTTCATTTTTGGGGTCGAAATCGGCATCGTATTCAGTTTTTACATAACGACCGCCGAACTCGGGCATCTCATCAACAAATTTTCCCTGCTTGTTTACCATGGTAAGAGCACCCAGATTGTATTGTTTTCCTACCTTAAAGTCATCGGCACCAAAGCTGGGAGCAATATGTACGATACCGGTACCCTCTTCAGTGGTAACAAAATCGCCCAACACCACCCTGAAGGGGTCGCCATCTTCGGGAACTATCGATGGGATCAGTTGTTCGTAACGGATGTTTTCGAACTGGCTGCCGGTGTATCTTTTGATAATTCTGTAAGGAATATTCTTATCGCCGGCTTTGTATTCATCGAAAGGTAAGTGTTCATTTTTAGTATCGAACCAGGCCGGCACGAGCTCGGTGGCCAGTATAACATTGATGGGTTCAAAGGTGTATTGGTTGTAAGTCTTTACCTTGACATATTCAATGTTTTTACCCACGGCAAGACCCGTATTGCTGGGTAATGTCCAGGGTGTTGTGGTCCAGGCCAGGAAATGAATTTCTGCTTCATCTTTATCAAACAGGAACTCCGATGTTTGATTCCGTAAGATTTTGAACTGGGCCGTAACGGAATTGTCCTTAACCATGCGGTAGCAACCGGGCTGGTTCAGTTCGTGGGTGCTGAGTCCGGTACCTGCTGCCGGTGAATAAGGCTGAATGGAATAACCTTTGTAAAGCAGCCCTTTTTCGTAAAGCTTGCTGAGCAGATGCCATACGGTTTCTATGTATTTGTTGTCGAATGTGATGTAAGGATCACCAAGGTCGACCCAATAGCCCATCTTGCGGGTAAGATCATCCCAGGTATCCTTATATTTCATTACATCCTTGCGACATTCCTTGTTATAGTCGGTAATGGAAATGGTAGTTCCGATATCTTCCTTTGTGATCCCGAGGGTTTTCTCAACGCCGATTTCTACGGGCAGACCATGGGTATCCCAGCCGGCTTTCCGGTTTACCAGGTAACCCTTCTGGGTGCGGTAGCGGCAAAAAATATCCTTGATGGCGCGGGCCATAACGTGGTGAATACCCGGCAGTCCGTTTGCCGAGGGGGGACCTTCGTAAAAAACCCAGGGTTTATGTCCCTGCCTGATCTCAAGGCTTTTTTCAAAAACTTTACGGTCTTCCCAGTCTTTGAGGACTTCCTTCCCGATTTTTGAAAGATTCAGGTGTTTGTATTCGGTATACTTTTTCTGCATTATATGGGTATGCTTTATATTAATTGCCTGAAAATCACTTCAGGATATTGACTTTATTCAAAGGCGCAAAATTATAAAAAAAACAGGTACGCGGGGGAAAAAGTTGATGGGATGTTTGGTGAGGGGTAGGGAGAATGGAGGACGGAGAACGAAGTCCGAAGTCCGAATACGGGAGTCCGAAGATCGAAGACGGAAGACCGGAGACCGAAGACCGAAGAATGGGGGAAAAAAACTCGGCGAACTCCGCGCCTTAGTGGCTCAGCGGTGAAAACTCCGAACTTTGCGAAACCTTTGCGACTCTGCGTGGAGTATTAAAAAACCCTATTTTTCCATTTTCTCACTTTCTCATTTTCCTGATAACCTAATAACCCAATAACCTAAACTCCAGGCGTCTCAGCAGTAAAAACAAAAAACCCCGAAGCACCATAGTACAACGGGGTATGATATATCAGGCAGGCAGAAGACTAATCTTCTTCTTCCTGTTCTGCTTCGTAGGCTTTGAGGAGTTTGTCCTGCACATCGGCGGGTACCTGCTGGTATTCGGCGTACTTCATACCATACATACCACGTCCGCTGGTGAGGGAGCTCAAGGTGGTTGAAAACTTGTTCATCTCTGCCAAAGGTACTTTGGCTTTGATTTTCTGATAGTTTCCTTCAGCATCCATACCCATGATGATGGCACGGCGACCCTGCAGGTCGGTCATTACATCACCCATCTTTTCCTCAGGAACCATTACTTCCACATCGTAAATGGGCTCAAGAATTTTGGGACCTGCATTTTTGAAAGCCTCGCGGAAGGCATTACGGCCTGCCAGCTTGAATGAGATCTCGTTAGAGTCAACCGGGTGCATCTTACCATCGTAAACGTTTACAACGATATCGCGTGCATAAGAACCGGTAAGCGGACCTTCTTCAATTTTCTCCATAATACCTTTAAGAATAGCGGGCATAAATCGTGCATCGATAGAACCACCCACAATACAGCTGTTAAATACCAGTTTACCGCCCCAGTCGAGTTCGTGGATATCCTGTCCGCGAACGGGGAATTCGGTCTGGTTGGGCATACCATCGTAATAAGGCTCAATCATCATATGCACTTCTCCAAACTGCCCTGCACCACCTGATTGTTTCTTGTGGCGGTAGGTGGCTTTGGCACTCTTTGTAATGGTTTCGCGGTAAGGAATCCTTGGCGGCAGGAATTCGATGGCTACCTTACTGGTGTTTTCAATCATCCACCTGGCAACATTCAGGTGCAATTCTCCCTGGCCGGAAAGGATCACCTGCCTGAGTTCCTTGGATTGTTCATAAAGCAGTGTAGGATCGATGTTGTTCATCTCCTTGAGTACACCGGAAAGTTTTTCTTCGTCGGCGGTATTTTTGGCTTTCACAGCCTGGCGGATCTTAGGATCGGGGAATACGATGGGGGCAACCTTCAACCCCTGGTTTTTATTGGTAGTAAGGGTTGTATTGGTTCGGCTATCCTTGAGTTTGATGGTTGCAGCAATATCACCGGCAACCACTTTCTCAATCTTCTGACGGTTTTTACCTGCAACGGCAAAGAGCTGAGAAAGTCTTTCTTTTGAATCGGTGCTGCTGTTGATAAGGTCGATAGCTTCAGTGAATGTGCCTTCGTAAACCTTGAAAAATGAGATCTCCCCAAGGTGTGGTTCAACGGCAGTTTTAAAAATCAGCGCCGTTGCTTGTCCTGCAGGATCAAAATTAAGATCTTTTCCTTCCGTGGTTTTTTCTTTGGCCACTTCATTGGGAGCCGGCAGGCTTGCTGCAACAAATTCCATGAAGCGCGCTACACCCTGGTTATGCTTTGATGAAATGCAGAACAATGGATACATGGTGCGGGTTGTAATACCCTGTTTAATGCCTTGCGAAAGTTCTTCGGGGCTCAGGGTTCCGTTTTCGAAGAAATTCTCCATGAGTTGTTCGTCACTTTCAGCGGCTGATTCGATGATGGCATTCTGATACTCTTCAGCTTTTGCTTTTTCGGAATCAGGAATGTCGGTAATTTCAGGTTTTCCACCATCTTTGGGAAATTTGTACATCTTCATTTCCAGTACATCAACTACACTGTCGAAGCCAATGCCTGCGTTTACGGGGAACTGAGCGGGGATTACCCTATCACCAAATTGTACCTTCAGTTGCCTGAGACTTTCATCAAAATTGGCTTTTTCGTGGTCAAGCTGGTTGAGAAGAAAAACTACAGGCTTTTCAAGTCTGTTGATTTGTCTCCAGCTGATCTCGGTTCCAACCTCCACACCATTTTGTGCGTTTACCAGCATAACAGCGGTATCGGCCACTTTAAGGGCGGCAACCACTTCACCGATAAAATCATCAAATCCGGGAGTATCAATGATATTGATCTTCTTTCCGGCAAATTCGGAATACAATACGGTTGAAAACACGGATGCCTGTCTTTCAAGTTCTATTTCCCTGTAGTCGGAAACAGAGTTTTTGTCGTCAACAGATCCTCTGCGGTTGATTACACCGCCTTCAAAAAGCATGGCCTCCGCAAGGGTGGTTTTACCTGATTTGGTGCCACCCACCAGCGCAATGTTCTTAATCTCGTTCGTTTGATATATTTTCATTGTTACTTAAATTTTATGAACTGGAATTATTATTACAATTCAGATATTATTTTGGATTGATTTCAGATTGATCTTTCCGGGAAAAACTGATTGTTTTTCAGGGTTTCAGCCCCTTTGAAAAAAGTGGCTAAAGTTATGAAAAAACTGCAAAGAATAAACACAAAACACCTTAAATTTCAAAAGCCACCAGATCAACAAACTCCTGCAGACGTTTTTTAATATCCTGTTGGCTGAGTTCTGTAAGTCTGTCGGTTCCGAATTTTTCAACAGTAAAACTTGCCATTGCCGATCCGTAAATAATACCGCGTTTCATATTTTCGAAGCTGGTATCATTTGTTTTGGCAATATATCCCATAAATCCGCCGGCAAAAGTATCACCTGCACCGGTGGGGTCAAATACATCTTCGAGCGGCATAGCCGGAGCATGAAAGATCTTGTTTTCGTGGAACAGTAAAGCACCGTGCTCTCCTTTTTTCACGATCAGGAAACGCGGACCCATGGTAAGGATCTTTTTGGCCGCTTTTACCAGCGAATACTCGCCTGACAGCTGGCGTGCCTCTTCATCGTTAACCGTTAAAACATCTACCATCGATATCACATCTACCAGATCATTCAGGGCGGTATCCATCCAGAAGTTCATGGTATCCATAACGATTAGCTCAGGCCGTGGATCCATTTGTTCTATTACTCTCCGTTGTATGGCCGGGGTAAGGTTACCAAGCATAAGGTATTTGCTTTTGCGTAAATGTTCAGGTACCACGGGGTCAAAATCGGCCAGCACATTCAGATCGGTTACCAGGGTATCGCGCATGTTCATGTTTTCATGATAGCGCCCTGCCCAGAAGAAGGTTTTTCCTTCTTTAACAATGCGTAATCCGCTGGTATCGATGTTTCTCTCTTTGAAAAGATCAAGGTATTTCTGCGGAAAATCGCCACCCACCACTGATACAATACCAATATTTTCGGTAAGATGACTTGCCGCAAGGCCAATATAGGTTCCGGCGCCGCCCAGGATCTTTCCGGTTTTCCCGAAAGGAGATTCTACTTCATCAAATGCTACGGTTCCAACAATCAGTAAACTCATAAAATCAGCTTTTTAAAAAACAGTGCAAAGATAGGTTTTCTGTGGTAAATAGCTGGCTAATAATAAAAAATAATGTCAATAGTTTAGCCCTATTGAAGGGGTTTTTGCTTAAAAGATTTCAAAATGAGCAAATATTAAAACAATTGACTGAAAAATATAAGAACATGGTCTTAGAATGAATACCGTAAAATAAATTATATCCTAAATTTATAAGTGTTTATATGTATTATGCAGCTTATTTATTAACCAAAACTAATGGTCATGAAAAAGATTTACATTTTAATTCTTACGGTTGCTTTGGGTACAAATCTTTTTGCACAAAACTATGAGATATATTTTGAAGCAACCGGAGAAAGTATAACATTAGATAGTGTAAAGGTTGAAAACTTAACACAAGGGACTTCTCTTACACTTAACGGGGATGATGTATTAAAACTTGTGACTCCTGTCGGAATAGGTAGTGAAACCCATAATGATCTTCAAAAATTGGAGATGTTTCCTAATCCTATGACTACTCATGCATATTTACGAATATCTGTTCATAACAGTAGTAATATTCAGCTTGCAGTAAATGATGTATCGGGCAGAAGTTTATTGGGTTTTGAAGTTTTTCTGAATCCGGGTCTGCATACATTCAGTATCTCCGGTTTAAGGAGTGGAATATACCTGGTTCAGGTTACTGATGGCAACATATCTTATGCAACAAAGTTGATAGTTCATAGTCGTATGAAAGAACGTGCAGAGATCAGGCATATTTCTTCTGACTTAGCCTACCTTCAATCTCACAATAATAACCAGTTGAAAAATAGTACATTGGTAATTGAGATGCCATATAATGAGGGTGACAGAATTAAGTTTACAGGGATGTCGGGTAATTTTAAAACCATAACAACCCTTGTTGTAACAGAAAATACCACTATCATATTTGATTTTATGGAATGCAGAGATGCAGATAATAATCATTATGCTATAGTTGCAATTGGCTCACAGATCTGGATGGCAGAAAACCTTGCCACAATCCATTTCAACGACAGTACTCCTATACCCCTTGTAACAGATGTTGATATCTGGTCAACCCTGACTACTCCTGCCTATTGCTGGTATAACAATGACTCATTACTAAACAGGGATCCTTACGGTGCATTATACAACTGGTTTGTGGTTGACACATTAAGCAATGGAAATAAAAACATCTGTCCGGTTGGCTGGCATGTGCCCACATCATCCGAGTGGGTAGATCTGCTAACATATTTGGGTGGAACATTATCTGCCGGTGGAAAGCTTAAAGAAACCGGGACCGCAAGCTGGTATAGTCCAAACAAAGGTGCTTCAAACGAATCTGGATTTACAGCTCGCGGATCAGGATGGCGTAACAAGATGGGTTCTTATAATCATTTGAAAATTTATGGCTGCTGGTGGAGTATAACCCAGCAAAACGAAACAGATAGCAGGTATTTGGAAATGTTTTATAATCAATCCTCTGCCTTTATTTACTCCTGGGATAAAGAGTCTGGATTTTCTGTCCGGTGTTTAAAGGATTGATGATTTGTCAGATACTTCCTTAACTTAATTTGTTTTTCAACCCCGGTATAATAAAACCATTTTTTTGGTTCAGCAACCGGGGTTTTTTTCTTCCTGCCCAATACATCGGTAATATTTTATCAAATAGCCTTAAAAAACGATATGATTAAAAATTATAATCAACCGACCCAGAGTTTAAACAATCGACCATATATCATAAGTTTTTGATTTTGTATTGATATGCATGATCTTGGGTTAAGAGATAAATTTGTTCTATCAAAAAGAGAAGAAAAGAGACTGAATATTTTTTAGTCTCTTAATGTCAAACCCAAAAACCAAAAGCGATGAAAACACTATCAAAAATTTTGCTTTGCCTGGCATGTGTTATGCTGATGGCAAGTTGTGAAAAGGAAAAACCGGTTTATCTCTCTGGAGAACAACCGGATCTTTACCAGGTTTTTACTGCAGATTTTACAGTCTGGGAACATTCCGTAGTTCCTGCTGGCAGCACTTGTCAGCTTACATGGGAAGGCAATGGTTATTCAGATTGTATCGGATCATTCAGGGTAGAAATAACCCTTAACTGTAATATGGCATCCGGTGAATTTTGTGATCTGAATGGATCTTTTATTGCAGATGACGACAGTGAACTTTTCTTCCAGATCAGTGAAGGAAAAATTTTACCGAATTCTGGCGAAGGCTGCGATTATTACGAGGGCTATTTTAATGATCCGGCTGAAATAACAGGCGGAACGGGCCAGTTTGTTTATGTGACCGGAAGTTTTTGTCCCAATGCTTTCATTCACAATAAAAAGAATGAGAATGACACATGGTTCGCCAAATTTTTATGTGAAGGGAAAATATTCAATTTTTATCGTTCCGATAAAGATCATATTTATCCTGAATTATGATTCAATGAATTAATATTAATTGTATAATTCGTTGAAATTCCTCTGCTATCTCTCCCCGTAATCCTGATATTTTTTTTCAGGCTTATGGGGAGAGGTGGTGTTTTTATTTGTCTAATTCTCCCGGCCATGTTTTTTTAACGATAATATTTCGTAAATTTAACATGAATATTGTCACTGAAAATCAGGGACATGATACCTGGGACTGGCAACGAGAAGGAGCTTCTGGAGAGGCTCACCCAAATTACCCTTGAAAATCTGGAAAACGAAAACTTCGGGGGAACAGAATTGGCTATGCATGCCGGAATGAGTATTTCCACCCTGAACCGGCGATTGCACAAAATTACATCCAAACCCACCAGCCAGTTTATCCGCGAGATCCGGTTGAAAAAAGCCAAGGAACTCCTGATGCAGCAAACCGATACTGCTGCCGAAGTTGCCTGGAAAGTGGGTTTTGGCAGCCCGGCATATTTCAGCAAATGTTTTCATGATTTTTATGGATTTCCGCCGGGGGAAGTTAAAAAAAGAATGGAGGAAGGGATTCCTTTTGAATTAAAATCAGAACCGGAACTTTTGCCGGATAATGAGAAAACAATAAAAGTTATCAGGGAAAGGGTGTTCAGTAAAAAAATGCTTTTACAATCTGTTGCCGTTATTATTGTAATATCACTGGTATGGCTTCTTTATAACTTTCTGATTAAAGCAAATTATATCCAGAATACTTCCTCCCGGGAGAGTCAGGAGTTGTCTATCGTTGTACTTCCTTTCAAAAATTTTAGCGATGATCCTAAGAATCAATATTTTGCTGATGGCTTAATGGAAGATATCCTGAACAATTTGTTCAGGATAACTGCGCTCAGGGTGGTTTCAAGGACCACTGCCGATCAATTCAGGGAAACCAATCTTTCTACCCGCGAAATAGCAAAAGAATTAAAAGTAAATTATGTTTTAGAAGGGAGCGTACGCAGGTACGAAGACAAAGCCCGAATAACTGTGCAGCTGATTGACGCGTGGAGCGACGAGCATTTATGGTCATCGAGTTTCGACAGAGAACTAACAGATATCATGGGTATTCAAAGCGATGTTGCATTGCGGGTAGCGCAGGAATTGAACATGGTTCTTTCTGAAAGTGAAATTAAACAAATTGAAAAGATCTCAACAAATAGCCCGGAGGCTTATGATTATTATCTCAGAGCCCGGTTTTTGCTCCATAAAGCCAACAGCTTCCATCGCGCCGACTTTGACCGTACAGGAGTATTGAATTGCATTCCATATTATGAAAAAGCCATTGCCGCCGACTCAACCTTTGCCGAAGCTTATGCAGGTTTGGCCAACGCCTGGTTTAACCTTTCAGCATGGGGATTTTTACCGTCATACGAAGGCTTTACAAAAGCAGGAATATACAGCAAGAAAGCTCTTGAATACGATCCGTATAGTGCCGAGGCACATGCAGTAACAGGAGCTCTTTTCATTTGGGGAGGAGGGCGCAATATTGAGGAAGGAAGTAAAGAACTAAAAATGGCGGTTGACCTGAATCCCCATTTTCCCACGGCACACCAATGGTATGCTCAATCCTTAATGATTACCGGCCCGATTGAAGAAGCCCGTTTTCATGTTAACCGCGCACTGGAACTGGAACCTTACTTTTGGGTGGTGCAAAACCTGAGTGCATGGATATATTATTTTGAAGAAGAATATGAAAAAGCTATTGAAACTAGCAAAATAGCCCGTGACCTGAATCCCGGATTTAGCAGCAACAGCTGGCTGTTTGTTTTAAACTATGCTAAACTGGGCGAAGGGGACAAGATGTTAAAGGAGCTTCAGGTCATTATTAAAAGATATACACAAGATGAAACATATCTTGATGAAATTCAAATTGCTTATAATGAAAATGGGATAGATGGAATTTTCATCTGGCTTGATGATGTCAATCAAAACAAACCCATCCCGGTTGAAGGGATGGATGGTCACCCCTTTTTCAGTGCATGGTGGAATGCCATATTGGGTAACAAAAATGAAGCTGTTTTCTGGCTTGAACGAACACTGGAAGATCCGCGTCCACTGGGCCACTATTCAAACCTGATTACCACCAATCCCGATTTTGATTTACTTCGCGACGATCCCCGTTTTCTTGTTATTTTGGAAAAATTTGGTCTGACTCCCTATCATAAAAGAAAAGTTATTTAATTAAGCCAAAACAATTTAAAACAAGCTTTTGAGCATTATTTTACTACCTGCATCACGTGTGATATTATTTCGTAAATTTAACATGAATATTGTCACTGAAAATCAGGGACATGATAGCTGGCACTGGCAAAGAGAAGGAGCTTCTGGAGAGGCTCACCCAAATTACCCTTGAAAATCTGGAAAACGAAAATTTCGGGGGAACAGAATTGGCTTTGCATGCCGGGATGAGTATTTCCACCCTGAACCGTCGATTGCATAAAATTACATCCAAACCCACCAGCCTGTTTATCCGCGAGATCCGGTTGAAAAAAGCTATGGAGCTGCTGATGCAGCAAACCGATACTGCTGCCGAAGTTGCCTGGAAAGTAGGTTTTGGCAGCCCTGCTTATTTCAGCAAATGTTTTCATGATTTTTATGGTTTTCCGCCCGGAGAAGTAAGAAAAAGAATGGAAGAAGGAATACTTCCCGTATCAGACGAATCTCCTGCTACTGATGAAGCAAATGAAGTTTCATTAACGTCAGAAAAGTTTAAAAAACCTTACCAGGTTTCAATATTCATTGGCTTGAGCGCATTGATCATTGGAGTTGCTTTTTTTTTCCTTGCTCAAAGGGCTTATTTCAGCTATCAACGGGTAGATCAGGAAAAATCAATCGCTGTGCTTCCATTCAAAAATCTCAGCAGTGAGGAAGGCAGCCAGTATTTTGCTGACGGAATCATGGAAGATATTCTCAATCATCTTTTCCGGATTGGGGACCTGAAAGTAATATCGCGCACCACATCAGAGCGCTTCCGTGACAGTGAACTTTCCACCACCGAAATTGCCAGAAGTATAGGAGTAAATTATTTGCTCGAAGGAAGTGTAAGAAAGCAGGGCGACCAGGTGCGCATTAGCGTGCAGTTGATCGACGGAAAGAGAGACCGCCATTTGTGGTCAGAAAATTATGACCGTAAAATCGCCGATATCTTTTTTATCCAAAGTGAAATTGCTCAAACCATAGCCCGTGAGCTTAAAGCTGCTATTACGCCACTGGAAAAAACCCTGATAGAAAAGGCGCCTACCGAAAATATGGAGGCTTACAATTATTATCTGATCGGGAATAATTACTCTGGGCGAAGCTATGATGAACAGGATTACTCCATAGCCATTTCAATGTACACAAAAGCCATTGAGCTGGATCCTGGGTTTGCCCTTGCCTTTACAAGACTGTCCATATGTCATTCAGCCATGTATTGGTTTCACTTCGACCGTAATTATGACCGGGTCAGAAAATCCAGGGAAGCAATAGATTCAGCCATCAGACTGGATCCTGAACTTACTGAAATTCACGTGGCTCTTGGATACTATTACTACTGGTGTTTGCTTGATTATCAAAAAGCCCTGGCAGAATTTTCGCTTGCAGAAAAAAGACTTCGGAACCACCCTGAATGCATTATGAAGAAAGCTTGTGTTTACAGAAGGGCAGGTGACTGGAGATCCGCCAGGGAGTATTTTTTATTGGCATACGAACTTGATCCCGGATCAACACAAATTGCTCACAATACTGCAGCAACTCTTTTCCTTCTGGGTGAATTCAAGCAGGCTGAAGATTTTTATAATAAAGCATCTTTACTTAGCCCAACATTTATTGAACCCTACTACTATAAATGCCTGATATACCTGAAATGGAAGGGCAATACCGTTCAGGCAAGGGAAGAAATTCATGAAGCTTTGAAATACAGGGAAGGAGCAAATCACCCGCTCATTTTTGAAATGGCAGCCCTATTGGATTTTTATGATGGGCATTACCAAGAAGCCATCTCCTTTTTACAATCCCGGGATATTGAAATTATTGGAAACCAGTTCTTTTACCATCATAAATCCTTTCACATTGCAAATATTTACAGGATTATGGGGGAAATGGATTTGGCCAGGTATTATTATGATTCTGCCCGCATTTCTCTTGAAATGAGGTTGGATGAAAATCCTGAAGACTCAAGGCTTTACAGCTCACTGGGAAAAGTTTATGCTGGCATAGGGATAAAGGAGCAAGCAATTGATTTTGGGAAAAAAGGGGTGGAGTTGATGCCTGTTGAAAAAGAAGCATACAGGGGCATTTTTCGCGTAGAAGATTTAGCAAGGATTTATGTAATGACCGGTGAATATCACGAAGCCATAAAGCAACTGGAATACTTGCTATCTGTGCCAGGTACCCTGTCCGTAAAACTGCTTTTGTTGGACCCCACCTGGGAGCCTTTATGGAATTTACCCGAATTTAAAACACTCGCCGGTAAGTATAACTGAAACCTACTCCACTGTAACCGATTTGGCCAGGTTGCGCGGTTGATCTACATTACAACCCCTCAAAACTGCAATATGGTAAGACAGTAACTGCAGGGGTATGCTGGCAACAATGGGTACCAGTGCTTCATCAGTATCGGGAATTTCTATAACGTAATCAGCCATTTTGCTTACTACCATATCGCCTTTGGTAACAATGGCAATGATCACACCCTTGCGGGCTTTTACTTCCTGTATATTGCTGATTACCTTATCGTATGCACCTTTTTTGGTGGCAATAACAACAACGGGCATATGGGCATCAATGAGAGCGATGGGTCCGTGCTTCATTTCTGCTGCAGGATAACCTTCAGCATGAATATATGAGATCTCTTTTAGCTTGAGAGCTCCTTCCAGTGCAAGCGGGAAATTGTAACCCCTTCCCAGGTAAAGAAAATTATTGGCAAACTTGAATACTTTTGATATTTCAAGGATCTGATCGTTAACGTCAAGTGCTTTTTGTACCTTTTCGGGAAGCGAATCCAGTTCGGCAAGAAGCTGGTAGTAACGGTTTTTGGGAATCGATCCTTTTTTGCGGGCTATTTCCAGCGCCATCATGGCAAGGATGGTAACCTGGGCAGTAAATGCTTTTGTTGAAGCCACTCCGATTTCAGGACCCGCATGGGTATACGAACCGGCATGGGTAGCGCGGGCTATAGATGAACCCACCACATTGCAAATACCAATGATGGTAGCGCCCTTTGATTTAGCCAGTTCAATGGCTGCCAGCGTATCGGCTGTTTCGCCCGACTGGCTGATGGCAATCACAATATCATCTTCATAAATTACCGGATTGCGGTATCTGAACTCTGAGGCGTATTCCACTTCAACGGGGATGCGGGTTAACTCCTCCCATAAATATTCACCTACCAGTCCGGCATGCCAGGAAGTGCCGCATGCAATAATAAGGATGCGGCGTGCATTGATGAATTTCTGCTCGTAGTCGATGATTCCACCCAGGGTAACAATTCCTTTTTCCATATTCAAACGGCCCCTCATGGAGTCTTTGATGGAGCGGGGCTGCTCATAAATCTCCTTGAGCATGAAATGCGGGAAGCCTCCTTTTTCAATGGCAGAAAGTTGCATTTCGAGCTGTTGAATATAGGGGTACTTTTCTTTATTCCTGATGGTCTTAATTTTAAGTTCACCAGGGATTTGCAGAAACGCTACCTCTTCATCATCCAGATAAACAACCTTTTTGGTGTATTCTACAATGGGTGTAGCATCGGATGCGATAAAAAATTCATCTTCACCAATTCCTATAACCAGTGGGCTGCCTTTCTTTGCCGCGATGAGTGTGTCGGGCTGGTTTTTATCGATTATTACAATGGCATATGCTCCCACAACATAATTAAGAGAGATTCGCACTGCCTCCAGCAGATCAACCTCCTCGTTGAGCTGAATATCTTCAATGAGATGAATGAGAACTTCAGTGTCGGTTTCGCTGGTAAACTGGTGACCGCGATTGATCAACTCCTCCTTAAGACTGGAGTAATTCTCAATAATACCATTGTGAATAATAGCAAGATCTTTGGTTTGGCTATGGTGCGGGTGAGCATTTACCTGATTGGGTTCTCCGTGGGTTGCCCAGCGAGTATGGGCTATTCCTGTGGATCCTGTCAGATTTTGTCCCTGAATTAAATTTTCAAGGTCGGCTACCTTTCCATGACTCTTAAACACCTGGAGATTATGGTTAAGCAGGGCAATGCCTGCGCTGTCGTAGCCTCTGTATTCAAGTCTTTTAAGTCCTTTGATCAATATGGGAAGTGCTTCCCGATTTCCTAGGTAACCAACTATTCCACACATCCTGTTTGGGGTTTACTTAATTATTAACTGGCTGCGTATAATTTATCTCGATCCGCATGGGGTTTTCCTCCCTTGCCGGTCCTCTGAGAACAGCCCTTGCTGCATTTTCAAATGAGTTGCTTGCTCTGAGATATAATGGATAATTGGGGAGTTCTCCACTAAGCACTTTCTGAAAGTGCCTTGTAATGTTGAAGGAATACTCCTTTTTATCCTCATCCAATTCACCTCCGAAATAGACCAGTCCAAAATCGAAATCCGAAAGATTTACAAGGTCGCCCTCTTCATTACCCCTAAGTAAAATCAGCCGGCTGGAAAAACCCAGATCGTCTTGCAGGAGCTCGGTATCGATGGGTAAATACAATTTTGCAGAGTTTATGGCAATTTGACCCGACGCGTTATCTATCAACTCTTCCAGTTCAGGCAGCCAGATCTTGGTTCTGAAATTAGACATGGATTGAATGAATGTCCTTTCCAGGCCTGCAATCGTATCGCCTTGCAATACTTGTTGTTTTATTTCATTGGAAGCATGAGTGAAACCGAAATTCTCAAAACGGGAAAAACGTCGGTTAAACTGATCATACATAGGGAAATTGTAAGATGTAGTTATTGTATCTTCATCCCTGAAGTAATGATAATGAATTTCCAGCCGCGAAAGGGTTGATCGGAGATTGAAATACATAATTGCTCCCGGAACATTGTTGTTATCTCCTACCGTAATATGAAAACCTTTGAAAAATCCCCGGTAATCTTCAAAGGATGTAAATTCTGAGGTTACATCGGAGTTATCGATGAATTTTCTTCCAAAGGATTCGGGCAAATGAATTCGGGCATGGGGAGGTAATATGGTTGTTGTATCGCCTTCGGGGCCTATGATGTATACTGAGTCGTTGGGCTGTGGTAAAAATGATTTTGAGAAAAGGGGATCAGGCAAATAGGCCAGTTGTTTATTAGAGTATATCGTTCCTGAAGGAATGGTGTCTTCCAGCTCAAAAATGCTTAACAATTGATAGGTTGTCGGATTGCCGAAATAACCCCCATAGGCCAGACTCAACACTACAGAGTCTACCACAATAGAGTCGGGTGATATCGTTCCCGGAATGTTAAAGGGAATGGTAGGGGGTAAGGCTTCGGAATAAATACTTGCACGGGTTTTGCCAAAAACAGGGTCGTTGTACAAACCCAGCAATTGAAGGTTGGCCAGAGATGAAGGTACAGAATCTTCAATTTGCGTAAAAGCTGATACCGGATAAATGGTTTGTGTCGTTAGGCCCAACTGATCATCAATCAGGTCCATTCCGATGCTATCAAATTCTTTGGTGCAGGATGAAATATAAAGGCCGGCAAGGATTATGAAAACTGCAGATATCCGGCTAAAACGGAAAAAACCCCGGCTCAGCCGGGGATTGTTGAATTTTTTCAAAACTACTCTATGTTAGGGTTAAAAATTTTTATCACATCTGTTACGCTTAAGGAACGCAAAGTTATGGTAAAAATTATTGTGTGAGCATAGATTCGTGAACAATAATTTCATCATAGAACTCATTATAAGCATCCATATACTTTTCAGCAGGCTGATATTCCAGTAAGGGCTTACCTGACTTTCTTGCGTATTCTTCCAGTTCGGGATTGATTTTTTCGCTTCCGAAAATAATACCGTCGGAAAAGTCCATGGCAGTTTTGCTGAGATTCAGATAAGTAGGATCTTTGAGTTTTTCAAGATGCTTGTCTCCTACTCCCTGGGTCTGGAATTTAGCTACCAGGCCGGAATTAAGAGCACCGTCAAAATCATCGTCATAAATAGAATAAACCACTTTGGTGT
This sequence comes from Bacteroidales bacterium, assembly GCA_019429055.1. Lineage (GTDB taxonomy): Bacteria > Bacteroidota > Bacteroidia > Bacteroidales > UBA7960 > SKVR01. The sequence goes on from JAHYJP010000017.1 coordinate 19,583, forward strand.
CGGTAAACATACCGGAATCCTTAAGGGCAATTTTTACATAAACAGGCATAAGTGCAGTAAACCAACCGTTGCAATGCACAACACTGGGAGCCCAGCTAAGCTTTTTAACGGTTTCAATAACTCCGCGGGTAAAGAATATGGCCCTTTCGTCATTGTCGGGGAAAAGTTTACCTGTTTTGTCTCTTACTGTAAATTTGCGCTTGAAGAAATCATCGTTGTCGATGAAATAGATTTGCATTCTGGCAGACTGGATGGAAGCAACTTTGATGATCAGGGGATGGTCGGTATCATTGATTACCAGATTCATGCCGGAGAGACGGATCACCTCATGTAATTGGTTTCTTCTTTCGTTGATGTTTCCGAAACGTGGCATGAAGGTTCTGATCTCTTTACCCCGTTCCTGAATACCTTGTGGAAGTTGCCGGCCTATAAGGCCCTGGTGTGATTCCTTTAAATATGGGGTTATCTCCTGCTGTACAAAAAGAACTTTGGGTTTTTCCATAGAAGCATTAAATTGACTGTTAGTAAAATAATATGCAAAGGTACACTTTTTTTTGCTTAATTTCAAATTAATACAGTAGCTTTGCGGGCTCCATAAAAAGCGTTACGGAACACATAAAAATATCTACATATCAGCATTTTAAGGGTTTGCAAAAATCTTGTTTTCTTTTTTATAGCTGCGCGGGGCGACATCGTTTTGTCATCTACAGAAATACATTTTTCAACCTTTTTTGATAATTAAACTTTGAATGTGAAAATTATCAACACTATACTGGAAATGCAGGCTTTCAGTTCCCTTCGTCGTAAAGCTGGGAAAAAGCTGGGGTTTGTTCCTACCATGGGAGCTCTCCATAAAGGTCATCTTGAACTGGTAAAACAGGCGGTTAAAGAAAATGATGTTGTTGTGTGCAGCATTTTTGTCAATCCTATCCAGTTTAATAATCCTGATGATCTGAAAAAGTATCCCAGAACTTTTGAGAAAGACTCTGCAATGCTGAATGACGTGGGTTGCGATGTGATTTTTTACCCATCAGTTGAAGAAATGTATCCCGAACCGGTTACCAGGGTTTATGATTTTGGTAATCTTGAAAAGGTAATGGAAGGAAAATTCAGGCCGGGTCATTTTAATGGTGTTGCAGTGGTAGTAAAAAAGTTGTTCGATATTGTTATGCCGCAGCGTGCCTACTTCGGGGAGAAAGATTTTCAGCAGCTTGCCATTATTAAAGCACTGGTGAAGATGGAGAACCTGGATGTGGAAATTGTTCCCTGTCCTATTGTAAGGGAGGATGACGGCCTGGCCATGAGTTCGCGCAATGTAAGGCTGAGTCCCGAACACCGTAAACATGCTCCACGCATTTATGAAACACTTGTAAAGGCCCGCAATATGTTTCCGGTAAGCACTGTTGCAGAAGTTCAGAAGGAGGTTGCCAAAATCATTGAAAACGAACCTTTCATGCAACTTGAATATTTTGAAGTATCCGATTTAGAAACCCTGGAACCGGTTTCGGAAAACAAACCGGGGAAGTCTGTAATAGGCTGTATTGCAGTACATATGGGTGATGTAAGGCTCATTGATAATATGATATTTAATTTATAACTTTGCAGCCCGGATGTAATATCCGGAAAATGCGGTGAGCAAACCATTTGCTGTTAATGTTTGTTTTAAGCAGGAAGTTTGTTTCATCATCAGAACTGATCTGAAAAAGCACACACATGTTTATTGAAGTTTTAAAATCCAAAATCCATCGCGCAGTTGTTACCCAGGCCGATCTTCATTATATTGGCAGCATTACCCTTGATGAAGATCTGATGGATGCAGTGGGAATTATTGAAAATGAAAAGGTTCACGTTGTAAATGTAAACAATGGCGAGCGCCTTGAAACCTATGTGATCAAAGGGCCACGGGGCAGCGGAGTGGTTTGCCTGAATGGCCCGGCAGCACGTAAAGCGCAGAAGGGAGATGTGGTGATCATTATCTCCTACGCCATGATGGAGTACGAAAAAGCCAAAGTGTTTCAGCCCGGCATAGTTTTTCCCGATGAAAACAACAAGATCTGAAATTGAGAGTTTTAAAAATATTTATGTGAAACTTCCGGAATCTCCTTCCCCAAAACCTGAACGATTTGCCAGCTAAATTTAAAAGAATCGCATCTGTTATTTTATTTGCCCTTATAGGAGTGGCTATTTTATGGTACATTACGCGGGGGCAGGATGTTAACCGGATATGGAATGAGTTTCTTAAGGCCAATTTCACATGGGTTCTGCTCTCTATACTTGCAGGGGTTGTAAGCAATGTGTTGAGGGCGCTGCGGTGGAATCTCCTTATCAACTCCATGAATCATACATCAAGGACCTCCACAACCTTTTATGCTGTTATGACAGGTTATCTTGCCAACCTGGCGGTACCCCGCCTGGGTGAAGTTACACGTTGCGCTACCCTTTCAAAATACTCCGGCGTGCCTTTTAATGTGCTGGCCGGCACCGTAGTTGCAGAAAGGGTTTTTGACATGATCTGTCTTTTGACCCTCATATTTTTTACCATCATTCTCCAGTTTCAGTTTTTAAAAGAGTTTCTGGATTATTATGTCATTTCTCCAGTTCTTTCCATGACCGAAGGGAAGATCTGGATATTAGTATTGATTGGATTTGCCGGATTGGGTGTGTTGTTTTTAATGTGGAAGTATTTTAAAAATGTAAGTTCGCAGAAACAAAGCCTTGCTTCAAAGATCAAGCGCCAGCTTGTGGGTTTCTTAAGAGGGATGGCCTCTCTGGGACTGGTTAAAAATAAAATACTTTTCCTGGTTTATTCTGTTTTTATCTGGGGATTGTACTATCTGATGGTTTACCTGGTATTTTTTGCACTCAGTGCCACATCGCACCTGGGTTTAATGGCAGGACTTACCCTGCTTGTTATGGGTAGCCTCGGTGTGGTGGCTCCGGTTCCGGGCGGAGTGGGTACCTATCATTTTGTAGTTATTATCACACTCACAGAGTTATATGGCATTGCCACAGAACCGGCAACATCTTATGCATATCTGGCTCATGCATCGCAAATGGTTATGATTATTTTACTTGGGGCATTTTCATGGATGATGCTTTCCTTTCAATTAAAAGAGTCATCGAAGCAGAATATTACACCCCAGCCTGAAATCATTAAAAAATCCTGAACCACAATGAAAAACAGGGATATTATAGAACAGAAAATCCTCTCGCCCGACAGTTTGAAAACCTGGCTCGCATACTGGCGGTTTCACGAAAAGAAAATTGTATTTACCAACGGATGTTTTGATATCCTGCACAGAGGACACATAGATTATCTGTCGAAAGCGGCCGATCACGGACATGTACTGATTGTCGGCCTCAATACCGATGCTTCCGTTGGCCGGCTTAAAGGTGAGGGTCGCCCTGTAACTGATCAGGTTGCCCGCGCCGAACTTCTGGCATCGTTGTTCTTTGTTTCAGCAGTAGTGTTGTTTGATGAAGATACTCCCTATGAGCTTATCAAAACCGTTCAGCCCGATGTGCTGGTTAAAGGCAGCGACTACCGGGCTGAAGATATTGTGGGTTACGATATTGTAAAAGCAAAGGGTGGAGAAGTTGTAACCATTGATTTCCTGGAAGGGTATTCCACCAGTGCCATCATTGAAAAGTTAAACAGATCCTGAATTTAATGCGATCTGCTTTCCCATCTTAATCCCTTCATATCCTCCCAGGGTTGTCTTACCAGAGGTTCCGTTACAGGAGCTCCCTTGGTTGATCCTGTAAGTATAAAAGCAATAGCTGTTTGAAGAGATGATTCTTCAGGGTCTCCGAAATTACGTGTAAGGTCATCAGGGGCCGGTATATCAACGGGCAGTCCGTCAAAATAATCACCTTCATCACTGGCATTGCGAACTTTAAACGTAATAGGAGCCAGTGCCCAGGTGTTATCGTAGTTAAATACATTTGACCCCATGGGTTTGCCATAGGTTGTATTTCCAACAATATAAACATCCATATACGGAGTAAGTCCGTTAATGACCATTTCACTGGCCGATGCACTGGCCCTGGTGGCTATGGTTATGAGCCGCGTGAGCCCCAGGCTGTTTTCCAGGTTCAGGAAATTATCAGTCCGGTTATACTGATCTTCTTTGTTGGCATTATAAACGGTTTTGGCAAAGGGTTGTCCGGCAAGGGCAGGTCCGCCGATGAGGCTCGCCAGCTGTGTGGCAATGCGCGTAAGTCCGCCGCCGTTGTAACGCATATCCAGTATCAGTTCATCGATACCTTCAGCGTAAAAATCAGCAAATACGTTTTTCAGCTCCTCTTCAGTGGGCTCTCTGAAACTTTGCAGAACCATATATCCTATCTTTATGTTTTCTACTTCGAGAACTTCATGATGAAGCACGGTGTTTGTAATGATTTCCTTTTTGGCTACAGTCATTTCAATGGTGCTGTTATCAGGCTTTCTGAAAACAAATGTATTGGAAATACCTTCTTCGTTGGGTCCGAGCAACTGGTTAACATTCACACCCTGGCTGATGGCGGTACCGTTAATGGATTCAACGATCCAGCCTCTGCGAACCCCGTTCTTGTATAAATCTCCGGCATCATGAATAAAACTGATTCTAAGCTTACCGCTACCGTCCCATGAGGAACCGAATCCATAGCCAATAAATCTTGAATCCTGGAAATAAGCCAGAAATTCCTGCCAGTCGGTAATAAAACTCCAGCGATCAAGCGGACGAAATCTTATGGCTTCAAGCACCTCGAAAATATCTTCGTAGGAAGACGGATTGATATTCGGGATATTATCATTCCAGAAATACCAGTCTTTCATAAACTCGTAAAACTCTTCATTTTCTTCATTTATATCCGGTTCGGGATCATCATCCTTGTTGCAGGCAGCTATAAAAAGAACTGATGCAAGAATGAAATAAAGCAAATGACGATATGGGTTTGATATGTTGTTTTTCATGACTTTTTGTTTTTGAATTGAGTAAATAATAAACTCATTGTCAGGTTAAAATGTTGCAGGGTTTCAATATTTTTTATGAAAAGAAAGATTATAGCTTTTGTTTTTCAAACCATAACAATGTATCCTGCAGGGTTTTGTTAATAGGAGTAAACTTTACACCCAGCTCTTTGGCTGCTTTTTGGTTAGAATACCACACATGCTCGCAAAGGATACGTGTATTTACCCCTGATAGTGATGTTCTGATCCCTATGAATCGCAAAAAGTCGCCGAATTTCCCGGCAGACAGCAACAGCCACTTAGGTGTGATGAGCACGGGTTTATTCCTGCCGGTTAGCGTATTTAATTTTTCGAAAAATGCCTTGTAGGAAAGATTCTCGCCGGTCAATAAGTAAACCTGGCCGTTCTTTGCTTTTTCAAGGGCTTGCACCAGTGCCATTGCTACATCTTTCACATGTACAAAACTTTTCCCTCCCGGTGGGCAAAAAATAATTTTTTGGTTTAAGTACATTGTAATGATCCTGCCGGAGCTGGGCTTGCTATCCCAGGGGCCCAGCATAAATCCGGGATTAATTACAACAAATTCCGTTTTGCTTGTCTGTTGTGCCGCATCCATTAGGATCTCCTGGGCCTTGATTTTGCTTTGGGCGTAATATGAACCGGTAAAGGGCCATTGCGGCGGGGTAAGTTCCGTTCCGGGCTCATTTGCTATGCCATGCCCGCAGGCATTGGCCGAGCCCACAAAGATCATTTTTTCGATGTCCGATTTCCGGCAAACTTCTGCAATTAATCGAACCGCTTTGATGTTTACATTTTCGTAGTCAGAAAACTTCAGGAGATCCTGATCTGTAATTGCTGCGGTATGTATTACATAGTTGCAAGACTCAATTGCAGATTCGATGTCGGCGGGGTTTGTAAAACTGCCTTCATAAAGCTCAAGATCAGGGTGAATTGGGGCTTTAAAAGAAGATCTGTTGCGTAACATCCCTTTAACCTTATAGCCATACCTTAACAGGGCCAATATGGTGTTGGTCCCCAGCAGACTGTTAGCTCCTGTAACGAGTACTTTTTTATGGGTTTTGTCGCTTTTCACTTATGAGTTCTTTTTTAACCATATTGGTGGCTACATTCAAAACAGCGCGTGGTGGAAATAATGTCATTAAAAGCCAGTAAAATTTATTTCCCCTACCGGGTACAATGGTTCTTTTGTTTTTGAACATAAGCTTAATGGATTTTGCAGCAACCTGCCCGGGTGTCATCAGAATAACCCTGGCCCATAATCCATATTTTTCAATACGGTTTTGTATTTCAGAGTTGGTTCCCATAGGTCCGGGATAAACGCAACTGATTGAAATGTTTTTTGACTTAAGCTCCTCACGCAAGCCCGATGAAAAATGTTGAATAAATTTTTTGGAGGCCGGGTAAACCGTTTTGAATCCCATGGGAGAGAAGGAAGCCATACTGGCCACATTCAATACCCATGCCTTTTTTTGTTTCAGTAAATTGGGTAATAATTCGTGCAATAAAATTACCGGGGCAGAAACGTTGAGTTGTATGATTGTTTCTAGAAATTCGGTACCTGCATCAGTGAATCTTCCGGATCCGCCTATGCCTGCATTGTTTATCAGAATTTCCAGCTGGTATTTTTCGTTTACTCTGCGTGCCAGATCAATAATGTTTTCATTCTGCAGAAAATCGGTCTCAAAAAAAACCACATCTATGTCATATTCTTTTCGAATGCTTTGGGATAAATTACCCAGTCCTTCCTGTGGTAGCGATACCAGGATAAGGTTTTTACCCATACGTGCCAGTTCCAGGGCATATGCTTTTCCCAGTCCTTTGCTCGCTCCCGTGATCAATGCATATTTGGGTGTGTTTGTCATGGTTTACCGGGGTTGATAAAGTACAAACAACGGGGTTTGGTATTACAAATGTCTGAAATTTTTTACAAATAGAAATTGTGGAGTATGTCAATCCTCCAGCCCTTGTTCCTTACTAATACAAAAACCCGAATATCCATAATGGCAAAGCATTACCTGCCGGGTATTCAACACTGTCCTTTACCACAAATGCATCTGTCAAACCTTTGATCTGTTTATTGCTTTTATGCACTCCGCCAATTTCAAACAAATACTTGCCATTTACTTCAAAATCAGCGTTCTCAGGCTGATTCACCCGGTGTATTGCAGAAACCTGGTTAAGAAAAAATGTTTCACGAATTGTGCCTTTCGAAGGCTGGTCTTCAGCAATAGCGTAAATAAGATTTGTGTCGTTCAGGAATATCTTTTCGGGCTTTTGCAATGTGGCTATGCTTATTCCTGAAGGGTAGAGCAGTCTGATGAGCCTGGCTTCTTCAAGGAAATAAAGGTAGTTTATGATTGAGTTTCTGTGAATCTGACTTTTTTGAGAAAGCTTAACAATATTGGGTTTAAAAGGGACCTGCTGCGCAAGGATATAGACCAGTTGCAACATTTTTTTTGCATTCCTGATATCGAATCCTTTAATCTCGGCCATATCAGTTTCAACAATTTGCCTTACAAGTTGTCGCAAACGCGTGGAGTATCCGGTTTTGTCTTCACTGAAAAACGGATAATAACCATGCATTAGATAATCATCAAAGTATTCCAGAGGCCGGAAATCAGGAGGAAACAAAGCCCTGATATCGTTGTTGCTTTCTATGATAATTTCCATAGAGATGGCTTCAACATCCAGATATCCGTTCATCTTCAGATACTCCCTGTAAGATAAGCCCGGAAGCTCGTACATCAGAACCCTGCGACTGAGATCACCTTCCTGCCTGGAAATATCAATGATGGATGATCCGGTAAAAATAATCTGCAGGTCGCTGTAGCGATCGTAAAGGTTTTTTATTTCCCTGGCCCAGTGGGGATATTTATGTACCTCGTCCAGCACCAGAATTTTACCCCCTTTCTGATAAAATTCGTTTCCCCAATCAAGCAACGAATGGCTGGTAAAACAGATATCATCCAATGTAAGATAAACCCCTTTGGATGAAGGAATTTGTTTCTGCTTTAACCATTGCAGCAACAAGGTTGTTTTGCCGGTCCCTCTTGCTCCCTTTATTCCTATCAACCTGTTATTCCAGTTTATTTTCTCAAGAAGGTACCTTTTAAACTTTACAGGTACTTCCTTAACAAGCTTGTCTGACAAATTAAAAAGTTCTTCCATTGCATATTCGTTTGTGCAAATATAAACAAAAACGCACAAGTACATGTGCAAAAAAATATTATTTTGATGTTTGGTATCCACTTGTGAGGGTATGACTTTGAGTCATGCCATCACTACATTTCACTTGCATTGTTACCGGGAATCATCCAAGGCCGGAGTGGCAGACTCTGGTGGGCAATTATTTTTAATTTGACCCTTCCCCATCCCTTCCCTACGAGGGAAGGGTGTTACGGGCTGCTTGATTTGATTTTTAATTTTAAAAACATCGTTTACCCGGAATGTTGGGTATAATGAAGGTACAGGTTCGTCTGATTCCACCTGCTCCGTGGGAGCAGAATATCGATAGAATCATGCACCCCGCATGATTCAGGGCGCTGCACGCATTGGTGGTTGTGAGAACCAGATGGGTTTTGCAGCGCAATATTTATGGGTTGGTAAATCGATTTTTAGTCCGGGCAGGAACTGAAAGTCCTACCCGGACGGGTGTTATTCCGGGCAAGAGTGTATGTCCTGGCCGGACGGTTTTTCATCCACTCGCGGGGTGACTGGAAGTCGCCCCGTGAGATCCTGAAGCAACAGTGAGGGTATGACTTTGAGTCATGCCATCACTACTATATGCAAAACAGCGTTTATTATTTACTCTTGAAAAATTTGTAACTTTGATAAACATTACAATCACAGAATTAAAAAAAAGACCTTAATTCATTAGGTTATGGAAATTCAATATATAACAGATAAAAAAGGTCATAAGAGTGCCGTGCTTCTACCGATTAAAACCTGGGAAAAGATTCAAAAAGATTTGAAAGACCTGGAAAAACTTAAAAAAGAATCCAGTCCAAGGTTATCAGATAAGTTTCGTGGTACTATTTCCAAAGAAACTGCAGATAAACTGCATAAACATGTTAACCAGGTAAGAAGCGAATGGGAAGAAAGTATCTATTAGACAGCAACGTCGTAATTGATTACATGGCTGAGCTATATCCCCGGAAAACTTTAACATGGCTCAATAAAATTATTAATCAGGAAATTATTACTTCTGTAATCACAAAAATAGAAGTGCTATCTTATGATCCCGACAAGGGTGATAACTATGAAATCCTGGTTGAATTTTTTGATGCGGCAACTATTCTTAATCTTACCGAAGATGTCGTTGCGAAAACCATTGAAATACGTCAAAAAAGCCGTATAAAACTTCCCGATGCAGTAATCGCTGCGTCTGCCATATTGAACAACCTGGCACTTATTACCCGTAATGTACGCGATTTTCAAAAGATTGATGATTTAATCCTTATCAACCCCTTGAGTTTGCCAGATAATTCCTAAGTTCACTAATTATTTTTTTCAGAACGCTTCATTCAATTGTTTTTATCTCAAGCCTTCAGCCTGATTTCACGGATTGTGTTATTTCTCCTGTGGCGATATCTCAGGCTGGGATGTCGAAGCCTTAAGGCTTTTCTGCATTCCTGAATTTTGTTACTTAGCCGGTTCGTCTGATTCCACCTGCTCCGTGGGAGCAGAATATCGATAGAATCATGCAGCCCGAATGATTCCGTGCGCTGCACGCAGAGGTGGTTGTGAGAACCATGGGGGTTTTGCAGCGCAATATTTATCGTTTATTTTTAATTTGTTTTTCCCCTTTTCCTTGATGAAAAGGGGCAAAAATCAAGGCTTCGGATGATTCCCGACAATGCAGCGTTCATTTCGCTAAAAAATTTAAGGCCGCACGAACTTTACTGTTTTAGCTGCCCGCTTAGATTAACTTTCACGATGCAAAAAGCTTAAACTGCAGACTGGCGTCTGCAAATTTTTTTTACGCTTCATTTCACTTGCATTGTTACCGGGAATCCTCCAAGGCCGGAGTGGCAGACTCCGGAAGGCTGCATAGTACAAGCGTTTCTAATGTTTGATTTTTATGCGGCTGATTCGTCTGATTCCGACTGCTCCGTGGGAGCAGAATATCGATAGAATCATGCACCCCGCATGATTCAGGGCGCTGCACGCAGTGGTGGTTGTGAGAACCACACGGGTTTTGCAGCGCAATATTTATAGGTTGATAAATCTGTTTTTAGTCCGGGCAGGAACTTTAGTCCTACCCGGACGGGTGGTGGAAATCTGCCCCGTGAGTTTCAGTAGCTCTCACAAATTTCAAACAACCTATTTACAGCATTTTTGTCCTGGCTAAAGCGGCAGGGTAAATCCCTGTTTTGCCAGGCCTTCGGCAATGGCACTTCCTATGGCACCGTAGGCTCCGGTTAGTATGGCATATCGTTGTTTCATAATTCCTTTTTTTCTGATATAAACATAAAGATATTGGAAATACAAGGAATGGTAAGATCAGGAAGGGTGCATTTAACCAAAAAAAACCGCAGCGTAACATATCGCTGCGGTTTTTTGAAAACAGGATGTTATTCCCGTTCAGTTATTCGGGTTTACTGAAGTATCACTTTGTAAACATGAACATTGTCAGCAGTTTCAATACGCAGGAAGTATACGCCTGATGCGAAACCTTCCATATTGTAATTAAGTTGCTGCTCACCGGCAAATGCTCCCAGGCTGCGGGTTTCAACAACCTGACCGTGCTGATTGCTCAGACTGATGGTCAAAGGTTGATTGTTTCCGCTGAGTGATACCTGGAACCTGTCGGTTGCCGGGTTGGGGAAAATGCTGATGCCCTGGGCAATTTCATCAATATTGGTGGTAATATGTGTGAGTGTAACATTTACATTCACATCGCCATTAAGTACCATAAAGCTACCGCTGTAATCATGGTGATTATCACTTAGAATAATGTAATCATAGGTTCCGAAAACCATTTCATTCATTTCATAATGGCCGGCTTCGTGTGCTTCATCTCCAACAACGATAACAGCATCAGTAACTTCATTTCCGAAATTATCATTGATGTTGAAAGTTACTTTCCAGCAGGGATTCATGGTTACATCGATCTGAACATTTTCATCTTCAAGTTCTACTTCACCGCTAACGGTTGTGAATCCTGATTTTGCAATGGAATATTCAAATACGCCCTCTTCGAGACCGGTTACGGTGTAGCTTCCGGCAGAATGTGTTTGTCCGTTAAAGGTAAGAACTGCGTCGGGAATCTGGTTTCCTGCATCGTCCTTAACGTTGAAAGTTACCACCAGGCCGGAAAGTTCGTAATGTACAATCACCTTCCAGGTATTGTTGGGAACAAACGCATAATCTGTATTAGAACCTGAGCCACCCCAAGTACGGAAGGCATGAAGTTCGAAGGTAATGTCGCCGCCACCTTCAACATCGTTGGCTATTTCAAGGCCCGTGCGGTTGTAGGTATGAGTACCTGCTGAGTTGGAAGAAGGACCACTTGTAACTGTACTTTCAGTTGTACCTCCTTCAGAAACAACGCGGATAAATGATCTTTGCTCACTAATCCATGCTCCGTTATGAGATGTCATCTGGTATTCCACATCCACACCGGTAATTTCGGCATTTTCGGGAATGGTTACGGTAAGCACACCCGGTACAATTGCATTGCTTCCTGTGTTGGGGGCAGTGTTATAAGTAGTTGGGATATCTCCCTGATCGTATACCGGAGCCTGACCAATAACAATATCGCGGCTGGCACTGAAATCATACTCGCCGGTTGTAGCTTCAAAGTTTATGGTAGCAGGAGTTTCCAGCGGGGTAGTAGAAGGAGCAGAAACAGTTACTACTGCGTCGGCTATTCCCTGTGGCTCAAGGGCATCCAACTGATCGGTTTGTTGCAGGAAGATGATCCACTGGCTGTTAGTAGTGGCCATAATTTCGATGTTCTGAGAAGTGGCATTACCCACGTTCTTTACCTCCAGAATAAGATCTGCCGTTTCGCCCGGATCCAAAACTCCCGGGTTGTGCTCTCCTTCATCCTCAATGGTCATTGTAAGGAATTCAAGCACAGGAGCTGCGGCTGTAAGGCGCAGGGTAGATTCCCATACATCTTCACCATCAGTGATCTGCAATACAGCATTAGCGCGGTACTGGTCGGGTACATCATTAGCAACAGTGAAAGAGAAAGCATTCTCAACGGTTGAAGTATTACCGGTATCTCCACTTGCAACATCACCAAGATCAATAGGATCACTGGATGTAAGAGTGAAATATGCATCGTCGATTAACAAGGTTGCTGTAACGTTCTCTGCATCTTCAATACCAACATTCTTCACTGTAACATCGATAGATGTAGTCTGATCATAAGGCAGGAATCCGCTGGCATGGTTTACGGTAATATGGTCAAGAACCACATAAGGCCCGTCGGGAGGAATAACTTCTATACCTTCATTGATGTAAGTAACCTTATTGAAACCCATAATGGTAAGGGTAAGGTTCATAGGCTGATCAATTTCCACATCAAAACTTACAGTAGCAGATCCGTCTTCCACATAGGCCCTGCCAACAATTACCACCTCTTCTGCGGTTTCGTCGTAGTAGGAAAGAGCTACTGAAGCAGCTTCAGCGTTATCAACCTGGACTTCAAACTCGGTTGTACCGATCAGTATTACAGGGTTGTAGGAGGCTTCAATTTCCTGGGGAGCTGCGGTACGAACCATAAGGGATGGGTCACCGAAGAGTATCCAGGTTTCATGGGTTTGCAATCCACCGCTGCCATGTGCAGGAATCATAGACATACTTCCGTTGATGGAAAGGCCGCCGAAGGTTCTCTTGATGGTTTCATGGCCGAAAATACTTTGTTCTGACAGCAGGGTCACCATTTCATCCTGACCGGTCATAGGGGGTTGCCATAACTGGTTGATGGTCGACATCATGGTACCGATGGAACCTGTGGGTTCACCATCATGTGTGGCGCGCATCCACGATTCGGCAAAGCAGAAATTACCAACAAAGTTACCGTTAACACAGGCTACTGACCAGATAAAAGGCAGTTTGCCTATGTTGGTAAGCTGGTTTACATGTGTAATGCTGTAGTTGGCTACACTCCATCCGGTCACAGAACCGTGGTTAATGAAGTTGATGATACTCGAACCCCCGTTGATATCACCGGAGATCTCGGCTGCTGTGGTGTTGGGTATACCGGGCACATTGCCGTCATACCTTTGTGTAACCACGTCATAGGTAAAGTTGAGAAGTGTATCGCGGACGAAATTCATGTGCACATAGTCGTTTTCACCACCATTGTGCCCACCGCCGGTACCTTCATTCCTGGCAATACCGATACCATTGCTGAGCCAGGTGTCGGCTGTTGTCAGATCTCTTTCATACTCAATCATACGCTGTACCTGTGTTTCTACATGGGCAACAGTTTCGGCTGAGAATCTTCCCACAAAAATATCATTGTAAGAATTTGAACCTACCAAAAAGCCGTAAGCATTATCAGAATGGCCGCTGCTGGTTGTAACCGGAGGAATCTGCGGTCCGTCACCTATCAGGAGAAGATATGCAAAGTCTTCGTTTTCATTGTAATAGTTTTGCACATAAGATTTGATGGCAGCAGGGGTGGCACCGGCTTCGGATTTGGGAACCATAACCGTTTTACGACCTGTTTGCCTTTTCCAGTCAACAAAAGGTTGCATGGCATCCATGAAATCGTCGTAGGCAATGATCAGCATACTTCCTTCTTCACCTTCAAGCAGTGGGTAGTTTTTATCGGCTGTTTTTGAATTGAGGAAGAAGCGTTCATATATTTTTCCGAATTCAGATTCCACGCGAATCTGGTCGCGGGTGCGCACCAGGGGCTCTCTGCCGGGGGTACCGGTTGAAAATACTTCCACAACGATGTCGGTATAAACCCTCAGTGTTTGGGTAACAGGGTTATACTGGAAGGGGAAGATGGTAACGGTTTGGCCGCGGAAATCCCTCATGATAAAGGGTTCTTCCAGCTGCGCAAGGTCACCGGGCCAGAAGGCATCTTCATTATAAACTTCGCCATAAGTAAAGGGAACATCATCGGGGCGAATATTTCTTGTGAAATGACCTTTTGATGGAGATACAGCTATATTGCTGAACTCAGTGTACTTCGCATCAACAATTTTGTACTCCATTTCATACAGATCAGGAATAATGATGGATGTATAGAGTTTTCCCAGGTCGGGCATCCCTTTTTCGGTGATAAGTACACCATTGTCAACAGAAATGATGCTTTCTACACCCCTTGGGGTTCTTATCTGGTGCTCAAAAAAGCCATCCAGGGTAAACTGGATCTTTGTGTTGTCAATATTGCTTTCAATGAGGCGAACCTCAGCGGGAGAGGGAGAGGAATTGTTAATTCCTGTCCAGTTCATCTGGGCCGTAAGCGGGTGTAATATGGCCAGAAAAACTACTGCAAATAGTAAGGTAATTCTCTTCATAACTTGTGTTTAATTGATAATTGGAGGAATGAATAAAATAACAGCTATGCCAGATCCACGTGCAGCAGATCCGGCATAGCCTGTTTGGATTTATTGTAAAACGATTTTTTCAATGATAACAGTATTCTGAAAATCGAGACGAATATAATAAATTCCTGATGAATAGCCATCAAGGTTTATACTAAATTGTCCCTGACCGGCAGTTGTTACGTTTTCACGCTGCATTACCTGACCCTGGTAGTTGGTGATGGTCCAGGTAAAAGGTTCCTGATTTCCGGCAATATCCAGTGTTACTCTTCCCCGTGTAGGGTTAGGGTATACGTTAATGTTGAGTGCTCCTGCCAGATCATCAACAGATGTTGAAAGATGTGTAAGGGTAACATTTACATTTACATCGTTATTGAGAACCATAAAACTACCATCGTAATCAAAGTGATTTTCACTGTGAATAACGTAATTATAGGTTCCGAAAACCATATCAGTCATTTCATAATGTCCTGCTTCATGCTCTTCTCCATTAACAACAATAACGGCATCGGTAACAACATTGCCCAGGTTGTCATTAATATTGAAAGTTACTTTCCAGCAAGGATCCATAAATGCATTGACCACA
Source organism: Bacteroidales bacterium (assembly GCA_019429055.1). Lineage (GTDB taxonomy): Bacteria > Bacteroidota > Bacteroidia > Bacteroidales > UBA7960 > SKVR01. Next base: position 34,659 of record JAHYJP010000017.1, read on the forward strand.
ACGTTCTGGTCAATTACTTCAACAACGCCTGCTACAGTGGTATATCCTTCTTTGGTGATCTGGTAATTGTAGCTGCCTTCCTCAAGACCGCCCACATTATAAACACCTGCAGGGTGTGTAAACCCGTTGAAAGTCAATACTGCACCATGAATGTTATTGCCATTGTTGTCTTTCACATTGAAAGTAACGCTGTAGCCCTGCAGTTCATAATGTACAATTACTTTCCAGGTATTATTGGGAATAAAGTTGTAATCTGTATTGGAACCAGTGCCACCCCATGTGCGGAATGCGTGCAATTCGAAGGTAATTTCACCACCACCTTCAACACCGTTGGCAATATTAAGACCTGAACGGCTGTATGTATGTGTACCTGCAGAGTTGGTTGATGGACCATTGGTAACAGAGCCTTCGGTTGTACCACCCTCACTAACACAACGGATAAATGATCTTTGTTCACTTAACCAGGCTCCGCTATGAGCAGTCATATCATATTCCACATCCACACCGGTAATGATGGCATCCTGTGGAATGGTTACCGTAAGAACGCCCGGTTCAAGGGCACTGCTTCCGTTGTTGGGGCTGGTATTGTATGTAGATGGAATATCTCCCAGATCATATAAAGGTGCCTGTCCGATAATGATTTGCTTTGTTTCGGTAAAGGTGTACTGGCCGGTTTCAGCTTCAAATGCTATCGTAGCAGGCGTTTCAAGGGGTGCATTTTCAGATGCGGAAATGCTGAATGATGCCTCGGCTGAAGCTTCCGGTGCCAGTGCAGCCAGCTCAACAGGGGTCTGCTGAATATTCAGCCACTGGCTTGCTGAAGATGCACTCACATCAATGCTTTGTGATGTGGCATGCCCGGTATTTTTAACCACAATAATCATATCTGCTGATTCGCCCGGGTCAAGTACTCCGGGGTTCAGGCTTCCGTCGTCAACAATGGTAAGTTCCTGAAATACCAGTTGGGGTGCATTGGCAGTAACTCTGAGGTTCGACTGCCAGTCGTTGTCGCCATCGGTAAGATCAAGTACAAATGTAGCTGCATACTGGTCGGGCACATTGGCTGCTACCTGCAGGGTGAAGGCATCTTCCACGGTTGCAGTGTTACCGGTTTCGCCTGCATTTACAGGACCAAAAACAACCGGATCGGTATTTACCAGTGTAAAGTAGGGATCGTCAATCAGTAATGTTCCGCTGATGCTTGTTGCATCGTCGGCTCCTACGTTTTTAACGGTTACATCAATGGTTGCGGTTTCGCCATAAATAAAAGCCGCTTCGGTGTTGTTGATCTCATAATGGTCAAGAACCACAAAAGGACCTTCAAGGGCTGCAGCAGGAACAGATTCAATATAAGGTATATATTGTGATTTTGTAACCACAATCATAACATCGCCGCCATCCAGAACCGGCTCAATGGGAACTTCCACTTCACCACTTGCATCAACAAAAGCAGCACCATGCAGCACGCCGTCTTTCGAAATGGCTACATAAGAGCCGGGGAGTGCTTCAACGGTATAAGTATCCAGTCCAATGGGAAGTATGGGCATGTGAGAAACTTCGTTTTCAGAGCCCTGCGTATGATAAATGTAAGTTGAAGGGTCACCGAAGGTGTGATAAGCCTGCCAGTAATATAACGGGCTTGAGTGGCTGGGATAATTCTGGATATCTACTTCAGTTACGGCAAGGTTTCCTGCAAATTTCAGTGCAGCCACAGCGAGGTAATCGGAAACAAAAGGAGCATCATATGCACCCAAACTGGTTTCTTCAGCAGTTGGAACATATCCGCCGTTATTACCTGAAATTGGGAATGCACCCACAGCCCAGTAAAAGTCTTCGAACCAATATGTATTAGGAGCAGAACCAATATAAGCTACAGCACCTTTGTTGGCAGCGCGCACCCAAGCTTCACCAATACTCTCGTTATGGCTGAAAAGACCACTCTGGCAGCAGTTACCAACGGCAAGGGGATATTTGCCGGTATTGGTCATGTTGTGAATATCACTTGCATTCAGTGTTGGGCTGGACCATGATGTGGGTGAACAGTGGGCCGTGAAATTGATAAGACTTACCGAAATCCGGGCATTGTCATAACAACCGGTATAATTTGTCAGGTAAGTATTTACATTGTTGTAGCCGTGTGCAGAATTGAAATAATTTTGTGTACCGTAATGGACTGTGGGTTGCCCTACTGCAGGATTCCATGATCCATCAGCTCCGGCAATAAGAGTTACATCATCCAGGTAGCTGGGGTCGGTAAATTCGTATCTTTCGTAGTAAAGAATTTTGTCAAGCTGATTCTGCAACTCCTGGGTAGTACGTGCAGAAAGTCTGCCATAATACATTTCGGGGAAATAGTCGCCATCAACAGATGCATAGTACAGGTCGGTAACCTGGTTGGAAGATGAACCTATTGCAGAAGCAGGAAGTTTACCGGGGTCACCTACAAGTACAAGAAATGTAGGGGCAGGATCTTCGGGAGTGGCATTATTGTATTGTGCATGAATCCAGGATTGGATTGCAGATGCAGTGGTACCTATTACATCTGTATAGGCAACGGTAAGGAAAAATCCCTGCTGGGTTTTCCATTCAATGTAAGGCTCAAGGGTTGCTTCAAAATCGCGGTGCGATACGATGAGCATTTTGATGGGATTCTTGGTAAGATCGGGGTGATCGTCAAAAACGTCGCGGCTTTGAGGAGCATTTAGAATTTGCGAATACAAAACATCAAAATAGGGTGAGAAAGTGGAGGCTTTGATATAGCGCGTGAGTTCCTGATCTGCGTTTTCAAAGGATACTTCAACTTCAATATTGTTATATACTTTTATTGTACCTTCTGTTGGGTTATATCTTACCGGTGCTATTGTAAGCCTGGCAAGGCGTATTCCTCTTAAAACTCCGAGAACTTCAACCTCCGCAAGTTCCATTTCGGCAAATTTACTTTGCGAGTAAGCCTCAAGACTGAACTCGAATGGAACATCAGATGGATCCATATCCTTGCGCAAAGAGGGCTGCACAGGCATAACCGGGTTTTCAAGACCAAAATCACTCAAACTGTACTCAGCTACTGTATAGCTTTTAACTTCAATGCTAACATCGGCACCAAAAGGGATTTCGATCAGGTTTTTTACAGCGGGTAATTTGGGAGTACCCAACTGGCCAACAGAGTAAGCTCTGTCAAAAAGAAGTTCGTGAAATTCGCCCTTGTCGGTTTTTACATTTATTGCTTCCAGAGCATCGAAGCTGTAAGAAACTTCAAGGATTTGCGGGCTGTTTTCCGTTACAAGGGATTGGGTTCTTGTGGCACCCAGATCAATGCGGGTTTGGGCAGAGAGATTTCCTGCAAATACTAAAACCAGTAAAATGTTAACGAGTTGCAAAGGCAGAGAAACACCTTTTGCTTTTAGTAGTAAGTTTTTCATCATGTGGGTTAATAGTAAAGTAAGTTTTAAAAATAAAATAGCATATGTACAATATGAAGTGATCAGGAAGGCTGAAAAATTCCCCTAAAACTGCATCTGGCAATGCAGTGGCTTTTTTTAAAAATTTTGATAAAGATTCTCTGACTTAATTTCATATCATTTATATGGCGGTAAAGTTAAAGAAAATGTTGTTGAATAACAATTTTTTATCATTATTAAGTCTTAGGGTACAAATTCCAAAGGCTTTTAAAATAAGCACTTTAGCAGTTTTTCTGAAAATAAATTAGGGTTAAGTCATAACGAAACAACAACATGTTTAAATAAGCCACATGTAAATTATTGCATAGAGAATGAGTTTATTTTTCTGGCAGGAAGCCATGAGGCAAGAAAACCAATAAATGCAACGGTAAAAAATACAAGGATAAAATCAGGAAAGTGGATTTGCGCAGGATAGGTGTCAATGATAAATGTTCCCTCAGCCTGAATTCTTATCAGCCCGAACCGGGTTTGCAGCCAACTCACTATACCGCCCAAAAACAGCCCAATCAGGGCACCTCCCGAACTTACCATGATCCCTTCATAAAGAAAAATCATTCTTACGGTTTTCAGTGATGCGCCCATGCTTTGGAGTATATTGATGTCTTTTATTTTTTCAAGCACCAGCATGGTAATGCTTCCGGTTATGTTAAATGCGGCTATGATAACAATGAAAGTAAGAATAAAAAATATAGCCCATTTTTCTGACCGCATTACCTTGTAAAGAAACTCTTCCTGCTGAAGCCTGTTGCGTACCTGAAATTCATCACCCACAACGGATGTCACATCTCTTTGTACCTGGCGTATATTAAATGCAGGGTCAACACCAAGCATCACAGATGTTACCTGCCTGTCATACTCCGTAAGAAATCTTAACAGGGAAATGGGAGCAATGACATATTCCATATCAAATTCAGCCTGTACACCAAAAACACCGGCTGCATAATTGGAGCTGGCATTAAAAGCCTGTGCAGGGTGTAATCCGCTGACACGTCCTCTTTTGGGTACATAAATGGTTAGCGGATTTAGATAATCATTGATATTGGCCCCCAGCACATAAGCTACACCCTGTCCGATGATCAGATTTTCGAAGTCGCCCGACTGCAGTTTGTATTCACCCTCCAGGAGCATGGTATCCAGCCCGGTAATATTCCGGTAATTTTCATCCACTCCTCTCAGCTTAACAATATGCTGCCTGTCGCGGTACATTAAAAGTGCGGTTTCTTCATAAACTTCACCCAGGTACAATACACCGGGGATGTTCTGCACCTCTTCGGCCGGAAAATCATCCATATGGAATGATTTGCCTTCAACGAGCCGGATTTCCATATCGGGATTGAAGGCATTGAAAAGCGAAAGTATAATATTTTCAAATCCATTGAAAACCGACAATACCACCACAAGTGCCATTGTACCAAAACTTACACCCAGAACGGCAACCAAAGTAAGTACATTTACTGCCGTCTGCGATTTTTTGGCAAAAAGATATCTGCGTGCTATGTAAAACGGGAAATTCAAGATTGTCAGTTTTTTTCAGCTTTTACAAGAAGTCCGGTGCCTGTTTTATGATTACCTTTTACATCCATATAGTTCAGCACAAAGCAAAACGGGTAAACCACCAGGTAATATAACGGCAGAATGATGAAAAAAAGTTTGGATATGCCCAGCAAAAGTATGGGATATTTCATGGAAAGACGCCAGGAGATCTTTCCGGGCTTCCCGTAAGTGTATTTTACATTAATTTTTTCAAAACCGGCTTCGCGGAGTTTGGTAGTAATATCTGCGATTGAATATCCGTCGCGCACATGCTCTTCAATGAAAGACTCATCATGCTCATGATTTACCCCGGAACCCCCTTTGTCAGAAGGTGTGCTGATGAGCAAAACTCCGCCGGATTTGAGCGATGCATGAAAGTTTTTGAACACCTGTACATCCTCTTCAATGTGCTCCATAACATCTACCGAGAGAATAAGATGATAAGTTTCAGGGTTTTTGTATTGTGTAAGATCGGCAAGTTTAAAAACGGCATTGTGAACCCCGGCACGTTTAAAAAAATTATTGCAGTCGTCAACCTGCTCATCTTTTAATTCTATTCCGGTGATTTTCCAGGTCGGATTTTTTCGTGCCAT
>JAHYJP010000219.1 GCA_019429055.1 Bacteroidales bacterium
AAGAATAGTATTGCCCGATATTGAATCCTCCATAGCCCTGATGTCGACTCTCTTGTCATCGGTTACGGAGATATGCACTACTCTTACATTAACATAATGAGCCGCCTTTTCAAAGGCAGGATGTATCGATTCGGGAACCAGTATTTCAGGGTCCCTGATAGCGGGGCGATCTGCCCTGGCCTTGTCACGGGCCGTCTTGACCGCCAGGAGAATACTTTCAGTACCACCCGAAGTCAGGTTCCCAACTGTATCAACTGTTCCGTTTAATAAACTGGCAACCATCGCAACAGTCTCATTTTCAAACTTCTTTAGAGAGTTAAAGAGTGACGGATTCAGGGCGTTCTCATAGAAAAACATCTGATATGCCTTCTCTGCAAGCCTTGCATCATCATCACCGGGGTGATAGATATAGCCGAACACCCTGCCGTTTCTCCACTCTGTGTCAGCAGACTTGACAGCTTTCATTTCCTCGATAAGCGAGGATGAATCGATGCCTTTGTCAGGGAAGGAGATGCTTTTTGCTTTCATTTGTGACCGTATGGATTTTTTTATATATATCCCCGGTCAGCAGGAAAATATCGGATTCATGACCGGCGATCAGGTTTTAAACAGCATGCCAATCAAATTCAAGGGTTGGTTCAGAATATCAAAATTAGATTTTATTATGAACGTGTGCAAAAATTTTTTCCTGACTGATAAACAGCTACATGCCCGGGTAATTACGGAAATGGGTGTTGATGATAGTCGGCATCGTTTTGGGCTGCCATCTGTTTTAATCTCCACCGGGAGATAACTCATCAGGGTTATCCCCGGCTATCGATTCCATCTCAGTTATAATATCTCCCAACTCTACCTTCATTTCCTTTTTCTTTCCGATGAAGATTACAAGGGCTGAGCACAGAATAATGCTGAAAAGTACTACCGAATATCCCAGATCCATAATAACCTCACCTCCGGTAAAACCCATCTGCAATGGGATTGATGCAAGTATAGCCGGTACAAGCCCCTTGGGTGTCATAACAGACATTATCGCAACTTCAGAAGCAGAGTAATCCTTCCTGGTAAACAATTTTATTATAAATGGCCTTGATGCCATTATGAGTAGTATGAGCATCAGTCCGATCGCATAAATTTTGAGGGAACCAAATTGCAGGCTGATACCGACATATACGAAAAAGTATGTCTGCATAACAAACACGATCTCTGAAAAGAAATTCCTCTCATTCTCATTTACCCCCGAAACAGGCTTTAGTTCAAGCTTCCTGAAAAGTGGCCTGTCGCTGAGTCCGTCAATATTTCCAAGGACAATACCAAATGCCAGAACTGAAATTCCCCCGTTAAAGCTCAATGATTCAACAATCCCATAAAGAACAAACGTGAATGCAAGTGTGGTAAACATGGAATTCTTCAGACTTCTCATGCTCCTGATAAAGAATGACCATATCACTCCTGCTAATAAGCCAATAAGCAAGGCGAATAAAAAACCCTTCCACATATTTGATAGTATTTTTCCCATACTTACCATACCTTCAGCTATTCCGTCAAGAAGGGCCAGACCGACAACAAGGCACAATACGTCGCTGAGCGCTGACTCCAGAATAAGAAGGGATGATCCCTTGTCACTAAGCTTTAGCTGCCTTACCATGGGTATTACCACTGCAGATGAAGTGCCTCCTATAATGGCTCCTACAAATGATGCCTCAACAATATTCAGGGGAGTTAGCGTACTGACCACTGCCACGGCGATTGTAACTGTAATTATAAAATTTAATACCGTCAGAAGCAGGGAAGAGGCAAGGGTCTTCCTGATTATACCAAGCTTAAGACTCGCGCCGCTTTCAAAAAGTATAATAATAAGTGTTATCGTGGTAAATACCTGACCAAGGCTTCCAAAAAAATCCTGCGTGATGATGCCGCTAACCGGACCAATAATTATACCGATCAGAAGTAATAACAATACATTCGGGATCTTTGTCCTGTCGAAAAGTTCATTGAACAGGTGGGAGAAGAAGATCAGCAGCCCCAGGGCAATTATTATGAAGAAGGTATCCATATTTGTTTCATAGCGTTTAGTGTATGATTTCGTAAGGGATTGCGGGCTTCAAACCTATCAAGCTACCACCCAAAATTGATGCGGGTGATGCTGCTCGAAAACCTCTAAAACCCTTATGAATTATACACATTGTTACCGCCTGGTGTTCTTTGTTTCGTGTCATTTTTCCATCAATTTGCTATATCATTTCTGTCTGCTGTGCGTTGTCTTTTATGGCTCTTTTGCAATTTTTGGACTTAGCGTTGGCTTGTGCGAATTGCAAATGTGCCATCAAATGCGTGGGCATATTTTGCGATTTATACCTTGGTCAGTTCTTCCAATAATGCTTTTCTTTTGGGATATTCAGTTCTCAAGTATAAAATAATTTCATTTGCTTTGTCTCTTGCTCCATGCTTTATAATCTTACGGATATATCTGCACGCATTTTGGTAATGGTCTCTACCCATGCTATTTTTCATGTAGTTGGTAATTCCATTTGCATATAATTCGACTATCTCATCTGAATAATTCTTTGAAAGATATTTCTCGTAATGGTCAATTGTGTTTAAATCTGGTGATTTTTTAACCAATTCTAAAAGTCTGTCCCACCATTCTTCTTTTATTAGAATACTTGCAATTAATCCTGTGTCAAGCCATCGTTTTTTAGTTGCAATATCCTGTATAACTGCTTCAACAAATGCATTCCATTTGTCAGGTTTTACATACTGTTTCAGTATTTGGTAATAATCCTGCTCATTCCTGAAATTGTCAATAAATAGCATACGAGCGTACTCAATAATTCTTTCAGAATCGTTTTGGGCTTGTGCTATTTTTAATAACCAGTCGTACCATTCTTTTGCCAAACCCGGTTTATCCTTCAAATCGTAATTTACTCCGTCCTTGGCTAAGGAAATTGCTTTATCATAATTTTTCTTTATCAATGCTTTCTGAATAGCTTCCCGTCTCAGGTTGGAATTTGTAATGTTTTGCTCCAGATATTCTTCTGCGGCATTTTCACCTTTGGTTTTCAATAAAATATCATACTTTATACTCTGTGCAGCTTCCTTTTCATAATCTGACCTTTGTGCTTTATCAATTTGTCTAAAAATATGCTCTGTTTCTTCTTCTGTTTTTAAAAGAAAAGCAGCAAGTCGTAAAACACCAATATGCCAATCCCAACCCGAATAAATTTGTTTGTCAAAAGAAGTGAAACAATATTCAATAATTAGTTTCCTGATTTCCTCGGATAATTGTTCCTGTGCAATAGCATAAAGCATTTCATAAGCAGCATCAACACTTCCGCCAATATCGCCATTGCTGTCATCTGAATATTGCAAGGCTTCGGTCATTTTCTCCATTACGGCAGTACAAATAAAAACAGCACTTTTATAATTGCGGTTGTTTATCTGTTTTTGTGCCGATTCTAAAAGGTTGTCAACGGCATTGCCTACAATCCTTGAAGCCGACCAGTCGATAAAACCATGCCTGTCAGAAGCCGTTTTAAGGATTGATTTTACCTGCTTTTCATACAGTTCTTTCGATTCATTGGAATTGTGTTGGGCAAACGATGATAGGAACAGGTTTCTGAACGGTGCGTTTGCAGATGCCTTTTCACGTACAAATTGTTTCAATTCATCATGAGTTGCTTTTTCGAGCAATTCGTCAACCTGCTGGGCAACGGTTTTACGTTTTGCAGGTATAGCAGATTGGCTTGTTTTCGTTCTTGTTGTCTTTTTATTTAGCTCTAATTCATCTTGTTGCAGGTATAAAATTACGGCAGCCACATGCTTACACACCGGACCAAAGTCGTACGGGCAATCGCAAACATGCTCTGTGATAATTCCGTTTTTAAGGGTAAGTTGCACAGTATAATCTTCGGTGCCTTCAACAATGGCTGCGTACTCGCCCGGACTTATTTCCTCGGGTTCGTGTACATGTCCTTTTTTAAAGTACTGCAAACCACGTTTCAGTATGGTTTCGTCTATATATTGCTCAAATTGGGTCAGTGGAATCTGCATAAATTATCCTAATTTAAAACCACAAATGTATCAAATTTCGCAGGTGTGTCGGCAAGAAAACAACTCTTTTGCAAGCTGAAGCATCGGCTTTTGTGTCAGGGCTTGTAAATGTGTTGTTTTGAGCGTGGGCATTTTTCATTTTTCAACTCTGTCTTTTAAGCAGCAAATTGTCTGCTGTGTCGTTTTTTACACTTGGCGGTAACGGTCTAGTGTCATGACAAATAACTCATGAAACAAAATATTTTGATAATTTCTTGTTGGCTTTGTATTTAGTGGCTGAAAGAAAACTCACGTTTTCCTGGTTTTTCATAAAAAAAGTCTCTTCACTCAGCTTCGGATGAATTTCGGATCAGGGTTTTCACTCCTGATCCGGGTTGATTTCATCCCTTCATACTCAAATATGGTCATAAATTCACACTCCGGGGCATACCTCTTTCATGTCTGAAGAGTGAGAGTATGTACATATATTTTGGAACGGCTGTTATGCCGCTGCTCTCAATTCTCTTTCTGCCATCTCTTGTTTTCGTCGGATGGCGATCAGTTCCTGACCGATACGTCGCAGGTTATATGCTGCCACTGCCAGACCCACATAACGCCTAAAATGACCATACCCCCGATCCGGGCATCGGTCCAGGCCCCGATGTTCCAACTCATTGATATTTGACTCTACTGCACTATGTCTGTTTCTCAACAGTTTAAAACTCCGATGACTCTCCTCGGCTTGCTCTTTTTTATTGCACTTTCCCTTCTTCGGCATGACTACTTTATCGATATGCTTCTCCAAAAAGGCCTTGTTGTCCTTGTGCCAGTAGCCCTTGTCAAAACTCCAGCTTCTGATATTATACCTGGTAGCCAGCACTTCTGCGATGGGTTTTACCATCTCAGAATCGGACTGGTTCTCCATGATCCTGTAATCTACAATCAGGTTGTATTGATCTGTGGTAATGGACAGCTTTTTTCCCAACTCCACATTAGGATTTAATTTTCCCTTGGTGATCCACTCGGTATATTCCTCGAAGATGGAGAATGCCTTTTCATTATGAGGAATATGTTCCCCTTGCAGAACTCTGCGATCAAGCAGGTCAATGAACTTGTTCAAAAAACCCATGTAACGATCCAGTTCAAGATGAAGTGCTACATCAATAATATCTCCTGTGGGAAAGCCTTCTTTTGATCTTTCAAGCTTTTCCTGAAGAACACGTGCTTTTGTCAAATAATATTTCACAGCTTGCTTTATCCTTTCTTCTTTGCCCTTGCCTCCAGATGAAGAAGCTTTACCTACGGCCCTCATTCCGTTTTTCAATTGACGGTACCAATCATGTTTCTTCCTCCATCCAGAAATCCATGGATACTTCTGCTGGAACTTACCTACCATGTCAAGGCATTTGCGGGCACTGTCCCATAACAGGTTGTAATCCGTTGGAAAATGTACATTGCTCTCTACTACAAAACTATCGGTCTTTAAGCGCAAGGCTGCCTCCTCTTTTTTTTTAAACAC
>JAHYJP010000220.1 GCA_019429055.1 Bacteroidales bacterium
CCAGCAGCCATATTTATGGTATCCAGAGCCGAAAAGCCATTGAAGAAGCGCGTAAAAAAATCGCAGATCTGATTAATTGCTTCCCCGATGAGATCATTTTTACCAGTGGCGGCACCGAATCCAATAATTATGCTATCAAAGGAGCTGCTTTTCAGAACCGGCACAAAGGCAATCACATCATTACAACATCCGTTGAACATCCTGCTGTTACAGAAGTATGCCGATATCTTGAAGAAGAAGGTTTCAGAATAACATTTGCAGATGTGGATGAATACGGCCGGGTTGACCCACTGGAAATAGAAAAATACATCAATCCATCCACTATCCTTATCAGCGTAATGCATGCCAATAATGAAGTGGGAACGATACAACCCATTGAAGAGATCGGCAGAATAGCAAATAAACATAAAATACTCTTCCATTGCGATGCAGCGCAAACTGCAGGGAAAATTAAAATTGACGTAAAAGAAACCGGCGTTGATCTGCTTTCTCTTGCCGGACATAAATTTTATGCCCCCAAAGGTATAGGGGTACTTTTTATCAGGCGTGGTGTTAAGCTACGCAAACTGATACATGGTGCCGATCACGAACAAAATCTTCGTGCCGGAACCGAGAACATACTTGAAATTGCCGGTATGGGAAAGGCAGCAGAAATTGCCATTCGTGATCTTGAAAAAAATCAGCGTCAGATGCAGCTTACGCGCGATCTTCTCTTCGAACTTATACAAAAAGAGATTCCCGAAATACACCTGAACGGCCATCCTGAATTACATTTACCCAACACCTTAAATATCAGCTTTCCGGGCTTAGAGGCTAATCTGCTTTTGGATGAATTACACCAGGTTGCAGCATCTGCAGGAGCGGCCTGTCATTCTGACAGAATTGATATTTCGCCGGTTTTGCTGGCCATGAAAGTGCCCCAGCATCTTGCAATGGGCACCATAAGATTTTCCACCGGAAAACATACTACAGAAGATGAAATCAGGGAGGCTGCCAAGCTTATTATCGCTGCAGCAAAAAAACTCATGCCGGGTGTAACCAAAGAAATTTTGCCGGAAAAGGAAGATTCTGACACCATTAAACTTACCCGCTATACACAGGGATTAGGTTGCGCCTGTAAAATCCGACCCCAATACCTTGAACAGGTCCTGAAAGACTTACCCGCTGTTTTTGATAAAAATATACTTGTGGGGCTTAACACATCCGATGATGCTGCCGTTTACAGGATCAGTGATGAGGTTGCCCTGGTACAGACCGTTGACTTCTTTACCCCCATTGTTGATGACCCCTATACCTTCGGAGCCATTGCTGCTGCCAATGCTTTGAGTGATATATATGCCATGGGGGCCAGGCCGATATTTGCACTCAATATCGTTGGATTTCCCAGTAACCGACTGCCCATGCAGGTTTTAAAGGATATTCTCAGGGGAGCATCAGATAAAGCTGCAGAAGCGGGAATAACAATTGCCGGCGGACACTCTGTTGATGACCCTGAACCTAAATTCGGGATGGTGGTAAGTGGAGTTGTAAATCCTGATAAAATAATTACCAATGCAGGTGCCCGGCCCGGTGATGTCTTAATATTAACCAAACCCATCGGCACCGGCATCATTTCAACAGCTGTAAAGAAGGGAATGGCAGACGAACCTACATTAAAAGCTGCTCAGGATGTTATGCTTTCACTCAACAGGGAGGCTGCGGAGATCATGGAATCCTTCCCGGTTCAGGCATGTACTGATATTACAGGATTTGGACTGATGGGGCATTTGAAAGAAATGATGGAAGCATCCGGCACATCATGTGTTGTGGAATCAGAAAATGTTCCACTTATACGGGGGGTTTATGAACTGGCATTGTCAGGAGCCATTCCCGGGGGTACACAAAATAATCTTCTGTTTGTTGCTGAGCATATCAGCTGGAATGAAAACTTTGCCGAGCTTATGAAACTCATTTTATGCGATGCCCAGACTTCGGGAGGACTGCTGATTTCAGTGGCTTCTCAATACTCCGATTTAATGCTTCAAAAACTTAAAACCCACCAACCCCTAACCTCTAAAATTGGTTATGTCGAGGAAAAATCCCGACATTTAATTCATGTTATTTAATGGCAGAACCTTAAAACATTGATTCTTTATTGTGCCAAATTGAGTTAAGTTGCTGTTAAATAAATGTAATCCGTTAAACTATTTAATTCTGGTTGCCTTAATTTCACAGGTGTTTTACTTTTAATTAAACTTCACCTTCTGAAATTTAAAGGAAAACTGTGAGTTGCTTTTAAAAATAAACTCAGGCTTTCCTGCAAAATGGGTGCGTGGTATTTATGAAGATCAACCCAATGTTTTGCTTACAACTTTTGAAAATGTAGGTAAAGATTACTCATTGGGTACCGAAATCATGATGGGTTTTGATCCCACAAGCTGGTGGCATTTCGATATTATGGGAAATCTTTATGATTACCGGCAAAGAGGCGAATTGTACGGCAGGGATTATTCGTCATCCAGCTTCAACTGGAATGCCCGGCTTAATAATGATTTCCGCATCACACCCAGCACACGCGTGCAGTTAAGGGGAATGTATAACAGCCCGACGGTAAGAGCCCGTGGCGAACGCTCAGGCTTTTTCGTTACCAATGTGGCTCTGCGACAGAACTTTTTTGACAATGATCTGTCTGTAACTTTCCAGGTAAGAGATGTTTTCGGAACCATGGCAAGAGAAAGCATAGACTTTGGCGATGATTTTTACAATTTCCGTACCTGGGATCCCAACACACCTACATTTTCAGTGAGGGTTTCCTACCGGATCAATAACTATCGCGCGGACAGACGGGTTGCCCGGGATCGTGATAATGGAGACATGGATGACATGAACGGCTTATGATAATTCAATACGCAATCAACGACTACTGCTAGCCGCGGCTGCAGCCGTTGATGCGGTAATAGCTGCAAGCACTGCGGCCTGCACCTGCCTGATTGACTGATCTATGGCACCCGCAAAAGCATTTTCCTTCATAAGGATTTTTAATTCCTTCTTAAGCAGCTTTCTTTCTGCCTTGTCTGCAGAAAGGATCTTATGCATCTGACAGGCTTCTATCATTCCCAGCAAAAGAATATCCTCCTGTTGAGGCTCCTTCTGTTTAAAGGCACATACCTTCAAATGCTCAATCAATTGATCCCTGATAGTTTGATCCAGAAGGTAAGTTTTCCGGTAAGGAATAAAAAACAGGAACTTCCTTTTCTCAATACTCAGAATTCCTTTTTTTTCCAAAGCTTGCAAAACTGACCACTTAATTGCCGATGCCTTACCTGACAATTTAATGATCCAGGTTTTCAGTTTTCGTTGCCTGCGCGATTTTTTAACCCTTTCTAAAAGATCCACACCAAAAGGGTGACCGGTGCTGGCATCATCCTTCACGATGACCTTATCATTTTCAAGACTCACAACACCTTCCAGGTGGAGTTCCAGAAAAATAATCCCGATTATTCCATGGTGAATATGTAAATCGGAAATCATAAACCGGCCTTTGTAAGGATGTTTGGCCAGCAATAAAAAATTTTCGAGCGTGTTTAGTTCCATAATGCTATTTTTTTGTCCAGTAACAATCCAATGAGCCGAAACCTCCCCCACGGATCAGCAAAAATATACTTCCCAACAGCATAGACCAATCCGTCCGGCTGGCATGCATCATTTCCCAGAAACCTTTTTCCATCAAAATGTCAACTTTAGTTGTGCTGATTGCCACCAGCATGATAATTATCAACGGAATTGCTGCCATTCGTGTAAACAAACCCATCAGGATAAATGCTCCGCAAAGAACTTCAAATCCCCCCACAAAAGCCCCCAGGAACTCAGGATTAGGGAGGCCTATACCATCAAACCTGCCTGCTCCACGAACAGCAGGAAAAAGAAATTTCTGAATACCTTCTGACAAAAAAACCACACCTACCATAAGCCGTATAAGTAATGTAGTTTTTACGTTATCCGTATATACTATTTTTTCGATCATGTTAAATGCGATTGATATAATGATAAATATTTGCGATAAAGTTAAACGTTTAACATATACTTTCAAAATATTAGAAATAAAAAGTAATCGACAGCTATTTTTTACAATCCATGAGATAATTCACTACACAAAAGAAAACAATCTTTAACTTTGCTTTAAGGACAAGAAAAAAAAGGGTTTAAACTACTCATAAAAAAATAATGATTATAATCGGAATTACCGGAACGCTGGGTGCTGGCAAAGGAACTGTTGTTGAATACCTGGTTAAGGAAAAGGGTTTTGTACATTTTTCGGTACGGGATTATCTTTCAGAGGTTATCAGGGAAAGGGGTATGGATGTAAATCGTGATACCATGGTTGTTACTGCCAATGATCTGCGAAACAAAAATGGGCCGGGATTTATTATTGAAGAACTTTATGGTAAGGCAGCTGCCACCGGGCAGAACTGCATCATAGAAAGCATCCGCACACCCGGCGAAATAGAAAAACTCAGGAAAAAGGAAAATTTTTTCCTGCTGGCCGTTGATGCGGATATTAAAATTCGTTATGAACGGATCAAAATGCGAGGATCAGAGACAGACAATGTTAGTTTCGAAACTTTCCAACAGAATGAAGCCAGAGAGATGTATTCTGATGATCCCAACAAACAGAACTTATCGGAATGCATCCGTCAGGCTGATTTTATTCTCATCAATGATGGTTCAATAGAGCAACTAAAACTAAAAACTGAAGAAATACTGAAAAAAATCTCATAAAAATGGAACAAACCCCTGCAAAACCTTACCAACGCCCTACATGGGATGAGTATTTCATGGAAATTGCACACACCGTAAGCAAACGAGCCACCTGCGATCGCGGCCGAAGCGGATGTGTCATTGCCCGCGGCCGGCAAATTCTTGTAACCGGCTATGTGGGTTCTCCCATCGGCCTGCCCCACTGTGATGATGTGGGTCACCAGATGAAAAAAGTGCTTCACGAAGACGGCCGCACTACCATGCACTGTGTGCGCACGGTACATGCCGAGCAAAATGCAATCAGCCAGGCCGCCAGGCTGGGAATAAGTATAGATGGAGCAACGCTCTACTGCCGTATGACCCCTTGCAGGGTTTGCGCCATGCTCATCATAAACTGCGGCATTAAACGTGTGGTATGCGAAAAGAAATACCATGCCGGCGACGAATCAGAGATCATGTTTAAAGATGCCGGGGTTGAGTTGGTATATTTTAATGAGGATTATGTGAAGTATGAAAATCAGTGACTGTAATTTATGATTTTTGGGAACCGCGGAGATGGAAAGACGCGGAGTTGCGCAGAGTTTTTTCCGGGTAGGACTTTGATTCCTTTCACCGCTGAGCCGCTGAGAACGCAGAGTATTCTCCGGGTACGACTTTAAGTTCGTGCCCGGAGTTGTTTTTTTATATCCATGCCATCCACACCCCCTGACCCCCTGACAGGGGGAACCTCCATCGCACAAACATCTG
>JAHYJP010000221.1 GCA_019429055.1 Bacteroidales bacterium
TTAAGGTTTACCAAAGATAATATTTATTTTACTAAGTTAGCACCATTACCTTTTAAGGGGGTTAGGGGGATGTAAAAAACAATATAGATGAAACAGAAGCAGCCAGATTAAGCGAAGTTAAATCCAGAAGCCCTTCTTAACAGACACCTGCTATATATCCCTGATTAACTGGTTTTGCAACTCAAACATTCGGGCATACAAACTTTTTTGTTGCATCAGTTCTGCGTGCGTGCCCCTTTCTGCAATTTTTCCCTTTTGCATCACAATAATCTGATCCATTTTCTCCATGTTAACAAGGCGATGAGTGATCAGTAACAGGCTTCTTTCTTCCAGGTTTGACCATATAGTATCCAGGACTTTGCGCTCAGTAACTACATCCATATGTGCTGTAAGTTCATCAAATATCCAGAAATCTGATTCTTTCAGAAAAACTCTGGACAGGGCAAGCAATTGTCTTTCACCCCCTGAGAATCTCATGCCCTGCGAACCGGGTTCAAGATCAAGGTTATCGGCAAATTCACCCAGTCCAACTTTTTGCAGCACTGCTCTTAGCTGATCATCAGTTGCATCAGGATTTGCAATCAACAGGTTCTCCCGCAATGACCGGTTGAAAATATATGCATCCTGCGATACTGTTCCGAATCTTGTCCTGAATTGTTCCGGGTCAAAATCATGAATATCATTGTCATTGGCAAGTATTTGCCCCTGGTCGGGTTTCCAGAAACCCAGTAACAAATTAACAAGTGTACTTTTGCCACTACCTGTCGGGCCAACAACAGCTGTTTTACTTCCGGCAGCTAAATCAAATGAAATGTTATTAATTGTGATGTTTCCATTATCGTAAGAAAAGGACACATTTCTGAATCCGATTTTAAATTTGCCCAGAGGAATTTCAATCTGGTTTTTATCTTCTGATACAAAAACTTCTTTCCCGATCTCTGCCATGGAAAAAACACGTTCTGATGCTTCCTGTGAATTTTCATACTGGATGAATGCATTGGCCAATCCCTGCACCGCTTCAAAACTGCTTAAAACTCCCAGTGCCAGCGCCGCAAGCCATACCCCTTTTATCTCTCCGTGAATTATCAGCGGAATAGCCAGTAATAAAACGGCAAACATAGCAAGATGAGACAGCAGGGTATTTAAACCTTCGGTAATGCCTGATGTTCCGGCGTTGTGGGACTGGATGTCATCAAGTTTATTTTGTAAATTGTCAAATTCATCTAAAGTATCTTTTTTTCGTCCCATCCAAAGTACATCCTGTAACCCCTGCAAACGGTCAATAAGAAATATTTTTACTTGCGTTCGGGTGGTAATATCTTTTTTTCCCCTTCCCCTGGCCAGTTTTAGCGACAGGTAAGGCACAGCAACTCCGTTAAATACCAGAAAAGCAAGGGCGGTGAGAGCTATGGTGAAATCAAAAAAAGCAAGTCCGGCAAAAGTCAGAATTGAAATTACAGCCGCCACAATAAGAGGGGATATAATACGCAGATAAACATTCTGAAGGGTTTCGATATCTGATACAATACCTGATAGCAAGTCGCCAGACCTTCTACCCATCAGCCATTTCTGTGAAAAGGAGTCAAATTTCCGGTAAAGGTCAACCCGCATGGAATGCAGTATTTTGAATGTAAGATCATGTGATACCACACGCTCAAAATATCTTACCACAGCCCTGGAAATACCAAAAAATCTTACGGCAGCAGTAACCATAAAAAGGTCAACAATCATGGGGCGCTGGGCTGCACGGGAAATCAGGTAGCCCGATGTGCTCATCAGTCCAATACCGGCCAGGATAGTTCCCGCAGCGAGCAGTAAGGCCAGCGTGAACTTCCATTTGTGGTCACTTATATATGATAATAGTCTGCTTATCATTTAATTCGATTTGTTATGCCGGATGTTTCCAGGAAACCTGAATAGATGCCTTTTTTCAAAATGAGCTCATTGTGTTTGCCGCTCTCTGCAATCTCACCATTGTTGAACACCAGAATGTTATCAGCCTTGCGGACTGTGGTAAGTCTGTGTGCAATGACCAGGGTGCTCCGATTTTCTATGATACGTTCCATTGCCTCCGATATGAGTTGTTCACTTTCGGGATCAAGGTTTGATGTGGGTTCATCAAGTATAAGCACAGGTGCATCTTTCAGAAAAGCTCTTGCAATGGCTAGTCTTTGTTTTTCTCCTCCACTAAGATTTACAGCATTCTCATCAAGCCGGGTTTGATATCCATCGGGCATGTTTTCAATAAAATGATGCGCACCGGCTTCTTTGGCAGCATGTATTACCTGTTCTGTTTGAGCCTGTGCATTGGCCATCAAGAGATTTTGCAGTATGGTTCCCTGAAAAAAGTGCGGATGTTGTGGAACGTATGCCAGGCTTTTACGCCACTCTTCCGGATCAAACTGCTCCAAAGGAATATTATTAATTAGTATCTGGCCCTTTTTTGATCGGAGATAACTAAGTAATAAATGAGCAAAGGTGGTTTTGCCCGCACCGGTAGGACCTACAATTGCAGTAAGTGTTCCGGGTTGAATTTCGCAATTAATAGTTTGTAAAGCCGCGAATGCATTTCCGGGGTAAGTAAAAGAAACGTTTTTGAATTCAATAACAGGGGGGGCATAATGACTTTTTAATACCTTTTCAGGATTTTCAGATTCTGTTTTGTTATCCAGAATACTGAAAATTCCGGCAGCTGCTGCAGCTCCTTCCATTCCGGCGTGATGGTGACTCCCCAGTGTTCGGAAAGGGAGGTAGAATTCAGGGGCCAGTAATAAAATAAACAGGCCGGGCTGATAAGTTAGCAAGCCCTCAATCAGTCTGATTCCAACCTGCACTGCCACAAGGGCAATGCTTATGCTTGCAGCCAGTTCGAGTACCATGCCGGAAAGAAAAGCAACCTTAAGTACATTCATGGTAATAATCCTAAAATCATTACTCTTTCCATCCACATGTTCTGATTCCCGGTGACTTGAACCGAAGATCTTTAGTGTCTTCAATCCCTGCAAAACATCAAGAAAGTGAGAAGACAGATCTGAAAGTTCCTTCCATTGATTTTGGGTAAGCTTTTTGGCATAGGTGCCAATGAGCCACATAAAAAACAAAATCAGGGGTGCGGTCATCAACAGGATTAATCCGCTAATCCAGTCCATAGTGATAGTAAAAACAATGATCACCGCCGGTAATATTATTATATGGATTACAGAAGGAATGTAGCGGGTGAAATAGTCATCAAGTTTTTCTGCACCATCTGTAACGGTAGCAATCAGTTCACCGGTTTTGCTTGTGCGGGTGAAAGAAGGACCCAGTGCAAGCATCTTGCGGAAAAGTTCCCTTTTCAGTGATGATTTGATTTCAACAGACTTTTTTTGAGCGAATCGCTCACGTATATATATCAGCAAACTTCTGATGATAATGGTTGCAGCGAGGTAATAAATAAGATCAGGTCGGATAACTTCGCTACGCAGAAAAACATCCGCAATAATACTGCTCAGCAAATACATTTGCAGAATAACATTGCCTGCCATCAGTAAACTGATTATGGCAATCCCGGTAAAAAAGCCATGCACATTCATAGCAAGACCAAAAAGTCTTCGATGAATGTGCATGCCTGATTTTATTTTTTTAGTTTCTGTATCTGTCACAAAGATATGCTCATCGGTTGATGGGTTTGATTATTCCCTTGGAATGGCATCCCGGCTGATGCGTTTGCTGAACACATAATAGCTCCAGCCCTGGTAAGCCAGCACAACGGGTACAAAAAACAAAGCAACAACCGACATGATCTTTAACGTAAGTTCACTGGATGATGCATTGTATATTGTAAGACTGTATTCCGGATTCAGTGATGATGGCATAACATTGGGAAACAATCCGTAGAAAACAACTCCGGCACCCATCAAAATGGTAACAGCAATAAATGCAAATGCATATCCCTGCATTTTAAGTTTCATGAAAACGAAACAGGTAATGAAACTCAGAATGGCCAGGGTTGGAAAACTTCCCGGTACCAGGCCCAGTCCTTCAAAAAGAACTGTATTCCAGTATCCCATGATGGCAAATGCGGCTGTAATTACTCCTATGGGTATCCAAAGCATACGGGCAATTTTTTCAGCGCGCTCCTTCAAATCGTCGGTAGTGCGAAGACTTAAAAACAACGCTCCGTGGAGTGTAAAAATAAGAACTACAACCAATCCGCCCAGCAATGCATAGGGATTAAGAATCTGAAGCAGGTTTCCGGTGAAATTCATATCGGAACCTATGGGAACACCCTGCACAATATTGGTAAAAGCAACTCCCCAAAGTAAAGCAGGGATCAGGCTTCCCCAGAAAATGAACTGGTCAAAGGTTTTACGCCACCATTTTTGCGGCATCTTGCTTCTGAATTCAAACCCGACAGCTCTCAAAATCAATGCAAGCAGCATCAAAAATAATGGAATATAAAAGCCACTGAAAAGCGTAGCATACCAGTGGGGAAAAGCTGCAAACATTGCCCCGCCGGCAGTAATGAGCCATACTTCATTGGCATCCCAGAACGGGCCTATGGTATTGATAACAATCCTGCGATCGGTATCATCCTTGCTGATAAATGGCATCAGAATGCCTACTCCGAAGTCAAAACCTTCCAGAATGAAATAGCCTATAAAAAGGATAGCTATCAAAATGAACCAAATTACTTGAAAATCCATATCCTAAAATTTTTTAAGTTTTGAAAATATCTTAGTAAGCATGTAGCATTTTATCAGCATCTTCCGGTACTCCGGGTTTGGCAAAGCGATGAACCAGGTATACTGCCACCGCAGCCAGGATGCCATAAATTAAGGTAAATACGATTGTCGTCAACAGCATGGAGCCTGCACTCACGTTGGGAGAAACCCCATCGCGGGTTAGCATCAAACCATAAACAACCCACGGTTGACGGCCCATTTCTGCAACAATCCATCCCAGGGAGTTTGCCAAAAGAGGTAAGAACATCACTATGGTGGCAAGTTTCAGGTAAAGTTTGCTCTCTTCAAGTTTATCCCTCCACCATTGAATCAGTCCTATGATAGCAAAAATTATAAAAAGCATTCCCAGACCAACCATTAACCGGAAACTCCAGTAAACAACTCTAACCGGTGGCAGATAGTCTCCCGGGCCATAAGCTTCTTCATACTCTTTCTGGAGATCAATCATACCTCTTACTTCGGTTGTAAGATTATTGTATGCAAGTACTGAGAGCATGTAGGGAAGTTTGAACTCACGCCGTGTAGTTCGGTTTTCCTGATCTATGATGGCAAACATTGAGAAACTGGCTGGTTGTTCACTCTCCCACAATCCTTCCATGGCCGCCATTTTCATAGGCTGATGTTTTACAGTGTGCTGTGCATGTTTATGACCGGTTGTTGCAACCAATAGTGCAGATACAGCTGTAAAAACCAAAGCAATACGTGCAGATTTGCCAAATATTTCAACCTGGTTTTTACGCAACATCTGCCATGCACTTATGCCCAGCATAAAAAGACC
>JAHYJP010000222.1 GCA_019429055.1 Bacteroidales bacterium
GCCCCGAATTCTCACTCATCAGCCAGGGTGGCGGATACGGTTTTATGACATTTGATAACTTGGAAAACACAGGAACCGGCGAAAACAAAGGGATTGAACTTACACTGGAGAAATTCCTGCACAAAGGTTTTTATTACCTGGTTACAGCTTCCATATTCGATGCCGGCTACAGGGGTTACGATGGCATATGGCGTAACTCAGCTTTTAACAACAACTTTGTTTTTAATGCCTTGTCAGGTTACGAATGGAAAATGGGAAGCAAGTCGTTATTGTCGGTTGATTTAAAAATGGTGTATGCCGGCGGCTCCCGCTACCTGCCCATTGATGCTGATCGTTCAATTGAAGAAGACGGGGTAAGGTACATCTGGGATCGTGCTTATGAAGAAAGGTTTCCTGATTATTTCAGGTTAAACGGCAGGATAACCTTCAGGCTCAACGGCCGTTCCGTAAACCAGGAATGGGGGCTGGACCTGCAAAACATCACCAATCACCAGAATGTTTTCATCCAGAACTGGAACAGCCAGACCAAAGAAATAAGCACATCCTACCAAATGGGATTTATGCCTATGATGACGTACAGGATTTATTTTTGATGCGAAGTTTATTCTTCTTTCCTGCGTTTTTCATCAATTTCTCTCAGGCTTAAAACATCATAATAGTCTTTGGGCCTGCCTGCTTTTAACTTTGATTCAATAAGATCGTCGTAGGAAAGAATATGCAATTCCAGAATCTTTTGATCATTTAAAAAGGTTACATCAGACTTTTCATAAGCTTCTGAAAATGAGATTCCGAAATTAAGACAGGTGATTAGTTCAATTTTAAAAACCGGGCTAATATGAATACTGATATTTTGTTTCTGCTCGTAAACTTCTTTAGGAAAATCGTCAAATCTGTAGTTTAATTGTTTAAGAACCAATTTCAATTTATCAAGATTTTCCCTTTGAGTGTCAATCCAAAAATCAATATCGGCAGAATGCCTTTGAACACCATGAAAATTTACTGCGCCTCCACCAATAAGTATCATCTTTAAATGATTCTCGTTGGCAGCTTTGATGAAATTATCAACTATGCTTCTAAGCTCATCGGATGATAAGGGCATTATTGGTTGGTCACTCATTAGGGTAAATATGAAAGTTGTTATCAGGTTCAGGTTTTTTGGGTGGGTAGAGATTCAGATAAAACTCTGACATCTCTAAAAACAAGATCAGCCGGTCAGCAGGTTTCCTTTTTAGGGTCTGTAACAGGCTTTCTTCTTTCGACTGTTCTTTTGTATTATATGTTATTTGGAATTTGGTCATTACCAGCATTTTAAAATCCGATTACCAAAGTTAAGAAATTTGGCATATATCATCTCTAAACCATATCTTTTATTTTCTGACTAAATCTGATCATCCTGTTTGATAAAACCCGTCCATTATCGTGCATTTTTGTAGATATCCGTACACCCTTTCATGAAAAAAAAGTTCCCCAAAATTATTAACCAATTATAATTCAGATACTTATTTACTTTGGCATAATACTTACATTAAACACATACGACAAATTGTTTAATTAAAAATAAAAACATGGAGTACATCAGATTTACCCTTCTGTTTTTTGTGATTCACGCCATCACATATTACATTGCCGGAGCCATTAATTATCAATTTTCGAAAAAGCTATACGGCGGAAGAGACCAGCTTTACCAATCCTTTCTGAGAAATATGTCGGACCCCAAAGAAGCTATTGGAGTAAACAAAAAGATCATTCCAGTGCAACTGGTAAGAGCCATTTTTATGTCGGTTGTTCTCTACCCTGTCATTGGATTTGTAGGCGATCTTTCCTTTGGTTTGCGGTTTCTTTTTATGGGCGGATTAATGTTTTTTTATGCCGATTTCTGCAGTGCCATCCCCTTCTCCAATACCCTGGAAGGCGTCATTTACATGAAACCTGAATTTGTAAAACCCAGAGTTTTCTGGACCATACAGATGGAAGCGATAATATACAGTGTTATCTTTGGACTGGCGGCGAGTTGGATGCTGTTTTGATTATAAAATAAATTAAGAAATGTATCAAAGCAATGGTATTTTATAAAATTCAAAGAAAATCTTTCCAAATG
Organism: Bacteroidales bacterium; assembly: GCA_019429055.1. GTDB lineage: Bacteria > Bacteroidota > Bacteroidia > Bacteroidales > UBA7960 > SKVR01. The sequence goes on from JAHYJP010000222.1 coordinate 2,099, forward strand.
AACCTGTATAATACAGTTCTTTTAGTCCTTGCATCACTACTTTTGGCATCATGTAATGAAAGGTTTGCCGGAGGAGAGATACATCTAATTGACAAAGTGCCTGAAAAAGGTTTCAAATATCCATACTATTTATTCATTCCTGACAACATTGCAGATGATGCAGCAATGACAATGATTGTAGAGCCCAATAATTCAGGTTTTGCCAGTGATGACCTGGACAAACATATTGAGAAAGCCCAACGGATAGCCACTCTGGATTTTTATACAGGTAATTATGTGGCTCGAAACTTACAGCTCCCTCTTCTGGTTCCTGTGTTTCCCCGCAGTGAAAGCGAATGGCAGATTTACACCCATGCCCTTGATCGGGATGTAATGCTGCAAAAGGATACAGATACTGAAAGGCTCGACCTTCAGCTTTTGGCTATGGTTGAGGATGCAAGAGAAAGACTTATGGAAATGGGTTACAAAACCGATGAGCAGTTTTTCATAACCGGGTTTTCTGCTTCAGGAACCTTTGCCAACCGTTTTACGGGCCTTCACCCCGGGAAAGTGAAAGCTGTGGCAGCAGGAGGGATCAATGGCTTGCTGTTCCTGCCCCTGGAAGAAATCAATGAAACAAAATTGACCTATCCTGTTGGCACCTTTGACTTTCAGGAGGTATTTGGCAAGACTTTCAATGCAGCAGCATTTAAGGAAATTCCGCAGTTTTATTTCATGGGCGCTCTGGATGACAACGATGCCATACCTTTTGATGATGCATTTGATCAGCCGGAAAGAGAAGTGATTTATCAAATCCTGGGTAGAGAAATGCAACCCCTGCGTTGGGAAAATTGCCAGAGAATATATAATACCGAAGGCGTTAATGCACAATTCAGGACCTATGAAGGCATCGGACACGAACAACCCGACAATGTAAAAGATGATATTTTGGAGTTTTTTAAAACAATACAGCCATGAACAAGCACATTTTTTTTGATAATCTTACTGCATCAGCAGGTGCATTGATTGCAGGCAAAAAGAAGTTTTTTGCCAAAAGTATTCAAAGTCCGACACTGGAAGAACAGGTGGCACTTGCAGAACTTACAATCCCTTCCATAGAAGGCGAAGGACTATTTGAGGCTACAGCAATAACTCCGGCAGGCGAACCGGACCCGGCCTTTTGTGTGGCCCGGTGGAAAGGGACCAGTTACCCTACTATCATTTATCATCATGGGAACAACGAACGTCCTTTCGAGTTTAAAAAAACTGCCAAAAACACTTTCTATAATATCTTCTTAAATAGTCCGGAAAATGCAGAAGCCAACTTAATAGTTGTGAGAGCACCATTCCACAACTGCCCGCTTAAGCATTATCAGGAGAAGATGGTTGACCTGAGCAATTTTACGGCTATGATAGCTACATCAGTCAAACTAAACGAGGAAATTATTCAGCAGGTGAAAAAAGTATCATCACAACCCATTATAACATCAGGAATCAGCCTTGGCGGATGGGTAACCAACCTGCACAGGGGAATTTACAATACATCATCAGCTTATGCCCCAATCATGGCAGGAACATTTCTGGGAGAACTGTTCCTGAAAAGCAAATACCGAAAAATGGCCTCAGAAATGGCTTTGAATAACCCGGATGAGATCAGAAGGGTGCTGAATTTCAACAATGTTTTCAAAAAACAAAATACTCCCAATGTTTTTCCCCTTCTTGCAAGACATGATCAGTTCATTGAGTATGATGTTCAGAAAGAGAGCTATAATGACTTCTCTATAAAAACAATTGAAAACGGGCATGTAACGGGTGCCTTAAATGCAAAAGAGCTGAGAAAGCATTTATGGTCTGTTCTGGAAATCACTTGCAAATAAGATCATAAAATTGAAAAATGTAATCACCCTAATCATATTGACCATTACGTAAACATGCAATTTCATACCATATACCCATCTCCTAGCCTTGCCCCATTTATACAACACTACTGGATACTGGAAACAAATGTGTATGATGGTATTGTAACAGAAAGGGTGGTACCCACGGGTAATATTGAGATGATGTTTCATTACCGTAAGCCCTTTTCTTCCATATCTCCTTCGGGTGAATCTCAAACACAGCACAGGTCAATGATCTCAGGCATAAACCATTCATGGTTTGATGTGAGCGCAGGTGGTGAATCAGGATCACTGGCGGTAACCTTTTATCCGGGTGCTGCCGCCAGTTTCTTCCATCTGCCCATGACGGAACTGGAAGACAGGAGCATTCATCTTGGGGATATTGTTAAAAAAGAAGCTTTTTCAGTTGAAGAACAACTGGCTGAAGCGGCTTCCCTGCAGGAGCGTATCAGAATAGTTGAAAACTTCCTGATGAAAAGACTTCGTCCTGTTGCAACCTTTGATACTAAGCTTATTCAGCAGGGGGTCGTCCTGATCAAAAAGTGTAAAGGGCAGATCAGGGCATCCGAATTGGCCCAAAAACTTTATGTCACTCCCAAAACCCGCGAACTGATCTCGTCGCAATGGTTGCTGACCGTTTCATGGGCAAACCCTGTGACCTACGTTCTGGAAGCCAACAGATATCTGCTGGGTGGTACTTCTTCCAGCGATTTCTTTCTGCCTGGATTGATCATTCTTACGATAACAACTACAGTTTCATTGATATTCGCTGAAAGCAGCACACGCAGGATAAAAGTTTAAGAAAAGTAACAGGGTCACTAAAAATGTTCCCCTTTTCATATTAAATAAAAAAAGTCATTTTTCAATTCCGTCCATTTTCGTGCATATCTTTACAAAACCGAACACTTCCCGAAAATAATTTCAACAGTTAAAAACACTATCTCTTTGATATAATTGATCTTACACACATTGGCATAAATTTTACTGAATTCACATATTGACAGTAAATCGATTATCAACCAATAAAACTTAAGAAATATGATTCTCTCAACAACACACACTGTTCCCGGCAGGGAAATAGAAGAAATAATCGGGCTTGTAAGAGGCAGCACCGTAAGAGCCCGCAACGTGGGTCGCGATATTGTGGCCGGACTGAAAAACATAGTAGGTGGCGAAATTGAAGAATATACCCAATTACAGGCCGATGCACGTGAACAGGCGCTTGAACGTATGATTGCTGATGCCAGCAGACTTAATGCAGATGCCATTGTCGGCATTCAGATCTCTACAGCAATGGTAAGTCGTGGTGCAGCAGAAATACTGTTTTTTGGAACTGCAGTAAAACTGAAATAAGATGGGAATCGCTTATTTTATATTGGGCTTATATGCTCTGGCTACCGCAGGAGCGATAGTCGGCATTATTTACCTGATTATCCGCAGAAGAAGGGTGAAGAAAGGTGAAACTTTTGAAAGAAGGAAAAACTGACTATTTACACTTCATCTTTTCGAAAAAATAA
>JAHYJP010000223.1 GCA_019429055.1 Bacteroidales bacterium
TTTGCATGGCAATGGCAGAAAGGGTAGCATGGCTAACGATTCTGTATAGATAAAACCTGTATTTTCTTTATGTTTAAAACTCAATGTTTCCCAAGGTTTCCGTAAGATGTAAATAGAAAAATGAAAATAGTATTTAATAAAATAATATATTTACAGGATGCTGTTTTGTGGAAAAAAAATGCTTCGCAGTAAGTAAAAAAAACAGCTAAATGTAAAAAAATAAAATTCACGTGGCAAAATAATTATTTCATTTATTTAAACCAATTCGGGATATTACCAAAATTTCTATTAGAATTTTTACTGATGTAATTTTTGTATTAATTATTAAAAAATGATAAGGGTTTACCCTTAGTAAAAAGCTGATTTTTTTTTAAAAATTCTCGCAGGTTTTAGAATATTTTGAATCAATTATTTGGATTTCAGTTAACTATATTTAACATTTGTTTTTGTGTGGTTTTTGATATTTTAACAGAAAAAAGGATGTTTTTTCGTGTAAAATATTTACTTTGCTAAAGAAGGGGAAAATAGAAATTTTTCTTAAATGGGATGTCCGGGTAGAAAAAATGAAAAAATAAGATAAGATAAAATGAGTTATTTCTGAGATAAATATCGCTATTTTCGGTCATATACAAAAAGATATTTTCTTGAAAGTCCATGCTGTTCGTTGAGCTTGTCGAAACGACGTCTGTAAATCAGACAATTATACGATTCGGCAGGTGTTGCGGTGAGTTTGTCGAATTTCTAAGCTTGCAGCTGATAAAGGCTTCAGAATTCCTGAATATTTTCCTTAATACCTGCAGGGGGTTTGATGATCAAATGAATTTTGAAATGTATCAAAATAGCATGAATTATTTATAGGATTAATCCGGAAACCAAAAGAACTTCCAGCTTCCGAAGGAACCGGAAGCTTCCGGGAAAAAGAACTTCCAGCTTCCGAAGGAACTGGAAGCTTCCGTGAGGGACTCCACGCAATACTGCCGGAAAGGCCGGACTAATTTTATTGCTTATCCTTTCTGCACTTACTGTTCTGGTGAATGGGGTGGCACTTTCGGCTATCATATTCCGGATCTCCGAATGGGGGATTACACCCAACCGGCTGGCTGTGCTGGGCAGTAATGTTCTTATGCTGGCCAACCTTCTGATTGTCACCTTCAGTCTTTTCAAAACCCTGAAAGATCAGCAATCCGTTGAAAGGGTCGAAAACAGTATTGCTGCGTTTTTGCCTGTTTACATCTTTTGGATTTTGGTTGTGGTTTTTGTATTTCCTCTGGTTTTTAACTTCCGTTAGTTTTCGGGGTTTCTCACAGAAATTCAAATCAATCGGAATTGAACATCCTATTCTGACTGATCATCAGGGCTATCGCCGGGTAATTGCTGCCATTATCTCTGCTCCAGAATCACCTTCAGGTTGTCAAGCCCTGTTTGCAAATCGTTTCCGATCATACCTTCAAAGTCCATAACCACCAGCATAAGATTCATGGGATAATTCATTCTTCCTGTGAAGCCCCATTTTACCAGTGTCTGATCATCTTATAATGCTTCGGTGGTCATATAGGCCTGGCTCACAGATTCAAAGGGTTCAATAAACCTGAGTTCATATTCGATGCGCTGGTAGGGTACAATTTCTGTGATCTCCTGTTCACCGGCTCCCACATTTTTATCGTCGCTTTGCCAGGCAGATACAAAACCTACCGTACCGTCTGTTCTCCTGAATTCCTGTCGTGTGGCGGGATCCATATCCATCCACACACTGAAATTGTCCTGGTTTTTAAGCAGAACCACATAGTCAAAAACCTCTTCCAGGGGCTTGTTTATGATGACTTCCTTTTCAACACTGTATTCTTTTTTTGCAAATAAGGCTGCAATTAACGGGATAATGATTATTACGGCCAAAACATTAAGTATAATCATTAATGCTCGCTTCATAATTCAATAATTTGAAATGGGACATGATTGGGTTGTGAGAATTTCAATTATGAAAAATAACAATAATTTCGCTACAATTATAAAAACTGGTAGTATTTTTGAACCCCTGATATCCTTATGTGTTTTAATATTCATCAACAATATAACCGGTTTAAATTTTATTTATTCTTCAATAAACTCTGATGCTTAACCATTCAAGATTTTTATTCTCCATATTTTGTTTACTCTTATTAAGCTATTTACATAGTTACGGAAGTTCACAAGATACTCCACTTATTGTTTATCATTCGGCTGAAAAACTGAATTCAGAAGAAGTGCTTCATTTTTTTGAGCAGCGCGATGCAGTGAAACGATTTGCTGTGATAGAACTTAATCCGATGTTAAAATCGGGCGAAACATTTACGACAGAAAGCGATATTGCTCTGAATCTTTTTGAAGACGTCTATTACACAGCCTCCATAAGCAGGAGCGACATGAATATCAACGGAACCCTTTCCTTTACAGCGAGCGTAAATGAAACCATGGGTTATGCAATTTTTACCCATCATGGAAGCAGGAGCCTTGTTACTGTTTATTTGCCTTCTGCCGGAATGTATTACAAGATCATCAGCGATCCGGTAACACTGGATCATTATCTCATTGAGATGGATGCCCGCGACAGGGATATCCTGGAAAGCGCCCCACCAATAATCCCTGAATTTAAGGAAGAGGGTATTCTTGAGCAAAAACGCATACAGGAGCATCTGAAAAACCAGGACCTGGGGCCCGACGACTGGGCCAATGTGGATGTGATGGTGCTTTACACCACAGGTGCCGAATTCTGGGGTGAGAATTTTGGCGGAGGTATTGAAAACGTTGTTGCTGCTGCCATGGCTAATGCGCAGTTGGTGCTTGATAACAGTGAAACCCTGATGACAATTACTCTTGTGCATTCCGAAGTATTCAACTTTACCGAAACCGGCAATACAGGAAATGACCTGGGTACCTTTGCACAATCGGGTCATATTGCCGGTCTTCGCAATCAATATAATGCCGACCTGGTTTCTGTGTTTGCCAGGGTAAGCGATGTGGGGGGTGTAGGGTATTTGCTTACTACAAAAAATGGACGGCCCGAAATTGGTTATTCTGTAACCCGTATACAGCAGGCCGCCGACGGTTATACTCATATTCACGAAATGGGGCACAACATGGGATGTCACCATCACTGGCAACAAAATTTCCAACCCGGACCCACCATCTGGCAGGACTGGACTGAAAACTACTGGTCGGGCGGATGGCGCTGGCAGGGCAGTGACGGAGGTTACTATTCATCTGTTATGACCTATACATCAGGCTCCTTTTATGATGATGGAATAACACATACCGAAGTGCCTTACTTTTCCAATCCCGATGTACTTTATATGAATGTGCCTGCCGGAGATTACAATTATGGCAATAATGCCCGCACCTTAAGTGAGATAAAGCATGTGATTGCATCTTACAGGATATCAGATCTGGCAACTGTATTTACTTACACTGTATCTGAAATCGGGCTTGTTGATGCCTTTGCAGGTGGCGAAATTACCAACGATGGAGGAAGTACTGTAATACAACGCGGTGTGGTCTGGAGTTCATCTCCCAATCCCACCATTGAAGAAAATGAAGGTATGACAGACAACGGGCAGGGAACCGGGGCTTTTACAAGCGTGCTTGAAAACCTGGCTCCCTCAACCGATTATTTTGTTTCGGCATATGCCATTACTGAAGCGGGTGTAAGCTACGGAGTTCAGAGAGTTTTTCAAACCGAGGTTGCTACTATGGCCAGAGTAAGAACACAGGAAATGTCTTCCATCTCTTATAACTCAGCCCGGGCAGGGGGTGAAGTATTGGAAACCGGAAATTCAAACGTGAGCCAGCGCGGCCTGGTGTGGAATACCCGTTCAAGCCCCAGTCTGGCAAATAATGTTGGGTTTTCCATTGACGGAGAAGGAAAGGGCGGATTTGAAAGCCTTATAACAGGTCTTGAACCCGAAACTGAATATTACTTCAGGGCTTATGCCACCAATCTGGGCGGAACCGTATACGGTACAACTTTTACTTTCACCACATTATTCGCAAGGATTTATCCGAATCCCTTCACTGACAGAATTCATGTTGAGTTCAAAAACGAAAGCCAGAAAGGTGTAAACATAGTTATTACAGATACCCGTGGCCAGGTGGTAATACGAATGCCTGTCTCAGAACAGGGCGATGTGCAAAGAACCGTTAATGTTGCACACCTTGAGGGTGGAATTTATCTGCTAACAGTGGAAAGTGAGCTTGAGTTTCCGGTATGGCAGATGCTGAAGTTGGGGAGGTAGTGAAACCCTGTTTAATGAAGTGAAGTTTCCGAAAAGCTTTATTGAGTTGTAAGATATTGATATTCAATGATTCATGGATAAATATCCTTATATACTTTCAAGGCAAACTTTTAACTATTTGAACGCGTATTTCACTAAGCCAAACAATAGACCTTCTCAGCATAAAAAAAAATCATTTTATGTGATTATTTTTTGGTTATTAGAAAAATATTCATACATTTGCTTCCTATACCCCCCGTATTTTTTAAGACTAAATAAGAAGGAAAGCACCCAAACACGCACAGTTACTTAAAAGGTTACCATTTTTTTACAGAACTTTCCCCTCCTCCCCGGAGAAATGTTTTGCTATACTTAAAGATAGATTTATCCTGATTTTTCAGGATTAGTAAAGTATGGTTTAAAAACATTGCCTATGGAATATTCTGATACCAATCCGGATTTATCGGGTTATACCCGTAATTCCAGCAGATCCTTTTTGCATCCTTGTTTATTTTCAGTTCTAACACGAACCGTTTCCGGCTTTACTCCCCTGGGCCGGCTCCTGATATTTTCCCGATTCAGATAAATTGAGCAAAAGTTAAACCAAACCAAATTATGAATCAAAAAGCACAGTTATGAAGAAAAAAGACTTATTACTTACCGTAAGCTTACTAATGTTACCATTATTGTTAGCTTCACAATTGCCATTCCGGACTTTACCGGAAGCGGGAAGTTTTTCTGAGAGAGCGCTGGAAAATGTTTCAGTAACAGCCTCAAATATATACGTTGCAGGTGAGATAAATCTCATTCAATTTACATTAGCTTTTTCATCACCGGATTTTGAATATGCTGATGGACTTGAAATGACTTTCCCTGCGGGGGTGGTTCCTCTTGAAGCAGGAACAACAACAATAGGAGGTGTTAGCCCGAATGTTCCATTTGTTGGTCAAACCATATCCTGGGGTGATTTTGATGAACCTTCCGGTTTTGGAGATTTAGTCCCTGGGAATTACAATTTCACCGTAGCCCTGGATATTGCTCCCGGAATTACGGGTGATATAATCTTCGATTTCACCCTTTACGGAGATCATTATGGCAATCCTCCTCACATTGTATCAGGAACGGGAATCATTCCTGAAGAACTAGAGGAAGCCCCCGTATTTAATGTACCCTTTACAGAAAATTTCGACGGTACTCCTACCGGGCTTATGCCTGAATGGTGG
>JAHYJP010000224.1 GCA_019429055.1 Bacteroidales bacterium
GTAATGCGGAAGGAACCGCATGGACTGGTCGTAATACAGGGGAACCACCGGGGCTTCTGCAATGATAATGCTGTCCATCTGGTGGTAATAGCGATAGCGAATGGAATCGTTTACTTCAAGTCTTGATTTTTCATACAAACGATCAAAGCCGGCGTGGGTAAAACGGGTGTAGTTGGGTCCTGCGGGAGTGTGATTGGGTGAATAGAAAAGTGCAAGGTAGTTTTCAGCATCGGGGTAGTCGGCAATCCAGCTACCCCTGAAAAAACCGGCTTCTCCTTTTGCCATAAGCTCTCTGAGGGTGGCCGGGGGCATAACGTTGATCTGCATGCGTATGCCAATACGGGCCAGTTCGTGCTGAATGTATTGGCTGATATCGAGATATTGCGATGTGGTAGCCAGTTCAATGGGGGGCAAACCCGCTCCCCCTTCAAATCCTGCCTCTGACAGCAGTCGGCGTGCCTTATCAGGATCGTATCCGAAGCCGCCGGTATTTTCATAAAATCCTGGCATCCCCACCGGCACAAATCCGGCATCGGCAGGTGTGCCAATATTGTTACGCAGATATTGCAGCATTCGCGCACGATCGATACCGTGATTGATAGCCCGGCGTACTTTTGCCTGTTTCATGGCCGGTATCTGGCGTCCGCTTTCGTCATTCATCAATATTCCCAGGTATTCGGTGTTGAGAAAGGAACCGGTGAGTTTGTAGAAGCGGTCTTTATATTTTTCCTGCAGTTCGCCTGATGGGGTAAGAAGTTCATCCTTATAGCTGGCATCGATGCGGGTAAGAATATCAAGATTACCCTTGATAAATTCAAGAAAAGCCGTCTGGCGGTCAATGATAAAACTAATGGAAATGGCATCGAGGTAAGGCAGGCGGTTTTCACCATCAAGTTCAAAGTAATTGTGATTTTTAAGCAGCACCAGCTTTACCCCTTCCTTCCAGTATTGAAAATGAAAAGGGCCGGTACCCACCGGTCTGCTGCGGAATTCCTGTCCGTATTCTTCAACTGCTTCATTAGGAACTACCGAACAATACTGCATACACAATAACCCCAGCATGGGCGGAAAAGGTTCACTGAGCCTGATCTGAAATACAGTATCTGATGGGGCAAAAACCGCCAGACTCCCATCGGGAAGGCGATCAACGGCATTCATAACCCAGGTACCGGGAGAATTCAGAGAAGGTTCAACCAGCCTGTTCAGACTGTAAACAAAATCGTCAGCAACAACCCTGCGTCCCTTGCCCTCAGAAAAAACCGGATCATCGTGAAAAAACACATCATTACGGAGATAAAAGGTATATTGAAGTCCGTTGTCTGATATATCCCAATTGCGTGCAATTGCAGATTTTACATTCAGCATGGTATCCAGTTGTACCAGGCTGTTGAATATTTGCGATGTTGGCCAAATGTTGGCCTGGTTGCGGGCATAAATGGGGTCGAGCGAAGTAATATTTCCATCTTCATTGTAACGAAACACACTCAGGTGCGACAAATCTTCAAACGGACTTTTGCATGAAAACATCAAAACCGCTACCAGCACAATCAGAACATCTTTAAAACGGAGAGGCATACAGACAGGCATCGAAAAATAATATATAAACGAAATAATTCTTTAAATTTGGCATTCGAAATTAAGCATTTTAAATCAAACGCAATGTCATATTAAAACCACCTAAACTTTTAAAATCATGAAAAACATTTTTTTGCTATTCATTGCTTTAATCAGCTTTACAGTAGTATTTGCCCAGAAAACAGAATTAAAATACAATCTTGAAACAGGCAGGGAATACATCCAGGAAATGACCACAGAATCAAAAATCCAGCAGCATATTATGGGTATGGATATGGAAATCAATAATACAATGGTTATGGAAGTAGGCTATAAAGTAGTGAATCAAGACGGCAGATATTACGATATGGAAGTAAGATATATTTCTATGTTGATGGATATGGAAACACCCTATGGAAGAAATTCGCTCAATAGTGAAACAGCCGATGCAAACGATCCTGGCTCAATGATGCTGGCGCGAATTACAAATATTCCTTTTGAAATGAGAATGAGAGATGACGGAAAGGTAACCGAAATAAAAAATATGGATGCGATATTCAATAGCTTGATGGAAGGAATGGGAGATATCAATAATCCTGAAATGATGCAGTTGAATGCGCAGCTGCAACAACAATTCAGTGAACAAGCTCTGAAATCGCAGGTAGAATCCTTTGCCAAAATATATCCGGATAAACCTGTCGCTGTTGGTGACCAGTGGGAATCAACCATGGAAATGGTTTCCATGATGCCCATGAATGTGAAAAATGTGTATCAATTTATGGGTGAAAAAGATGGATTTTATCATATCCAGGGCATATCGGAAATTAACAGCACTGACATGCCGGCTGATGCTTCTGGTATGAATATGACGATGGACATGGCAGGAAACCAGTCTTTCTCATTCCTGATTGACAAAACTACCGGATGGATATCAGAGGCTGCCATAATTCAGGATATTGGCGGAGATATTACCGCTCAGAATCCCATGGATGGTGAATCTTTCAGTTTTACCATGAATATGAGCAGTATAGTTACCATAAAGGGAAGATAATTCGATAAATCCGGTTTTTTATTTAAACGGACTTTTTGCTTTTGGAAGGAAACCACGGAAAAAAAGCAGAAGTCCGTTTAATGTATTCATCATAGCCCTGCCTGCGGGTTTTCAGGTTTTTTTCCAGCATGGCAACGCCTGATATTCTGATGATCAGCCAGGTCATAAGGATAGCCCCGGCAATAGCCCACCAGTAGCCATTGTAAACGGCCATAAAGGCGTAGGCCCACCAAACCATGGTATCGCCAAAGTAGTTGGGATGACGGGTATAGCGCCAGAATCCTTTATCCATAACTTTTCCTGAATTATTGGGATTTGCCTTGAAACGCGCCATTTGAAAATCGCCACCTGCTTCAAAAACAAAACCCACCAGCCAAAGGATCATTGAGAGGATGAACCAGAATGGATGTGAAGTTTGCGATGGAAACATTCCACCCAGAATACTAATGGAAATAAATGCCAGCAAAACTCCCTGCAACATAAACACCTGGAAAAAGCTGAACCACCAGTAACGCTTTTCACCATAATTGCGCCGGAACTGCTGATAGCGGTAATCCTCTTCCTTTCCGTAATTTCTGATGAACAGATAAATAAATAACCGTAACCCCCATATGGCAACCATAGCAAGCAGAATCCACTGATGAGCCTCGGTTAAACTTATCCGGTAAGCATACCAAATTGTAACCACAACAAATCCCAGTCCCCAGAAAGGATCAACAATTCCGGCATTCTTTATACGTACACTCCATAACCATATCAGGCTCATAAACACCAGAACCACAACAAATCCTCCCATCCATAATTTCCAGATTTCCATAGTTTATTTCTTTTGGGAGGATTTAAAATACTTTCGGTACTGAAACTTGCGGGGGTAGAAAATTATAAACATAGGCATGAATAGTAATATATCCAGAATTTTCCATGAAGTTTCATACTCAATATCGTCAATGATAAAAGAAGAGTAATTGTCGCGTGCCACAACACGGTGAATATGTTTCCAGTAATTGATTCCAAAGGGTACCCTCAGACCACGGTCAATAAATCCATATTCACGTTGTGAAATCCAGGATTCTTTGATGATTACGGTCCAGTGACCCAAAAATGGCAGGTTAAACCGTATATCCACAATATCGCCTGCCGACTGCCCCTCATATTTTTCGATGCGGGCCAAAGAGAAAGGGGGCATCATAAATTCAAACAGTTTCCTGTTGAAACCCTGATGCACCTTCTTAAAGGGAGCTAAAACCGTCGTTACAAGGCGAATTCTCATTTGGAGAATTGTTTAATTACTAAAGATAACAACACCTGATGAGAAAACATGTTTAAACATTTTCAACCCAAATTGAGAAAAAATCAAAGAAATAATATCAGGCCCTGAAAAGCAGAAGAGGCAAGGAGCCACTGTGAATTAATTTTTTGGTAAGGCCCGGATTAAACATTCGCTGCAGCAATCCTCTTTTGCGTTTATTAAGCGCAATTACATCAATTTTGTTGAGTTCGCAAAAAGCTTCCAGGTTGGCAACGGGGTTATCACCTTTTATAAAGCTGCATTCCACCGGAACGTGTTTACTGATTTGTCTGAAATAATCTTTCAGTGCATCCATCCTTGTGGTATCCCATTTATCTTCGGGACTTTTGGAAATATGCACACAATAAATTTTCACATCAAATGCAGCCACAATGGCAATCAGTTTCCGTATGGCGACATAGTCGGAATCGTCGAAATCAGTGGCGTAAACAATGTTTCTGACGTCGATAAGGCTTTCCATGCTGGTTTGTCCGGGAATGGCCAGCACCGGTACTTTCGATTTATCGAGCACCCTTGAAACCACACTGCCGATGATATCGCTTTGTTTTTCACCCTTTCCTTTGGTACCCAGAACAATGATACCGGGTTTGTATGCTTTGGCCATCAAAGCAATTTCGTCTTCAACAATTCCTTCGCGTAAAGAATAGCTGATCTTAACTTCTTCATAACCTTCATGGGCTGCAGTTTCCCTTATTTCATTCACAAACTCTACCAGGTTACGTTTTGCCTGATCTTCCATTTCCCGAAGGTTGATATCCATGTCTACCTGAATGGAATAAGCATCAGTAATGGGCACCAGATCAACGATGGGAGCATAAAAAACGTGCAATATCTTCAGATCGGCATCATATTTTTTAGCCAGCTTTACAGCATAAAGGCAAGCATTTTTGGAGAATTCTGAAAAATCAACAGGTACCAGGATCCGTCTGATCTGCTTGATATCCTTGAGTTCCTTTTGCTCCTGTGCGTTCTTCAACTCGGTAATGATCCGCAAAGCCTTTTCCAAATCAGATTCTCTTATTTGTACCTGTACTCCTTCCGAAACAGCCCCCTGCAAAAGGTTTACATGTTTGAGGAAACATTCAATACCGGCATCTTCCAGACGAGCTTTGAGAATTTCAGCAGCTGTATAGTGATCAGTGGCAATTGTTATCAGTCGGTCTTCCATGGCTTTAGGTTTAAGGATTTATACTCTGAAAGATAAAATAAAGTGCCCTAAATATACGAAAAATCCTATGAAACTACAAGCCATGCTCATGAGAAATGGAACGCAGATAACGCTGATTTTCATGCGCTGATTACATTGATTAAATCATTGAAAATCAGTATTGCTAAGCATCTGAGTAATCTGCGTTCTATAAAATATAATGATTAACTAAACGACATTGAATCAGATTTCTATAATTTTGCCCCATTCTTTTATATTCAAATTAAGAAACCATGCAACGGATAATTATTCTGATCATCCTTTTAACCCAGTTTTCTGCCTACGTCCGTTCGGATGAAAAGGAAAAAAAGTGGCTAACTTATTATGAGGAGAGTAAT
>JAHYJP010000225.1 GCA_019429055.1 Bacteroidales bacterium
CCAGGTCTGCATCTACATAGGCAATGGGTACAGAACCAAGATCGGGCATGCTCTCAAAATCGCGTTTCTTATCGCCCATCACAAAATTGATGAATTCATAAACCTCTTCCAGGTTATTCTGTTTAATATCGGCAAAGATCATGAATGATGCGTTTTCATTGGTTCGCATCCGCTCAAACTCATTGAAGGAGATATATTTCACCGGAGTAATATGCCAGTGCTTTTCCATGGCATCTTTCAGGTGCTCATTAAATCGCGAGAAGGGATCTCTGTCCTGTACCACATAAGTGATACTTTCGAAAAAACGTTCTGTTTCGCGGCGGCGGGCGGGTCTTACCTGGGCAAAAGTTTCAGCAACCAGAGAAAAAAGAACAAAAAAGGTAATGAATCTGTACATAATGCAATGCTTTGGTTGGTTTTTTAATGAGATGGTAAAATTAGCACGCCCATTAAATTTTTTATCCGTAAAACCCCCATATAACCGTAATATAAAGACCCGTTTCAGCGTTATATGGTTTGTCCCGTTATTAACCGGAAGAAGGTTTTTAAAAACATGATAAGCCCTGATAACATAAAGAATAATGCATTGATTATGAAAATAATTCTGGTTTTTACCGCATTTCCCCTGGTTCTTTTGTTGTTTTCGCAGCCGGATCACGATCTGGAAGCAACATTAAACGAAAGTTTCTTTGACACCACTCTGATTGCAGGTTATACTTTCTTCCGTGAAAACGGTATAGATCTTACACCGGAAAACAATATTGCCCTTTTTAATACCCTTTACCCCTTGATGGGCATGCCCCACCGGATACGGGCCGGCAGAGACGGACTGGATTGCTCAGGGCTGGTTAAAAAACTCTACAACGAAGTTTTCGGAACCAACTTAAAGGGTGCTTCAAGGGATATTTTCAGGCATACAAATGAAATTCCTGTTGAGGAGCTAAAAGAAGCCGATCTTATCTTCTTTAAAATCAACAGCAATCAGATCAATCACATGGGTATATACCTGGGGAACAATAAATTTGTACACTCCTCATCCGTATCAGGGGTAGTGATCAATGATTTCTCAGAGGGTTATTATCAAACACATTTTTATAAAGCCGGACGTCTTCAGTAATCGCTATTACCGAAAACCAGTGAGATAATATGGTCGGGTTTTACATTTTCCCCTTTAATGATACAGTGTGCCTTGTTATAAAAAGGTTCGCGCTCATCAAGCTTCTGGCGGATATATTTTCTTAATTCTTCAAGTTGAAGCCCTTCGATAAGAGGCCGCACTGCCCTGGCCTTTTCAAGCCTGCAGGCCAGGCTGCATTCATGCATACGCAGGTATACAGTTACTCCCTTCTCATTCATGAGCTCCATATTGTTTTTATGACAGGGAGCCCCGCCACCGGTAGCAACAACCCTGTTTACTGACGGATCCAGGCTTTGAAGTAGTTGAGATTCTGCTTCCCTGAAATAAGCTTCTCCTTTTTCATCAAATATTTTCGAAACAGTCATCCCCTCCTGCTCCTCCAGAACATTATCCATATCCATAAATTCCCATGACATTTTTTTGGCAAGCCTTTTTCCCAGCGTTGATTTGCCACTTCCCATAAAGCCAATCAGAAATATTAACATACCAGGATCCGTAATTTAGTTCAGATTTTGAAAGTGCTAAAATTATAGCAAATTTAGTTATTTCCAAAATGATGAAAGTTAATACTAAATGGCAATTCCGACTTTCCCTCCAATTCGTACCAAAATAATCTTTTAAGGTCAGCGAATAACGCTAATTTTGCAGAAACTTTTTTCAGGTATGAAGATATTCACAGTAATAGGTGCACGGCCCCAGTTCATAAAAGCTGCAGCAGTAAGCAGGGCCATTGAAGCCGACCAAACCATTTACGAAACCATTGTTCATACAGGCCAGCATTTTGACGACAATATGAGCAGGGTGTTTTTCGACGAACTGAATATTCCCCGTCCCGTTTATAATCTCAACATTCACAGTTTGAATCACGGCGCCATGACCGGCCGTATGCTGGAACAACTGGAAGAACTGTTGCTGAAGGAGAAACCTGATGTTGTGCTGGTTTACGGCGATACCAACTCAACCCTGGCCGGTGCACTCGCGGCATCCAAACTTCATATTCCGGTGGCACACGTGGAAGCAGGGTTACGATCCTTTAACATGAAAATGCCCGAAGAGGTAAACCGTATTCTAACCGATCGCATCAGCACTTTCCTTTTCTGCCCTACAGCCGAAGCTATAAAAAATCTTGGTCGCGAAGGCTTTGAGCATATCAACTGCCATGTGTATAATACCGGTGATGTTATGTATGATGCGGCTTTATATTATGCTGACAAGGCAAAGAAACCGGATGCACAAATTCCTGATGAATTCATTCTTGCCACCCTGCATCGTGCCGAAAATACTGATGATCCGCAACGACTGCGGAGTATTATTTCAGCATTTGAGCATATCAGCAAAGAAGTACCCATTGTCTTGCCACTGCATCCGCGCACAAGAAAAATCATGCAAAACCAGGGAATTGCAAACAAAAACGATAAGCTGATCCTTATGGAACCCCAGGGATATCTCCAAATGATCAGTATGCTGAAAAACTGTAAAATGGTCATGACCGACTCCGGCGGATTACAAAAGGAAGCCTACTTTTTCCGCAAACCCTGTATTACCCTTCGAACCGAAACAGAATGGACTGAGCTTATTGAAGCAGGAGTAAACCGGTTGGGTGGATTTGAAATGCAAAAGATACTGGATACATGGAATGCATTCAACAACCGCAAAACAGATTTTCCGAAAAATCTTTATGGGAATGGACAGGCATCAGAAAAGATCATCCAACATCTGAAAGAATTTTATTAAATTTATACTCCTGAAACCGGGTATTTATATGTCTTCATTACAGCAATTTACATGATCGAAAACAATTCACTGAAAAAGTCTGAGAAAAGATTCCTGCTGGCACAACGCATGACCTATACCCTGCTGGCTATCATTCTGTTTTTATACGGACTGATTGCCGTCCGTAACTTTCTTTATCCCATTGCATTTGGTTTTTTGCTGGCCTACCTGCTATTCCCCATCGCCAACTGGCTGGAGAAAAAACGAATTCCACGCATCCTGGCTAATTTCATTACCATTATTGCAGTGCTGAGTGTGATGGCGAGTATTGTTTTGCTGGCTTACAGTCAGGTAGCGCCCATTGCAGGAGAATTTCCCAGGCTGGTGGATACCGGCATACACAACATGTCGGAAATGCTTGCCACCGCTGGAGAATACTTTGGTTTTGAAAGAACCGAAACCAAAGAACTCATACAGGAACAAACCTCTGCATTTATTGCCTCAGGTGGAGAATTTTTCAGTGACGTATTCAGTTCAACTGCCAGCACAGTAGTAGCCATTGGGCTACTTCCGGTGTATATTTTCCTTTTTTTGTATTACCGTACAAAATTTGCCTATTTTCTGTTAAAAATTGCAGGTCACTCAAGAAGAAAGGAAACCGTGGAGATTTTAAGGGAAATATCAAAGGTTTCAGCAAGATATATGGGTGGAGTGATCGGCGTAGTAACCATACTTTGTTTTATCAATTCGCTGGGTTTGTGGATTATCGGGATGAAATTTGCCATAGCTATGGGTATTATCTCTGCTTTATTTAATTTTATTCCTTACTTCGGAACGTTACTGGGAGGTTTGGTGCCTTTCATTTTTGCACTGCTTGTTGAAAACGATCCCGTGCTGGCATTCAGAGTAGTGATACTTTTCATTATCATTCAATTTATAGAAAACAACATTCTTACCCCCAACATCGTGGGTGGAAATGTAAAGGTAAACCCCTTCTTTATCATTACCGGCCTTGTTGCGGCAAGTATCATCTGGGGTATACCCGGTATGCTGCTTATTGTACCCTTCCTGGCCATTGTTCGTATTGTCTTTTCCCACATCGACTCCATGCGCCCCTATGCCTTCCTGCTTGGTGAAGAAGGCACAGCGAAGCATTCGATAACGATTACTAAGATAAAAAAGCTGTGGCCATGGGGGAAAAAAAAGGTTGATAAAATTCAAGGCAAGAATTAAACAGATTTGTGAGGTAGCTAAAGATCACATCCTCCTCACCACCCTCCTGAATACCACCGGCAATCTTTTTCCGAAAAGCAAGGCCGAAGCAATGCATACCAGGGAAAAGGCAAAAATTGTATAGGGTACCCCGATATATTCTGACACCCAACCTGCGGCAAGGCTGCCCAGTGGTGTAATGCCCATAAAGGAGAGGCTGTAAAGGGCCACTACCCTGCCACGCTTGTCTTCATCGGAGATGGTCTGGATCAGGGCATTGGTGCTGTTGAAATGAACGATCATACCGAAACCTGTAGCGGCCATCATGATGAACGAAAGGGATCTGACGGGTGAGAGGGCAAAGATGCCCAGGCCAATGGCAAAAATAAGTGCTGTGCGGAAGGTGGTAACCGGAATGGTATGCACTTGTTTTCGGGCTGCCAGGTAAAAGGCGCCCGACAAAGCCCCAAATCCCAGAGCCCCGGTAAGCAATCCCAGCAACTCCGATCCACCCTGCAGAACATCTGCTGCAAACACCGGCAATAATGCCTGGAAGGGCAATCCGAAGAAACTACTTAGCATTACAAGGGTTAACAGATACCGCAGCGGTTTTTCACCCAGCGCATAAGAAATCCCTTCTTTCAACTCACGCAAAATGGAACCTTTTACTTTTCTGGCCTTCTGTTTATTAACCCTCATGGCAAACAAACAAACCAGCACAGCAATAAAACTTACCCCGTTGATAAAAAAGCACCAGCCCTCTCCTACCATTGCTATAAGCACACCTCCGATGGGCGGACCAATAAACCTTGCCAGGTTGTAAAGCGAAGAGTTGAGGGCAATGGCATTCCCAAGATCAGCCCGGTTGGTGATCATATCGGGTACGAATGAATTTCGGAAAGGAGTATCAAAAGCAAGAATAGTTCCGTTAACGGCTGCCAGCGTAATAATCATGGGCACTGTAACAACATCAAGCAACACCACAAAGGCCAGCACAAAGGCCACTACCATTGCAGCTGCCTGCGAAATGATAATCACCTTTCGCCGGTTGAAACGGTCGGCCAGCACCCCCGCGAATGGCATGATAAAAAGAGAGGGGATCTGCTGTGCAAATGCAACCGTTCCCAGCAACAAGGCTGAACCAGTAAGCCGATACAACAGCCAGCCCATGGCAATATTCTGCACCCATGTACCTACGAGCGAAATGCTCTGCCCATAATAATACAGCCGGTAATTGGGATACTTGAACGCCCTGAAAATGGTTTTCAATGTACCCGGTGATATGCCTATGCCGCGAAAAATCATCAAACGCTGAGGTTATTTTGCGGGGCAAACGTACGGATTTTTTTTGAAATTGGGGATGGGGGTAG
>JAHYJP010000226.1 GCA_019429055.1 Bacteroidales bacterium
AATAAAATACTTTGGCTGATAGGAAATGATGAACGCGGATTGCTTTATGCCGCAGGCTCTTTTTTAAGAAATGCCCAATTCGCATCAAAAAGAATTGTTTTCGGAAAACATAACGAAGAAGCTTCTGCTCCGGCTTATTCCATTCGAGGGCATCAGTTAGGTTATAGAAATACGAATAACACTTGTGACTCATGGACAGTGGCACAATATGAAAAGTACATTAGAGAACTGGTCATTTTTGGCTGCAACGGTATCGAAAATATCCCTTTCGAGGATAAAGCACCCAGTCCTGTTGTGAAGTTCACATGGGAAGCTATGAATGATGAATTAAGCAAAATTTGTGAAAAATATGCACTCGATTACTGGGTTTGGACACCGGCTACAGTTGATCTTTCTGACCCTGAAAAATTTGAAGTAGAAGTGCAAAAGCATAAAACTTTTTATGAGCGCTGCCCGCATCTTAGTGGAGTTTTCGTTCCAGGAGGTGATCCAGGGCACAATCATCCTTCCTATTTGATACCCTTTTTAAAAGCAATCTCTTTGGAATTAAAAAAACACCATCACGAAGCTGGTGTCTGGGTTTCTTTGCAAGGATTTAATCATGAACAAACGGACTACTTTTTTGATCATATCACAAAAAATCAGCCTGATTGGCTGACCGGTGTGGTTTCTGGCCCTGGAAGTCCCGACATGGCAGTTACCCGCTTTCGCCTTCCAAAAAAATATAAACACCGCCATTATCCCGATATAACTCACACGGTTAGGTGCCAATATCCAACACCTCAATGGGACCAGGCTTTTGCACTTACGTTAGGAAGAGAGCCCTGTAATCCTCAGCCAGTTTTTTATGCCGAAATTCACCGGCAAACAGAACCTTTTACCGATGGTTCAGTGACATACTCTGATGGTGTACATGACGATGTGAACAAAGTATTATGGAGCTGCCTTGACTGGAATCCCGAAAGGGATATTCATCAAATCCTCGAAGAATATTCACGTTTCTTTTTTGGGACCACCGAAGCCGATCATATTTCAGACGCAATCCTGGCGCTGGAAAGAAACTGGCAAGGTGCAATTGAGGATAATGGTTCTATTGAAACCACTTTTAGCTACTGGCAAAATTTGGAACAAAAATATCCTGAGCTCGACAATAATTGGCGATGGGTGCAATTGGTTATGCGGTCTTATTACGATAATTATACCCGTAAACGAAAATTGTATGAAAACAGTCTCGAAAAAGAAGCTATGCAAATTTTAGAAATCGAGGGGAAAGCCGAAGATTTGATGAATAGAGCTTTGGAGATGGTTTATAAGGCAGAAACCGAACCTCGGAATGGGGAAATCAAAAAGAATATTGAAGAATATTGTGAAAAGCTTTATCAACAGATTGGATTACAAACCAGTGTTAAAAAATACAACGCCAGCGGTCCGGAACGAGGCTGTGTTCTTGATTTTATCGATTACCCATTGAACAACCGCTGGTGGCTTGAAGATGAGTTTAACAAAATCAGACAAATGCAAACGGAACAAGAAAAGCAAGCCCGGCTTGAAATCATCAGAACCTGGGATAATCCGGGGGAAGGGAGTTTTTATGATAATGTTTCAGATGTATCGCAAAGTCCACACGTACAAACACAAACAAGAAAATCGTACGGATATGCCTGGTGGGATCAGGGAATGAGTCGAAAACGCTTGTCAACACAATTGAACCAAAATCAACCCGAACTCATTTACGAGGGCCTCGATCCTGAAGCAACATATACCATCCGTATTGCAGGAGAAGGTGAAGCCTTGTTACGCGTTGACGGTGAAAGGGTGGAACCTCTGGTTTATCCCAAAAATTTAGAAACATTTAAAGAATTTCATATTACCCAAAAGTATGTGAGTGATTCAAAAATTACAGTATCCTTCGACGTTCCAGAAGAATCGCATTTAAACTGGCGGCACAAGTCAAAAATCTGTGATATTTGGTTGATTAAAAATTAATTCCAAAATAATGAAAGCTCTATATCCATTACGAGGAATTATAACTGTTTTAAACACCCCTTTTACAGCAACTGGTGATGTCGATTTTTCGTCCCTGAAAAAAAATATTATTGAGTCTTTGCTTGCTGGTGTTAGTGGCATCCTCGTTCCTGCCATGGCATCTGAAGTAAATAAATTAACCCATAAAGAACGGCTGAAGATAGTTGAAACTGCGTTATCCATTACAAATGGAAAAGTTCCCGTTTTTGCCGGATTAAGTGAAACAGATTTTAATCAAAGTATCAAATTATTAAAGTCTTATCTTAAGCTCGGTTGTAAACAGATTCTTTTCCAGATTCCTTATAAAAATGAGGACAAGTTTAAATACCGATTTCTCAAATTGGCTGAACTTCAACCCGAGGTTATCATGTTACAGGATTGGGATTCAGTTGGATATGGATTGCCTGATTCACTGATTATTGACCTTTTTGAACAAGTAGAAATATTCAGATGTCTGAAGATTGAAGTAATACCTGCAGGTATTAAATATAGCAGAATGTTAGACCTAACCAATGGCTGTTTACACGTTAGTGGAGGTTGGGCTGTCACTCAAATGATTGAGGGATTAATGCGGGGCGTTCATGCATTTATGCCAACAGGGATGCATTGGATTTATACAGAAATTTACAATCTATGGGAAAAGGGGAAAAAAGAAAAGGCAACCCTTTTATTTCATAAAATTCTACCTGTTCTTGCATTTTCGAACCAGCATCTTGACATATCTATCCACTTTTTTAAGCAGCTACTAAATAAGCAAGGAATCTACGCTACTTCCAATGTTCGCGAACCAATTCTTCCTTTTGATTTTGTTCATCAGCAAATTTCAGAAAAATTAATTGATTTTATAATTCAAACAGAGAATAAGCTAAAATCATATTCAACTTAAAAAGATAATTAAATGCAAAAAACATTACAACGACCACTTTATGGCATCATCCCCCCACTCGTCACACCGTTGCTCGATAATGACACCCTTGATATCGAAGGCCTGGAACGATTAATCGAACACACCATTTCAGGTGGGGTACATGGCATTTTCATTTTAGGTACTACCGGAGAATTTGCAAGTATAAGTTACAAGCTCCGGAGGGAGCTAACAGAACGTACCTGCAAGTTGGTAAAAGGACGTGTTCCTCTTTTGGTTGGAATAACTGATTCAGCATTTACCGAAAGTCTGGACCTGGCAAAACATGCTGCCAATTGCGGTGCTGATGCTGTTGTCCTGGCGCCACCCTATTATTTTGCGGCTGGTCAGCCCGAATTGCTGGAGTACTTGCAGCGGATAATGATGCAAATGCCATTACCCCTTTTTCTTTACAATATGCCAACCCACACAAAAATGACATTTGCACCCAAAACGGTAAAAGCTGCTGCTGAAATTCCGGGTATTATCGGAATGAAAGACAGTTCATCTGATTTGGCCTATTTTAAACAGGTGCAGTTTGCTCTCAGGGACAGGGATGATTTTACATTCATGGTTGGCCCGGAAGAATTTATGGCGGAATTTGTTCTGACTGGCGGACACGGTGGGGTAAACGGCGGCGCTAATATGTTCCCGAAATTATACGTTGAATTATATCAGGCTGCCCGAAATCGTGATTTTGACAAAATCAACACTTTACAGCAAAAGGTGATGCAGATAAGTACAACCATTTATAATGTTGGTAATTTTGGTTCCAGTTATTTAAAAGGGCTGAAATGCGCCCTGTCCGTTATGGGTTTATGCAGTGATTTTATGGCGGAACCATTCCGCCGGTTTAACGAACCGGAGCGAAAAAAAATTGAAGCGGCACTAAATAACCTTGAACTTTATTAATTTCATTTAAATTTGAAATCTGTTTCATGCTATGACTGCAATCGATATTTCCATTTTCATACTTTACCTGATTGGCATTGTTTTGTTCGGAAGCTCCTTTTACCGCAAAAATAAAACATCCTCGGCCTTTACACTTGGAAACAATACCCTGCCCGGCTGGGTGATTACCCTGTCCATCCTGGCTACCTTTGTAAGCAGCATCAGTTATCTGGCCCTTCCAGGACAGGCTTTTCTTACTGACTGGAATCCGTTTGTGTTTAGTCTGTCACTTCCACTGGCCTCCATCATTGCAGTTAAGTTTTTTGTTCCGCTTTACCGTTCGGTTAACAGCCCATCGGCATATACATATCTGGAAAGACGTTTCGGCCCCTGGGCAAAAACGTATGCCTCGGTTATGTACCTGCTTACCCAACTCATGCGGGCAGGGACTATCCTTTTTCTTATGGCGCTCCCCTTGAATGTTTTGCTGGGGTGGAACATCACTACGATTATAATCATTACCGGAGTAAGTGTGATGATTTATTCACTTCTCGGAGGAATACAGGCCGTAGTGTGGACCGATGCCATACAGGCAATTATTTTGATTTTGGGAGCACTTGTATGCATTGGAATACTTATGTTTTCAATACCAGAAGGCCCCGGACAAATCTTTGAAATAGCAGTTCAGGAAAATAAATTCAGTCTTGGAAGTTTTAGTGCAACACTAACCAGTTCCACATTTTGGGTGGTATTAATTTATGGTTTGTTTATTAACCTGCAGAACTTTGGAATTGACCAGAATTACATTCAACGGTATATGAGTTCCCGTTCTGACAGGGAAGCGCAAAAATCGGCCCTGTACGGGGGATTATTGTATGTTCCGGTTTCAGCCCTGTTTTTATTTATTGGAACTGCTCTTTTTAGTTATTACAATGCCAACTCCGGATTGTTGCCTGCTGACGTGGACGGCGATAAGGTATTCCCCTGGTTTATTGTAAACCAGCTGCCGGTGGGCCTCACCGGATTGTTAATTGCCTCTATTTTTGCAGCTGGCATGAGCACGGTTTCTACCAGTCTGAACAGTTCGGCAACTGTTATCCTGACCGACTTTTTCAAGCTGCCACCTGAACACCCGGAAACCGAAAGGAAATCGATGCTGATTTTATATCTTTCCTCCTTTATTTTCAGTGTGCTTGCTATTATTATTGCTGTTGCAATGATTAATGTGCAAAGCGCCCTGGATGCCTGGTGGAAACTGGCTTCCATATTCAGCGGGGGAATGCTCGGGTTATTTCTGCTCGGCTTTCTGGCGCCGAAGGTAAAAAATACCGCCGCAATAATTGGAGTTGTTGCCGGAGTATTGGTTATAGGCTGGATGAGTCTGTCGCCAATGATTTTCACCGAAGGAGAAATGGTGAAATATGCCAGTCCGTTTCACAGCTACCTCTCTATTGTTTTTGGCACAGTAGCTATTTTTATTGTGGGCTTTTTGATAGGAAATGTAGCAAAT
>JAHYJP010000227.1 GCA_019429055.1 Bacteroidales bacterium
ATTTAGAATTTAAAATTTAAAATTATGTTAGATTTAACTCCAGTCTTTGTCCTGGCCATCATTTTCGGCTTCCTTTACGGGATCATTTACCTGAACATTCGCCGGAAAGAACGCATGGCCCTGCTGGAAAGGGGCGCCGACCCGGCCATTTTCCAGCCACCGCAAACCGACAAGATCGCTTCATTACGTTACGGCATGTTGCTGATCGGGCTGGCCATCGGCATCCTGATGGGAAACATCCTGAAGGTCAGCACCAGTCTCGGCACCGAGACTTCCTATTTCTCCATGGTATTTCTCTTTGGCGGGATAGCGCTTGTGCTGAGCTATTTTATTGGAAAGAGCATAAGTAAGTCATAGTGTTGAGGCCTCAACCCTTAAAACTTAAAGTGTACTTTTCCAGGATGTGATAGGTCGGCCCAGAATGGTTAAGGATGCTTTCATACAAATGAAATTCGACAACCCGGAACTCCTGCATCCGGGTTTTTTTGTGTTGGTCGATCATCTGCTGGAACAGGCGTTTGTCGGGGATATGCTTGATCCTGCCGATGGTGAGGTGCGGGACGAAATTCTGCCGGTCGCGCTCCCAGCCGATTTCTTCCACTGATGCCAGCACATCATTGGCCAGGTTTTTCAGCGGCTCCGACCGGTCGATCCCGAACCAGATCACTTTCGGGTTATAGGAACTGCCGAATATACCCACATCCACAATTTCCACCGAAAATGGCCGGTGCCTCTCAGCCACTTCCTTTAGTACCCTGATGATCTCCGGTATCCTGTCCTCCTCCGTTTCGCCGAAAAACTTCAGCGTGATATGGATGATCTCCGGCTTGACCCATTTGATTTCGGCGAATTTCAATCCTGATTTCAGGCTGTGGTAAGTATTCAGGAATTCCTGCGATGGATGGATCTTTACGGCAGCAAAAAGGCGTTTCATGGTTTGACGATTTGGAGGTAAAGATAGCGAAAGAAGAGTTTCGAGTTTCGAGTTTCTGGTTCCTGGTTCTTGGTTCCTGGTTCCTGGTTCTTGGTTCTTGGTTCTTGGGGGTGTATTTTGTGGTATTGAAATATTTTCTATTTTTGCAATCGAAAATCCACACCCACACTTCACTTGCACACTCACACTCACACCCTCTTCGGGGTATTAGCTCAGTTGGCTAGAGCGTTTGACTGGCAGTCAAGAGGTCATCGGTTCGACTCCGATATACTCCACGGAAATCCAGGCAGTTACGAAGACAAAAAGTAGCTGCCTGATTTTTTTACTAACATCCTCACTAACATTTGATGCCGGGCTGGCATTTGACAATTCTTATATTGAACAGGAAAACAGAATACCTCAACAAAAAAGTTTAATAATCATCCTATTTAGAAAATTTGAATATACCTGAAACCAAAGCCTTTGATAAATGCATTGATATGTTTATCGAATGGAAAAACCGCGATCATAGTGAACAATCAAAACAATTGATAAGAGATTCAAAATTTGATCAATTATATCTTGGACCTTGTAAAAGAGAATTAAGAAAGATTATTATGTTCATGGATGAACAGGAGCGGGACAAATTAATCATTGTAACTATCAAGGAATTATTAGGCACAGTGGATAAAGGGTATGTTAAAAATAGGCGCAAAACGCGATCTGATTATGAGGATAGCGGTTATTATGCAGCAATGACCTTGGATGAATATCTAATCAGGGAAGATAGAGCATACGCATATTCTGATTTGATGTCACAATTCCAATTATACCTATTCATTGATATTTGGCATATCTGTCGGGAGTATAAGATTCAGATAGAAAAAATTTTAAAGGATTTAAAAATTGACTTGAATGATTACTTTACTGTAGACGCAAGAAGATTTTATACGGGCAATAAAGGTTTCCCAAAGCCAGAAATAAAGATTAGAACCGAATACAGACCTTTTTTTGAAAACACCAAAACACAATTAGTCCCGTCGCCTCAAATCCAAGCTAAGGAAGCCGAACAACTTAAGCCAGATTATGAAAAAGAATTAGCGGAAATCAGGAATTCGGAAAACAAATTTTGGAAAGGCTTACCCATGGAACAAGTCGTTAAGCATTTTGAGGTTATGACAATTCGAAAAAATAAAGAGGGAATGCCATATCTGACACCCGAACAACTCGTGTCGTTTTTAAAAAAAGGCTTTCTGAATGGAACAGATCAGCCAGTACAAAAAATAAATTGTACACGAGGTGAAAAGGGTTTGTAATTAAGAGATTTTATGAATTATTCGACATAGCAGCCCGTGAACACTACTATCCTTCTAATAAAGCAGAGTTTATCAATCTATTTAATGATTGCTTTGATAACTGGAAACCTAATACGATTTCTGAATTCTTTCGAAAAGATAAAAGCATAAAACAATGGTAAGATATTTACCAGCTTTACATTTTTCTTTACATGTTTTACATTTCTATTTACCTGGTTTGCCTATAAATTAAAAAACCCTAAACAACCCGGTAACATTGTGCTTTATTAATTAAAATAAAGTAGCAATGAATGATTTAACTTTCGAAAAATTACCCCAGGCCGTCACCCAGATTTATGACAAGCTGGAAAAAATTGAACGGCTTTTAGAAGCTCAACACAACGTTGACAGGATTGATAGTGACAAACTTTTAACCATCCGCGAAGCTGCCGAAATCATCCATCTTTCGGTCCCTACTATTTATGGCCTGGTCCAGCGCCAGGAAATACCCGTTTGTAAAAAGGGTAAGCGTCTTTATTTCACTCAAAAGGAATTAACCCATTGGATCAAGTCGGGAAGAAAAAAGACTGTGGAAGAAATTCAATCAGAAGCAAGTCAATATATGATAAGGAAAGGGCTGAAATATGGAAAATAATCACACATCCAGCCCTTATAATTTGCTTAAGCGGTTGAGCAAAGATACAACGCCCCCTACCCAGTTACAAACCATATTTAGCTACCTGCAGGATAATATTGCCACAGCTTCCATGGTTTCGTTTGAAACCAACATCCCCAGAAGAAATATTTGCCGGTATAAGAGAGATCTGGAAAAGGCTGGCCTGCTCTATGAAATAGCAAAAGACCATTGTGTTGTAACTGGCCATAAAGCATGGTATATAACCGCTGATCTAGGTCAAAGCACAATTTGATCCACGGGATCAATTGCTAAAAATATGGAATTACAACCACATTTTAATTTGATCTCGCTGGAGGATATCCAAAGCGAAGCTGAAAAGCTGCTGGCTCAAGCCTCCAATGATGATATGAATGCTTCCAATCCGTTCCCCGTCGATGTATTCCCGCTTCAGATCCGGCAAATAATGAAAGCCTTGATTTTCCGATTGATTTCATAGGAGCTTCAATGCTATACGCAACATCTGTCAGTATCGGAAATGCAGTACACGCGGAAGTCAAGGTCGGCTGGCGGGAAAGCGCTGTTCTCTATATTGCCATTGTAGGCAGACCAGGGACAAATAAAAGCAGTCCGCTGTCCTTTGCCGTCCAACCGCTCATCGAACATGATATAAAAACCTACCAGTATTATCAGAGCCAATTGAAGGAATTTGATGAGGCGGCCCGACTCACGGAAAAAGAACGCAAGCAGCTTGGAATGGAAATGCCGGACAAACCAGTATGGCAAAAGATTTTGTTGTCTGATTACACCCCTGAAGCACTGGCTGAAGTCCACAGCTTTAAAAAAAGAGGTATAGGGGTTTGTGTAGATGAACTGGCCGGGTGGTTTAAGAACTTCAATAAGTATAATAAAGGCAGTGAGATGGAATTCTGGTTAAGCGCCTGGAGCCGGAAACCGATCACCATTGACAGGAAAACAGCCGAACCGATTTTTATCCCGCTGCCTTTTATTTCGGTTGCCGGGACTATTCAAACAGGGATAATAAAAGAACTTGGCAAAGAAAACAGGACAGAGAATGGTTTTCTTGATAGAATCCTGATTGTCATCCCGGATAATCTATTAAAGCCATATTGGAATGAGACTGAATTAAATCCAAACATAATCGGGAGCTGGCACAGCATTATATCAAACCTTCTGGCCTTAAAAGTTCAGTTAGATGAGACCCATAATCCCAAGCCACAGGTGCTGACATTTAACACTGACGCAAAGCGAATCTTATGGGAGTGGCAAAAGGATAATGCGGATCAATGCAATAATTCCAGGAGTGATGCGATAAGCGGAATATACAGCAAGCTTGAAATATACGCTATACGGCTATCTTTGATCTTTGAATTGTTGTCATGGGCCTGTGGCGAAAGCAATATAAATGGGATCAGTGCCAGTTCAGTCAGAAGTGCATTGAAACTGGTGGAATATTTCAAAAGATCAGCCATTAAAGTGCATTCCAATATTTCAAGTCTGAGCCCTTTGGATAAATTACCGGCAGACAAGCAAAACCTATACGAGGCATTGCCCCTCTTTTTTACTACAGAAGCAGGATTAAAAATTGCCAATGACCTGGGCGTCCCTGTCAGAACGTTCAAAAGGTTCCTGAATGAGCAAGAACTGTTTACACACCTCAGTAAAGGCAAATATGAAAAGCGTATTAAATAATCCATTCATTTGGCACTTGCGGCACTTGCGGCACTTTCTAACATTAACAAGGGGTCGCAAGTGCCACAAGTGCCACAAGTGCCAAGTGCCATTTAATAAATCATGAAAAATCATCCTTTTATCCTGGAACCATATAAGGGAATGAATTCCCGGCACCGATGCCCTCAATGTAATAAAGAACGAACTTTTACCCGGTACATTGATTCACTTACCGGTGAGCAGGTGCACCCCAATGTTGGTCGTTGCAACCGCGAAAACAATTGCGGGTATCATTATACCCCAAAGCAGTATTTTACAGACAACAATATTGAACAGGATCCAGTCCTGTATGAAAGGGCAAATCACCAAGTCAAATCCATTCCGGAAAAATCCACCTCTTATATTGCAAGTAAAATATTGAAATCCAGCCTGCAAAAGCATGAAGACAATTATTTCGTTCAATACCTGGTCAGCCTTTTCGGCACAGAAATCACATGTGATCTGATTGCCAAATATTTTATCGGAATCTCCAGGCACTGGGAAGGAGCGACGGTCTTCTGGCAAATAGACAGCTCCGGCAGGATCAGGTCGGGAAAGGTCATGCTCTATAATCCTGTTACCGGTAAAAGGGTCAAGGAACCATTCAGTCATATCACCTGGGTGCACAAACTATTGAAGCAGGATGAATTTGCCCTGAAGCAATGTTTTTACGGGGAGCATC
>JAHYJP010000228.1 GCA_019429055.1 Bacteroidales bacterium
ATTTCTTTAATCATTTGATATACTGATGAATACATATAAATTTATATTTTTGACTAATGATAACATTCTCAGCATATTATAGCAAAATAACTTGTTTAAAGCAGATAAGCAGTTAAAAAAATTGAAACGTAATTTTTAAATATAAAACCATATTAAAATAAAAGGAGTATCTTATAAAAAAGCATTCAAATGAAAAACAAAACAAATTTTATTTTGTCAGTACTTATAATACTTCTGACAGTACAATTTTCCGCGCAAAGTCAGGTTCCTACCTATTTGCAGGATTTCAAGGAACACTATAAAGAAAATCCACGTGCAGCCAATCTACAGTGGTTTAAAGATGCCCGGTTCGGAATGTTTATCCATTATGGCCTATACAGCGAATTGGGGAAGGGCGAATGGGTTCAGCTTCGGGATACCATACCGTTGGATGAGTATGCAAAATTAAAAGACTCATTTACAGCATCTGGTTTTGATTCGGATTTTATAGTTCAGCTCGCCAAAAAAGCGGGGATGAAATATATTACCATTACGAGTAAACACCACGATGGTTTTTGTCTTTTTCGTACTAAAGAAACCGATTTCAACAGCGTAAACGCCCCGGCAGGCCGCGATTTGATGGCCGAACTGGCCGATGCCTGCGAGAAGGAAGGACTGGGCTTGTTTTTGTATTATTCATATGCAGCCGACTGGAAACACCCGTGGTTTTATTCGCGGGAAGCAGGCTGGTCCAATGCACGGCCTGACTACAAAGTAAAACCGGATGAATATAAATATGAAAAACCGAAAGACTTCAGGAAATATGTGGATTACGTTCATGCGCAACTAAAGGAATTACTGACGCAATATCCAACAATAGCAGGTATTTGGTTCGATCCTATAATGGGATATTATGCCAACCCCGATGTTTTCCCGATAGATGAAACCTATGCTTTGATTCGAAAACTTTCACCGCATGCACTGATATCGTTTAAGCAGGGTGCAAATGGCGATGAAGATTTTATGGCGCCAGAAAGAGGTGGTAATAAAAAAGTGGGTGAGCAATACCCAGTTGCACAAAGGGCTTATGAGCTGAATAAAAATAAACCCAAAGAAGTTTGCAATACGATGCAACCTCATCTCCCGGATGTTCATGGCGGGGCTACCTGGGGATACAACAAGTCCATTGATGGGCATCACCTAAAAGTTGACGATGTGAAAATCATGCTTGGAGATGCCCTGCTGAACAATTACAATTTGTTGCTAAACATTGGTCCCCTGCCTGATGGGTCTGTTCATCCGGAAGATATTGAAACTTTGTCAAATTTAAAAAATTAGAAAATGAAACAGTGTATTATTTTTATTGCAACATTCTTTTTGTTTGTATTTTATACCGGTTGTAATTCGGGTAGAAAATCATCCGATTTGAATAAAACTACGGAAAAGCCCAATATTCTTTTTATTTTTTCTGATGATCAGGCTTACTCTACAATTCATGCTTTGGGAAACAATGAAATTCATACTCCCAATCTGGATAAACTGGTGAATGCAGGAACTACATTTACACATACCTACAATATGGGAGCCTGGAATGGTGCTGTTTGTGTGGCAAGTAGAGCCATGCTCAATACCGGTCGGTTTGTGTGGCGAGCTCACGCCCTGGAAAATCATCAACAGGATTTGTCCGACCGTGGGGAAATGTGGGGGCAACTCATGCAAAAAGCAGGCTATGAAACCTATATGACAGGAAAGTGGCATGTAAAGACCGATGCAGAAAAATTATTTGAACATGTTATCCATGTTCGTCCCGGTATGCCAAAAGATAACTGGAATCAGCAGGTTTTCAATAGAATCCGGGAAATGGAAAATTCAGAAAATCCGGATTTTAATGATGTAATGCCGGTTGGTTACAACAGACCTTCAGGTCCATCAGATGAATCCTGGCATCCATGGGATAAAAAGTTCGGTGGTTTTTGGGAGGGAGGAAAACACTGGAGTGAAGTTCTTGGGGATGATGCTGTTGCATTTATTGATTCATCTAAAAATAAAGAAGAACCTTTTTTTATGTACCTGGCTTTTAATGCACCACATGATCCGAGGCAATCACCTAAAGAATATGTCGAAATGTACCCCCTTGAAAATATTGATGTTCCGGAATCTTATATGCCTGAATACCCTTACAAAGACAACATTGGCTGTGGTCCTTCTTTGCGTGATGAAGCCCTTGCTCCATTTCCACGTACAGAATATGCTGTAAAGGTAAACCGTCAGGAATATTATGCCATAATCAGTCACATGGATACCCAAATCGGTCGAATTTTAGATGCACTAGAGAAATCAGGGAAGGCGGAAAATACATATATCTTTTTTACATCAGATCATGGTCTGGCTGTCGGGAACCATGGATTAGTTGGAAAACAAAACATGTATGACCACTCAATCCGTGTTCCATTATTTGTAATTGGACCTGATGTGCCAAAAAACAGAAAAATTGATGTGGATGTCTATCTTCAGGATGTGATGGCTTCTACCCTTGATTTAGCTGGTATGGAAAAACCGGAATACATTGAATTCAACAGTTTGATACCTTTTATCAAAGGAAAAAGGAAAGAATCTTTCTACCCGGCCATTTACGGATGCTATTTGAAGGATATGCAGCGAATGATTCGGGCAGATGGTTTTAAATTAATTGTATATCCACAAATAAAAACAATGCGACTTTATGATTTATCAAATGACCCACTCGAATTAAATGATTTGGCTGATAACAAGGATTATAACGAAATTAAAATGAAACTTTATAATCAACTATTGCAACTACAAAAAGAAATGGATGATCCGCTGGATTTGCAAACTGTGTTTAAAATTTGATTTTAAAATTACTTTTGTACTTCAATTCTATTCCAATGAAAGCATATTTTACTGCTGTAGTTCTTATTTTATTCTTGCTCTCAGGTTGTAATGATCAGCATGAAAGCACTTTGAAGCTTTGGTATGATAAGCCTGCCACCAATTGGATGACTGAAGCTTTGCCAATTGGTAACGGATATATCGGCGTCATGTTTTTTGGCGGCATTGATACCGAACAGATTCAGTATTCCGAAGGGTCTCTATGGAGCGGTGGCCCCGGTACTGGTGATGCATATAATTATGGCATCAGGGAAGGAGCCTGGAAGTACCTGGATGATATAAGACAACTCCTGAAAGATAATAATTTTGATGAAGCCCATAAACTGGCAAATGCTCAATTAACCGGTGTTATAAATAATCAGGGTCGGAATTCAAGTTTTGGGGATTTCGGAGCACAGCAAACCATGGGCGATATTTTTATTTCTGTCAGCCATACCGGAGAACCGCAAAATTACAGGAGAGAACTTAACCTGAGCAACGCTGAAGGCAAAGTCACTTACGAAGTGGATGGCAAGCAATACTCCAGGACTTATTTTGGCAGCTATCCGCATCAGCTGATGGTATATCGGTTTGAGAGTAACGATGCTGCTGACTATACACTCAGGTATGAAACCCCACATATAAAACAAAACGAAGAGTTAACCGGTGGAGTTTATTTTTTCCACGGACAGGTAGCTGATAACGGGATGGAATATGAAACCTTTATGAAACTGGATACCGATGGGGAGGTCAGGCTCAACGAAGGTGAAATTTCAGTGTCAGGAGCCAAAAACCTGACCATATATCACGGAGCCGCCACTGATTATATGATGCAGTACCCCGATTACAAAGGAGCAGATTTTCAGGCCCGAAACAGGGAGGTACTGTCAGGTTTAACAGGGAAAACTTATGAAGCTTTACGCAGGGAGCATAAAAATGATTTCAGGGAATTGTTTTCGAGGGTTGAACTAAGTTTGGGAGAAGGCAGCAGGGAGGATGTTCCAACCGACCAAAGGCTGGTTGAATATGCCGGGGGTACTGACGATCCCGGTCTTGAGGAGCTGTACTTTCAGTATAGCAGATATCTGATGATTTCTGCTTCCAGGCCCCATACAATGCCAATGCACCTGCAGGGAAAATGGAACCACAGTAGTAATCCGCCATGGGCAGCCGATTATCACATGAACATCAATCAACAAATGTTATACTGGCCTGCCGAGGTTACCAATCTGGGAGAAAGCCACAAACCCCTGTTCACCTACATGGAAAGCCTGATGGAGCCGGGAAGAAGGTCGGCAAAGGAATTTTTCAATTCAGGGGGTTGGATTGTAAACACCATGAACAATGCATTCGGATTCACTTCTCCCGGATGGGATTTTCCCTGGGGTTTCTTTCCCGGAGGAGCTGCTTGGTTGTGCCAGCATGTCTGGGAACATTATGAATTTAACAGGGATGAAACGTTCTTAAGGGAAACGGCCTATCCTCTTATGAAAGAAGCTTCTCTCTTCTGGATCGATTATTTGATTGAAGATGAAAACGGATACCTGGTTTCCAGTCCTTCCTATTCTCCTGAGCACGGAGGCATTTCAAAAGGTGCATCTATGGATCATCAGATTGCCTGGGATGTTTTGAACAATGTAGTCGCGGCAAGTGAAATTCTTGGAGTGGATAAAGAATTTGCTGAAAAGGCAAAAGCAGTCAGGGATCAGATATTCCCACCTACAATAGGCAGCTGGGGCCAGTTGCAGGAATGGAAGGAGGATGTGGATGACCCGGATAACAAGCACCGGCATGTGTCTCATTTGTATGCGTTGCATCCGGGGAAACAAATTACTGTGGAACAGACACCCGAACTGGCAGAGGCAGCAAAGGTGAGCCTGGTGGCACGGGGCGACGGTGGAACCGGATGGTCGTTGGCATGGAAAGTAAACTTTTGGTCGCGGCTGAAAGACGGGGAAAAAGCTTATCAGCTGTTCAAAAGATTGTTACGCCCAACCGGAGTACAGGGTACTGAAATGATGGATGGCGGTGGCAGTTATATGAACCTGCTGTGTGCCCACCCTCCTTACCAGCTTGATGGTAACATGGGAGGCTGTGCAGGTATAGCCGAGATGCTGCTTCAATCGCATACCGGCACCATCGAGCTGTTGCCTGCTATTCCCGCACACTGGCAAAAAGGGTATGTAAAAGGCCTGAAGGCAAGAGGTAACTTTGAGGTGGATATCCGTTGGGAGAATGGCAT
>JAHYJP010000229.1 GCA_019429055.1 Bacteroidales bacterium
TGGCTTTAGCCCGGTGGTTTGGCATTTAGTTTTTTAATTTTAATTGGCTTTAGCGTTTAATCCTTTTAATTGACTGATGCATGTATTCGA
This sequence comes from Bacteroidales bacterium, assembly GCA_019429055.1. GTDB lineage: Bacteria > Bacteroidota > Bacteroidia > Bacteroidales > UBA7960 > SKVR01. The sequence goes on from JAHYJP010000229.1 coordinate 91, forward strand.
CAGGTTTTTGCAAACGTGGGATTTGTCGTACACCCGCAACAATCCTTTGGGAATGGAAACATTAAAATTTTGGTATATTTCCCGTTCTTTTAAAGGCAATAAAACATCCCGTTCAATAATTGCCTTTACCCTGCGCATACCGGCCACATTTCCCCAGTCAAACAATGGTTTTTGCGAAGCATTGTTTACCGACACATGGTTTTCTTCCTTTGTAAAATGCAATTGTTTTTTTAGCTGTTCCTTCATTGCGACTGCATCTACATTTGCAGGATTTAATTCCGTTTCAAGACAAATCCAGGCAAGAGCCTCTGCGTATCTTCCCCAATGTAACAACAAAGTTATTCTATATTGCAAATATAGTTTTCGAAACTCTTGATAGAATGGGTCATCTTTAAATAGTCCACCATTGTCCTGAATCAGATATTCAAGCTTTTTGAGAGTATATGATTGACTTCTGTTTGAAGCAATAATATACTTCTCAAGTGTGTAATTCAGATTATATTTCCCCATACAATACGGCTTAAAAATAGATTGATGCTGTGAAAACTCAATTAATTTGCAGAATCTCTTTATTCTTTAAAATTTCATTCTGAATATATCTTTTGAAGTCATTCACCGAAGTAAAACATCTAAATCCTGCATTATTTGCAATTGTTATTGTTTCAGCTCCTTCATTAAGCAACACTGCAACAGGTTCACTCAACTCCTCCTGAATACCGTTAGGCCAGGCAAGATCAAAAATTGCTTCTTGCTGTCCGGTTTCAGGATTAGAATAATCGTAGGCCAGTTCACCAGGAGCTAAATTTAGTTCCTCAACCCAGTTAGCAAGCTCTTCCAATTCTTTTTCTTCGTCATCCGATGAAATACCGCCATATATTTTTTGCGGTGGCCAAACAGCAGTACCTGCTAACCATTTCGTATCTCCATGCAATAGTTCCTCCATTTTCCTGTTGGTTTCTTCAGCCAGAAGTTTTTGCCTTTCCTGAAGAAACAATGAATAATTCTCAATTTTCCACAAATCCTCGTCCATTGGTATCCATTGAGACGATAAAGCTCCTGGATGATTTTTTTCAACTTTTTTAAAATAAATTTTTGGTTTGCTGGCACTAATCTGAAGGTTTGTATCTTTTGTAAGGAAACAGAAATTAGCCAGTGCATTTACTTCCGCTCTTGAATAGCCGTATTTGTAAAGTTGCGCTTTCGGAAAGATATGATGTACTTCGAGTTTATTCATTTTACCAAGCAAACTGGCTTTTAAAGGTATTCCAGTTCCCCAATCTTTCGCTTCTCCCATCCGTGTTAGCATGTACAAAACAGGATAAAATCTTGCACCGAGGCTCCAACCGGAAAAATGTCCCGGTTCCACTTTTAATCCCCCATGCCACAACCTTAGCTGTTCAATAAGTTTGTCAACCCCATTATCTTTGCCTTCAATGGCTGATAAATCTTTATCTATGTAGGATTCGGTTGAACCGGAGAAACGCCCCCACATTCCGGCCTGAGCGTACCAAAATAGTAACTTGTCTCTTGTTGTTTCATCCAAACCATTTTTTAATTCATCCAGCAGCCTAACCATTACAGGAATTGCAAAACGACCAAACAGTACCCGATCATGATCAAGGCCTAACCGACCTGAAATTAAATTCAGTACAGTATCGATATGTTTGGTGGCCTTATTGAATGCATTACTTATATCTTCTGCATTTTGGTTATGTAAATATTGAAATTTAGCTTCACCGGTTAAAATAGTGTTTACAGAGCGGAGCAACCAATCCAGGTTGAAATGGTAATCCGATTTTTTCCAATCGTCAATCTGTACTCTCATTAAGTTGCGTGCATCGGGCCATTCTGCACAAATTTTTGCCAGGGCCAAATCACCTTTTGATAATTTTGTCCCACCACTATTTACTTTGTTGAAAATTTCCACCACCACATCAATGGTTTTATCTTCACCGGTTACGTCTTCTATATTAAAACTGACATCTTTAATACCGAGCAATTTGGCGAGTTTCCCCACGTATTTTGATTTTCCTGTCAATTCCGGCCTACTGTATATCCGCTCGGTTAATTCATCTATTCCTTCGTGTCCCTTTTTCATTAACTCGGTCACATTGATCCAAAGCGGATCATCATCCATTTTCATGGAAGAATAGAACATGAACTGTTCACTTTCCAGATTAAAATAGAGCCCTGTAAATGCCTGGGAATTTCCTTCAAAAAATTCAGGAGCCTTACCCCGAATTACTCCGTATAGTGTCGTCATTCTTTGTTGACCATCAAGTATGAGTTTTACGATTCCGGGAGCAAGTTGTCCATCTCCACGATGAACTGCATTAGAAGATTGTGTTGCCCAAACAAGCAGGCTACCTACAGGGTGCCTTTTGTATAACGAATCGAAAAAACTGCGAACCTGGTCCCGGTTCCACACATAGCCGCGCTGAAATTCAGGTAATGCCATGTGGCCATTATCAATGTGTGATAAAAGTGTTGAGATTTCCATGATTATTTGGTTTAATGTTTTTTATCGTTTTCTTCAATTACTTAATTTTTTAGTTATTTGTTACATACATTTGTTCTTCACCCTTGGAATAGTTTTCTATTTCAAAAACTAAATGATTGGTATTTCCCCTTCGGTATCCTTTTAGATTTTGTCTACTACGATTGTTCCCGAAACCAGTCCGGATCACGTTTCATCATCTTATATGAATCAGTCAGAATCATATTACTTTTTGTGTATTTCTTTTTCCTTTTTTTCTTTCTTTTTGCCTGTGTTTTTAATTTTGTTTGAGTTGCTAATTTTAATTTCCGTTTCTGTTCCAATTCAGTTTTTCTTTGTTTCTTCAAAATTTTTTCCTCTTTCCATTTGAGATATTCCGCTTCCCACTTTTTAAACTCCTCTTGTGAATCAAATGATGCAATAATATCTTCTTTTATAGACTGAATTACGTAAATGTCATTTTTACAAATGACTTGAAATTTTTCATTGAGCATTGGAGGAATCCATTTAGATTCAAAAAACAAATTACCAATTTTTGCTAAGGGAGGTTTCTTAAAATCTAACTTGTACTTAAAACCTTCTATTCTTTCACCGTTCTTTTCCCAGAAAACGTTCAAATCAGATTCCGTTCTAAAAGTTTCAATTATCCTTGTATTTCGAAATAAAATCCACCCATTACTTATTTTAGCCTTAAATATTCGAGGTAGTTTAATATTTTCCCATGGTTTCTCTTGGTTTTTCATAATTCAAAAAGGATTAAGTTCAACCTTTCATTCCGACAACTCTTAAATCCCTGCCTTTTCCTACTCCTCCACCTCAAAATCCAGTCCCAATTGGCTTGCAGACTCCTTTATGATCTTGAAATGCTGGCTGTTTTCAGCAAGGGGCGCAACCGTAGTTGTTTTTCCTTTGATGGTGATGGATATTTCCACGTTGTTTTTCATTAACGGATTGATAAAACTGGTAAATACCTGACTGTAATTGGCCACATCCACTTTGCCCGAAATGGTCACTGTCTTAAACTCTTTCGTGGTAGTCGGAACTTCATTTCCTTCATCAGGACTTTCTGATCCACCTCCTGCCGGATATGGAACCGAAGGGGTTACCGGTTTGGGAACATCCGGCGTTTCGGGTTGGTAAAGTGATTTGTCCACCAGCCAGAAATCGGGTGAAGTAACATCGAAACCAAACGGTGTTTCTCCCATAACTATTTTGCCCCAGTTGCCGGGCTGTCCTGTGGCAATAGCTACCTGGTTGCCGTTACATAACCTGAGCAGACTGTTTTGAATAGCCTGTACATTGGTTAACATCGGCTTGTCGTTGTAACGCAAAAAGGCTTCATAAATATCTTTCACTTTAACCGGATTATCAATTGTGGGTATCAGGTTCAATTCCTGCAATTTGCCAAACCCCACCCCATCCAGCAACCATTCCTCATCTTTCAGCAGTTGCAGGATGTTGTCGTTGAATTGTGATTCGATGGTATTTTTAAACTGTTTGATGTGCAGCGCTTCAATTTGCCCTTTGGCGCCGGCTTTTACAACCAGTGAATAGGCCACACAAATTGACCGCTCCACTTTTCCGTTTAACTCTTTTATCTTTTCCGACAAGTCGTTTTTCTGTTCCTGGCTTAACTGACTTGCATAATCGGTTCTTATTTTGTTGCAGGCAATATATTCTTTCAATTCCAGCAACAATTGATTTATCCCTATTTCCGTGGCCACCAGAAACAAGATGGTATTTTTATAAATCCGTTCGTTGTTGCCCCGTTTGGATGCTACCTTTTCAATGTAGGGTTTCAGGTTACCGTTTACCACATCGGCATTTACAATAAGCGACGGATGCGCAACTACCAGTGATAAGCGGGTTTGTTCGGGCAAATCGTCGGATGGAGCAACCAATACCTTAAAGTGCGAAAAGTTATTTTCCTTAAATTTAATTCGATTAATAATTTCCTGCTCAACTGAGGAAGGTTGCACGTCGCCTTTTGCCTGATTAATCAGGATATTGATGTTGGGCCGTGTATGGAACCAGTAGCGTTTAGTGTTGGCTGCTTCGGAGTAATACAGGTAATGGGCTTCAGATTCCAGAGAATCGAGGGCGCCGTTAATGGAATTGTGGTTATACGTGTCGGGTTTCAGCACCATCAGTTTTATTTCCTGAACGTTCAGACCTTTTTTGGGGCCATCGCTGCCAAAAGTGCCAAGCATAATGGCAGATGCTACCCCCTGAGTTATATTAAATTTACGGTATTCCTGTTTGTTGCTGTCGATTTTGAAGGCATTGGAATTGTTTCCTGAAACATCGGCAGAAATAACGGCATCGTAACCATTTCCCCACAGCTTTTTAATTTGGGAAGTAATGGCATCGAGGTTGCCCAGGTTCATGTCCGACAAGTGAATTAATCCCTGGCTTCCTGCCAAACTGCTCTGCCGTTTCCATAAATCCGCAACTATGGAGCCTAACATTCGTAATACGCCTCGTGTGCGTTGGAAATCATTTGCGCTGGCCCACCGTTTTTCGAAAATATCAATCAGTTCGGGATGAAAAGAGATCGGAAGAGCACAC
>JAHYJP010000230.1 GCA_019429055.1 Bacteroidales bacterium
TCCTATTTCCATCTTTATCAACTATTTCCATCCCATTAGGATCAACAAAGAAAATCGGGTTATTCGCCACATAAGCATACGGGCTTATCGGGTAATACTTCTCCGCCAACGGGTCCACACTATGCCATCGCCCAATCTGCGCATCATAAAACTTTACCCCGTAATTCCCGATAAAAACGGGATAAACATACCAGTTAAAATCAAAATCATCATTAAACTCTCCCGAAGGGTCGAGATTTCCGCTGCGCTCCAACTTGCCGTTATACAGGTATCGGTTGTCTTTCAGGGCGCCCAGGGTGTTGCTAGTGCTCAGGCTGGGTATGAGCATGCCGAAGGGGTAGTAGTGGTTCTGCTGCAGGGTTTTATATTCATTACCCTCCTCTTCTAAAAGTACCACGCGGGTGTTACCTAAATGATCGCGCAAATGAAACTCGCTCTGCCAACTTTCATTCACCTGCACAAACCGCCCGTGCGGGGTGCTAAACCAGCCCGGGGTATTGTTTACAAACACAAACGCCCCGGCATAGTCGCGGCGGGTAGAAAGGCCGCCCTTGTCGCCTGATTCCAGCTGCTGCCTTACTTTTGCTCCTGAGGCTGTGTAGGTGTAGTTGATCATTTCGCCGTTGTCTGGCATGGTTAAGCAAAGCTATCAATTTTTGCAGAATTACAACCGACCGGAGGGAGCCTGCCTGACGGTTTACCCACCTGTGGTGGGCAGTATGGCTCAGCGAAGCAAAATTCCGCTCAGCAGGGGTTGAATTTAGTTTATAAAATGCTATGGGTTTACATATCCATAAACATACAAGTAGAGCTTTTTCTCTTCAAGAGAAATGTCAAAGAATGTAAGATACTGCTCACTACAATCAATATTTCTTCCCAAAGCACCCCCAAAAAAACGACCTGCTTTAAAGTCTTTTGGTACTTCATATTTTTTATCGTTACAAAGATAAAAAGGTTTGTCCTCAATCTTAATTAAACTACCCCGTATTGATGTTATCCATTTTCTGTATTCTGAATGATTTTGAAAGCTTAACGTATCATATAAAAAGTTAAGTTGGTAATCAATATGCAATCTTCTTTGATAGATTTTTGTCTTTTCATCAACAACATATTCTGATGGTCTGGTTTTTTCATCGATGATAAAATCATTCCTTCCGTCAGAAAATAGTATTAATGCAGCTCCGCGATCTGAATACAAATAAATATTGTTTTGATAACTATCTGGCAAGAAAAAACTATCGACATACTCCATATCTGTAGTCAATCTAAAAATTTTATTTCGATGAGTTATTACATATAACAAACTTTTGAAGTAAGCGATCTCCTGTAAATAAAACTCAAACCTTTCGTTTTCCAATGGGTTGCTTGAAATCATATAACCACTTTTTAAACATATCTTTTTGATATTTCCATGTACAGGATCACTTAAATAAGCAAAATCACCGACTATTTTAATTGATTCAATTGAAACTGCTTCGGGAGCATATGTTAAACCCAGAGAATCAGGGTTTTCACTAGTTAAATTAAAAACCATATCTCGTTTAAATTTCAACGCTTTAAAAGTTGAGTCTGCAGTTTTTGTATCTTTAAAATAATCTGATAATGGAATTTCTTCTTCCTTTATTAAATGATTTTTATTATTAACAGAGACAAACTCTTTATCCACATGATTTTCTATTTTTTTTTCAGACCCGCTCTCTGTGGATCTCTGATTGTCGCAACCATTAATCAATAATACAACAATAGAAAATGCAATTAATAATCTCATATTCAATAAAGTAAAGCATCCACTTTTATCTAATAGAATATTAACCAAGGTTTCTAAAAAGTTTTTTTTCATATTATTAGTTTTATCAAAAAGACCGCGAATCCTATTCATCTTTATCTTCCTTTCCAAAAGCTCTTGTTCTGTCGTATGTATCCCAATATGAACCGATGTATCCAAAATCGCCAGGTGCTAAACGCCCCTGTTGAGCTCCCGTAAATTTAATTTGCGGTATTGGGGGTTTATACCTACTTTTTTCTGGACCTTTTGCAGTTACTACAACTTCTTCTAAATCTATACTATACAGCCTATCTTCCTCGTCCCATTCCCAGGCCCAAACCCCTCTTAACCAAAAAGCATTTAGTAAATTATCTTCAGAAAGGTCATAATAATCTTCTGTGGCACCTGTCGATGATCGTGCGTGTATAAACCAAAATCCAATAAGTTTACCATCAACAATATTTAAATTTGAAACCATCCCTATATGATCATAGATACCATCTAGTCCTTGCCTTACGGCTCTGGTCGATTTAAACGTGACCAAATCACCAGGCAACATACTTTCTCTTCTAATTGGCCTTGACATATTTACTAGTCTTGGCACACCACCCTGCCATTGCCCAATGGCAGGTATATTCCTATAGTTTTCTTTTCCTGCAGCGATCAAACCGGCACCAACTAAAGCAGAGCAGTCCATTGTAGAATAAGGTGTCTTATTATTTACATGATTTCTTAAGACCTGCAATGCAGTAATTCTTTCCTCTTCTGTTAACCCAAATGCATCAACAAATTTCATCGGGTTATTCAAACCATAGCGATATGGAGTAATATGATAATACTTCTCCGCCAGCGGGTCTACACTATGCCACCGTGCAATTTGCGGGTCATAAAACCTCGCTCCGTAGTCATGCCAATTGAGCTCGAAGTCATCCTGTAGCTCTTTGCCGTTATACAGGTATCGGTTGTCTTTCAGGGCGCCCAGGGTGTTGGTGGTGCTAAGGCTGGGTATGAGCATGCCGAAGGGGTAGTAGTGGTTTTGCTGCAATATTGCCAAACTGTCAGAACCGGTTTCAAGAAGGGCTATTCTGGTATTTCCCAAGCCTGTGCTGAGCGGAGTCGAAGCATGATCGCGCAGATGAAACTCGCTCTGCCAGCCGTCGTTCACATACACAAACCGCCCGTGGGGCGTGCTAAACCAGCCTGGGGCATTGTTTACAAACACAAACGGCCCGGCGTAATCGCGGCGGGTAGAAAGGCCGCCCTTGTCGCCTGATTCCAGCTGCTGGCTTATCTTTGCTCCTGAAGCTGTGTAGGTGTAGTTGATCATTTTGCCTTTATTTGGCATGGTTTAGCAAAGCTATCAATTTTTGCAGAATTGCAAATTCTGGCATGTTTCGAGCGGATATGCAATTTCTGTTTAGCGGGGATTCTTCACTTAATAATAATTATCTATTTTACAATTTCCAAAAACCTGCTGCTCATCCAGCCTACAGAATTAAATTTATTATTATTATTTTCAAATTGCTTGTTTAACACCGAATGCAATGGCTCTTTATTGTTTACCATTGCAACAAACCACCAAATCCGACCTGTATCATCCTTCTTTTCTGCAAAAGCATAGCCTCTGGAACCTTTTGTATAACTTCCTATAATATTTCCCTTGACACTAGGATGGATATCTTCACTTTCATTGTCTATCTCAGGGTTGCTCCTGAGATGATACGGTTCATTTACCACTTCAAATAAAACAGGATTATCGAAAAAAGAAGAAGGTAATTCGACACTATCAATGGTAATATATTTTGTTGAAGCTGCAAGTTTAAATTTTTCTCCGGAAAACACTGGGTGATAAATTTCGTATACCTGAACATAATCGCCACAACAGGGTAAATCAATTAGAACGAAAGAAAATGGGGGCTGTTTGCCACTCAACGAATTGATTATTATGATCTCTCCTTCTGCCTCAAATGCAGTTATGTATTTTCCATTAATTAATTCAAAAATAAATGTATATAAACCTTCAGCTCCAGGCACTCTGCCAGAATATATTATTTCATCAAACCCATTAAAATTAATATCTAAGAAATGAAACTTGTTAAGATTTATTTCAAGGTTTCCGAACTCAATTAAATCAAGAACTAAATAGTGATCAATTTTCACTATTTCACTCATTTTATATTCCGTGCTGTAATTCTTCTCAAAAAGTTGCCAATTAAGTTCTTCACGAGGAATAAAGACCTGAGCAATTAATGAGCTGCTGAAAAAAAATAAAATTAAGAATAGAGTGGTTTTCATGTTAATTCTTTATTAAGGTTATTTTATGATCACTTTTATTTCAGGATTTTCATTTATCCAACCCTGGATCATTTTCAAAGTATTATTTGTAATTTTTGACCCAGAGATTTCAGCAATATCAAGAGCTTCCCCACTAAATGTTTTATGAAGAATGTCTGGGGTTTCATTTCTTGGCCTATAAAAACCTGCTCCTTTCCTATCAAAATATGATAGACTGTATTCTTTCCTTTCTCCACCAGAAAAACTTCCATATGATGTCATATGAAGAAACATTACTTTTTTCGTTTCAGGATCATAACTTTCAACTAAACCAACATGACCACCCCAGGCCGCAATGTCACCAGTTTCTGGATCACCAGAGTTTTTTTCAAACAAATCTCCTGAAAAAAAGTCTACTAAGTCATAGGATCTTCTATGTTCAATTTTTTCAGTTATTCCATCTCCAGCTAATACTCTGCTAATAAATTCAGAACAATCCATATATTCTAATGCAGCAGCATCTAAACCCGTTCGTAACATTGTACTACCCTCTTGTTTATATTTAGGGTTAAGAGATAATAAATGGTGTGCAATTAAAACCCTATCACCGGGTCCCAACCCCATCCAATCAACAAACCTTATTGGATTGTTTGCAGCATAAGCAAACGGGCTCTGGAAAGAGTATTTTTCTGACAAAGGGTCAATCGAATGAAACCGCCCAATCTGCGCATCATAAAACTTTACCCCGTAATTCCCGATAAAAACGGGATAAACATGCCAGTTAAGCTCAAAGTCATCCTGAAATTCCTTGCCGTTATACAGGTATCGGTTGTCTTTCAGGGCGCCTATGGTGTTGGTGGTGCTAAGGCTGGGTATGAGCATGCCGAAGGGGTAGTAGTGGTTTTGCTGCAGGGTGGCCAGCGTGCCGGTGTCCTCTTCCATCACAACTCTTCTGGTATTGCCAAGATGATCACGCAAATGAAACTCGTTCTGCCAGCCGTCGTTCACATACACAAACCGCCCGTGGGGCGTGCTGACCCAGCCCGGGGCATTGTTTACAAACACAAACGCCCCGGCGTAGTCGCGGCGGGTAGAAATGCCGCCACG
>JAHYJP010000231.1 GCA_019429055.1 Bacteroidales bacterium
TATTGACTTTGTCATTTATTTCCTGTAACTTGTAAAAGTTTTTTTCCTGGCGTCTGGCGAAAGCTCGCTTTCACGCCGCTGCAAAAAAAAACTTTTACATCTCACTGTCCATTTTAATTCGTTTTCTTCTTCTTTTCTTCTGGCGTGGCTGCTGCGCTAAATACCTTAATATCAGGTGATAATCCTGAAATAAACACATTGCTTGCGTGATTCACTTCTGCCCCGGCATTACTCCTAACGGTCAGGCAATAAAGTTAGTAAACATTGCTGAGCGACTGTAGGCTGTGACCTGAATCATTGTGGATTTGTTAGCGGCATAGTAGGATCTCTCTACACAGCCGAAAGGAGCGAAGCATGGCGCGTGTTTTTGCAGTCAGGGTACAAAACTGTCTTTTGTGCAGGAAGTAACTGCAAAAACCGTGACAAGTTTATTAACTTTATTGTCCGTGTTGTACGTAGCGCTTATTTTTTTCTTATTAATAGGAATTTCAATTTTTAGTTTGTCAGCAGGAGTTGTCTCGAAGCCACTAATTCTGTTTATTTTTTGATTGGAAAGAGGATTTTTCCCTTTAAAAGTCATGTTATCGAAGGCGGAATTAGTCATTTTTTGTTATTTTTTCGCAACAGGACATAGTTATCCCATGAAACGCACTAAGCGACTTTCTGAGAGAATGTCGCATGCGGGTCAGGATTAAGTCCCAGTCTGTAGTATATATAAATTCCGTTGTTTGATTGAGCAACCGAGTGGGAGTATGTTTTGATTACATTACATTTTTGGCAAAGGAGTGGATCCTGCCCTGTTTCAGACTGCTGAAGTTCTCTCCAGTTAATAGCAACATTAATGCCACCGCTGAAAAATTCTTTGGGAAGATGTCCGCGGTTGGAATATATCCCGTAATACCTGACCAGTCTGAATCTGGGCAGGGGAACATGCTGTAAGAGAAGAGGAAAGAAGTCACGATAGTTAAGAATCTCTTCTCTTTCGGTGGGTCTTCCGTTAAAGTCTTTGTTTTTATTGTCCTTGTATTTGAAAGCGATAATTTCATTCTCCATCCGGGTTATCTTGTATTCGCTAAGGCAGGCTCTTTTTGAGTAACGGCCGATATATCTTATAACATCGGAAGGAGTATCCATCGGGTCCTCAAGATGTATGATCCATTTTCTTTCATTGACACGCTTTAAAAACCTTTTAAACTCGATTACATCCTTGAAATCGTGATCAAGTTTACCTGAGTTGAAGAAGTCGATCAGCTTTTTTTCAAATATCCCCCTGAATTTGGATTTTAGATAGTCATATTTGACATATTTTCCTTTGATCTGCTGAACAGTTCTGTTTTTATCTACTCCTCCCCATGAGAGGATCATATGGGTGTGAAAGTGATTTTTCTTCCGTTCGCCTGAGGTATGTAGAACGGAGATGATCCCTGGCTGCAGATCGAACTTGTAATTGATCCAGTCTTTGAGCGCTTCTGCCGAAGTCTGCATAAGTGTGTTGAGCAGAATAAATTTATTTCTTATTATCAGGAAGTTGAGTTGGTGAGGGATAGTAAAAACAACATGTCTGTGAGGAATGTTAAGCATGTTCCCTTTAATCTTTTCGGCCCATCTGACAGTGTCGTTCCAGCTGCATGTGGGACAGAACCGGTTTTTACAGCTATGGTATACTTCAGTTGACTCTCCACACTGAGGACAAGAATAAATGTCTATGCCAAGAGCTGCTGTCCGGCATGAACGTATATCCTGAACAGCTTTGTACTGTTCGGGTTGAATAAAGTGTTTTGGGTACTTGCAGTACTCATCCCACCACAGGTCAAAGAAAGTGGCAAGGCGATATTTCTTCTCACCAAACCAGTCATGCTTCTGAGGTGTATGAATAGCACATTCACACATGCAGCGAGAGTGTTTTTAAGGACCATTTCCTCCACACAAGGAAGAGATCCGAAAGCAAACACTAAGATACGTTTAAATTCAGAACTGGTATTCAAGAAATAGTTATTTTCTGGACTTAATTTTACCTGAGAAAACCAGGTCATCAATTTTCTCCATACTGTAATCACTAATAATTGGTTCACCAGTGTACCCGCATTTAGGGCAGACTGGTTCAGGGGTAAAGATCAATTCTCCGGTTATGTCTAATTCTATTTTATCCGTGTAAAGGATGTAAGTTGTTGGACATTTAGGACAAGCGAGAATAATTTCCATAGCTTAAAGTATTAATGCAGTGAGACTTATTAGTGTACGCGATTCCGCGTTACGTACAACGGCCCGGCGGTATAATTAGTAAGCGTTACTCGACGAAGCATCCGGGCAGGGTCCTGGTTCTTCAGCCACAAGGTTGTCCCGGTGCAAGGAGAGTATGGCATGTGTTTTTGCAGTCCGGGTACAAAACCCGCTGAGTTTTACGCGTTTCGCGGTACAAGGCTGATTAAAAGTACAATCTGTCATGTTACCCCAGCAAGATCCTTAAAAGCAGCTGCGGGTGGCGCCACTACGTCGCAGCGAAGCGAAGATTGGTGGCGCCGGGCTTTGTCATGGTACAGAAACCTGTCATTGGGGCAGGAGCAAAGCGCAAAAACCATGACAAGCTTATTGATTATACCGTCCGTGTTAGGTTTTCGTAGCATTATTATTCTTGTCGTGGCAGAAAGTTTCCTTTATTTTTTCTTTTTTTATTATTGGATTCGTTACCAGTAGTTTGATTTTGTTAATCTCTCTAAACTACTGGGAAATTGGCCCATGTTTCATAACATAATTGATGCCGTTAGGTTTCGTAGCTTTTAAAGTCCCGGCACAGGACTCAGAAGCAGGCTTGCGAAGCGTAGGAAAAACTTGCAGATGGTGCTCATGGGCCGGTTTTGCAAATTTCATAAACGCAAAACCGTGAATTGCCATATGCAAGTTGCGCGGAGGGCAAGCCGGTAATGTCTTACAGAAATTCCCAAACGGTGCTGTCTCGAATGATTTGTACAAAGGATTTCTTAAATAATTCTTTAATAGGGTTACTGTTTAAAAGCTATGAAACCTAACGGCCCGGCGGTATAATTCAGTAAGCGTTACTCGACGAAGCATCCGGTAGTGTCCTGATACTTCAGCCACAAGGTTGTCCCGGTGCAAGGAGAGTACGGCGCAGTTTTTGCCATCCAGGTACAAAATTTTATGAGCATTACGTGTGTCGCGGTACAAGTTTGATCGGGAGCAGGTAAGAAGTCAAGGTACACAGAGCTTTATTGCGGGCACTGGTGCAGTGTCGCGGTACAAGCTGCCTCGGAGGCAGAAAATTGTCATGGTGCAGGATTCTGACTGCGGGCAGATGCGCGATTCCGGGTTCAACTATCATTACGAATTTGTCATGGGTGCAGGAGCAAAAGCAAAAACTGTGACGAGCTTATTAATTATACCGTCCGTGTTATAAGCCGTTTATTTATTTTTTTTCGCAATTTATAAACTAACCAAAATAAGAATTGGATTATCTGTCTCTTTTAAGCTATTTGTAAGTGTTTCAAGTTGCTTTTTCTTATCAAGATATTTTGGATTTGAGCTAATGAATGTATCAGATGTTATGTAATTTATCAGCTCCATTGCTTCGACCATAGCAATAATTGTGCTTTCATCTTTTATTGTAATAGGTATAATGTTTAGCCCACCATCTAAATCATTTTCTATTCCTTTCTCGGCATCAATGAGAACCTCAAAATCTTCTTTTTTTGATCCAATAAAACTATAAACTTTATTGTCTTGAAATAAATTCATTTCCGTCTGGAATTCGTAATAAACAAAATCCCCAAACTCGAATAAATTAAAAGGATTAATATATTTTTTTAAAATCCCCAAACCATCAGTTTTTGAACGTACCTCAGGAGTAATTAACCTATCACCAACATGAATAACGATATGTGGTTTGAAAGAAAGATTTTCGAATTCAAAAATAGTATCGCAATAGACTTCTTTCGTAAATACTTTATTATTGAAGCGATAGAACATGTTTTCGTGATTGAATCCGAATGCGGAAGAATGTTTGGTAAAAGGGTATTTGTTTGGAAAACTTTTCAAAACAGTCCCATTTGTATCGATAAGGTTAAAGCTATTTGCTATATCTGCTAGATTATTCTGGTTGTAACATAGAAACTTGCCGTCAAAATAGATTAATTCCACAGCTTTACGCTCAAGAGGAGAGTTGAAAATCTTTATTAGATCTCCCTTCTCAGAATATAGGAAAAACTTTTCTTTCCAAGCATCTACAATATATATTCTTCCGAGTTCATCGACATCAATATCATGGCAGACTTGAAATTCACCCGGGCCACGACCTACAGTACCTATTTTCCGTATGAACGATCCATCATCCTTGAATTTTAATACTGTTGTAAACTGTCGTACTATAAAGAAACCATCTCCTGACAACACTTTGTAAAAACTTATCGGACTAAACTTTCCCTGAATCAGACTGCTATCGGTTGTTTCCAAAGGGATATATTCAATGTTTCTGAATCCCAATTCGGAAAGTTTGACGGTTTTAACTTCTGGAAGTGTTGTTAAATTATATGTTTTTAGTTCATCTCCTTCTTTGGTCGGACTTTTACAGCCTGGTGTAAATAACATAAGACCTATTAAGCTCAGTAGTGTAAGTGTTGCTTTCATAGTTATGGTATGATAAAAGTTTGGAATTATAATCGTTGGCTGGAATGGCTTATAACGGCCCGGCGGTATAATTAGTAAGCGTTACTCGACGAAGCATCCGGGCAGGGTCCTGGTTCCCCGCACCAGCGGGGCCACAAGGTTGTCACGGTGCAAGGAGAGTATGGCATGTGTTTTTGCAGTCCGGGTACAAAACCCGCTGAGTTTTACGCGTTTCGCGGTACAAAGTTCCGGGCGAGCAGAGAAGAAGTCATGGTACGCAGGGTTTCATAAAAAGTAGTTGCGGGTGGCGCCACTACGTCGATCCGCCAGCCGGCGGAGAGATTGGTGGCGCCGGGCTTTGTCATGGTATATAAACCTGTCATTGGGGCAGGAGCAAAGCGCAAAAACCATGACAAGCTTATTGATTATACCGTCCGTGTTAGCACAAGTGTACTTTTTAAAATTGTCGTGCAGGATTTCTCTGGAGAGCAGATCTTTTCTTTATTTCTGGCACCAGCAGAAAGCTA
>JAHYJP010000232.1 GCA_019429055.1 Bacteroidales bacterium
AACTACTGCCGTGGAGCGGTAAAATATTCCGCTGATGCAATATTGCTCCATACACCGATCCGTTAAGATACAACTCGAGCGACTCTTTTGCCGCCCCTTCAGCAGGCATATACTCCACCTCATTCCCGTTACATGCATAAAAACTCCCCACTCCCTCAACCTGCATTGCAAACTCGTACTGATTTATCTGCCAAATGTGGTTCGCAAAAGCAGGTGCTGATACTTTCCGCGGTGTTTCCACCCTTCGCAGCATTATGTCAGTTACAGGAAATGAAGGCTTCATCAGGTTGAACGCTATATTTTTTATTCTGTTTATATCTATTGTTACAAAATTCCTTTGGAATTTTCAAATGTACTAAATTCAGTGTATTGATAAAGTATACTGTTTTTCTTTAATACTACTTTTGCTTAAAAATACACCAAAATTCTATTTTTTCTCTAATTTAAGCGGTTAATTTTTGGATAATATGATAAAGTATACTATTTTTACATAAACAATAAAGTATACTTTATCATGAAACAAAATGAAGTGAAAGAGTACCTGAAAGCCATTTATGGCAAAGAAAAAGTTTTGACCATCGTGGACCTGATAAAGCGTATGATGGTTTCTGAGATAACAGTACGCAGGAAACTAAAAAAATCGGGCGCATTGACAAGCTACAATAAAAACGGCAAGTACTATACATTGCCGCATATTCCGGTATTTGATTCTTATGGTCTTTGGAATTATAAGGATATCCGTTTTTCCAGGTACGGAAACATGCATCAGACCATAATTCAATTGGTCAACGAGTCTCACTGTGGCTTGCATGCAGGAACAATCGGGGAATTAATAGGTTATCCTCCCCATTCATTGCTTAATAAACTATACGGCAAATCTCTGATCAAAAGAGAGAAGCTGCATGGAAGGTATGTCTATTTTTCCATGAAAGATCAGCTGTACAAATCACAGCGCGACACATATGAAACCATACAACAGCAATATAGTGAGGATGATATGCCATGTATCACAGTGGTAAAGTTGCTTATAGAAAGAATCAAAAGGCCTGAATCCGACCCTTCTGAACTGGCCAGGGCATTACAAAAGGAAAACATAAATATCAGTGAGCTGCAGGTAAAGAGTTTTTTTGAAAAACACGGCCTTGAAAAAAAAAACCCGACTTCGAAGTAATCTGCTTATTGCGCGAACTATCAGACCAGATAGTGGATAGTCTTTCTCTTACCAATATTTTTACTTTGACGCCGGTAGTTGATTTTAAAACCCGAAACGTATTTTGTCCTGAATGCCATGCCAGGCTAAAGGTGCACCATACGGATATAAGAAAGATCTACACACTGCACATCGGCGAAATTAAAGCGCGCCGGACTTTTATGTACTGTGCGGATTGTAACCGTATTTATCCACCGGAAGAATTTGAAAAAATCGTACCACCCCATTCAAACGTGGGATACGATGTCATGGTACTGGCAGGCAGGTTGATCTTTTGTGAGCACCACACACTCATGGAGACAGTCATGGAATTAAAAAAACGCAATATACATATCTCAACTTCTGAAGTGGCTTACCTGTCTCAAAAATTTATTATCTACCTGTCAATACTGCATGGGCAAGCCGGAGAAATGCTTAAAATCCGGATACTTCAAAACGGGGGATATATACTGCATATTGACGGGACAAGTGAAGGCGCAAGTCCTCATTTGATAACTGCAATTGATGAGGTCACCAATTTTGTGCTGGCCAATGTGAAGGTACCGAGCGAAAAAACAGAGCAGGTTATCCCATTTCTTAAGGATATAAAAGAACAATACGGTGAACCCCTTGCCGTAACCAGTGATATGGGACGTGCTTTTTTGAGTGCCATCTCAGAAGTCTTTCCCGGTATACCAAATTATATCTGTCATTTTCATTTTTTAAGGGACATTGGCAAAGACCTGTTGGAAAAGGAGTATTCCATTATCCGCAATAAACTGAAAAAATATGGCATAACCTCACAATTGCGCTACCGGCTTCGCTATTATTTTGGTAATAACACCCAAAATATTAATGTCGATGAAATAAACCAGGCGATAAAAACAACAAAACAAATAAACATTGAAGATAACCTGATCATAAATCAGGTGTGCCATATTTTACTGCTTTGGGTGCTGGATGGGAAAAACCATGGTAATGGGTTTGGTTTTCCTTTTGACCGGCCACATGCAGAGTTCTACAAACGATTATGCCTGTTGTCTGAAAGGCTGAAATCCTTTGATAAACAATCCATTGCAAACAAAACCATATTAAAAGTAATTACAAAGATCATAGCAGACTTAACACCCTTGATTAACGATACTCAGTGCAGGGAAGCATTCCAAATGTTATCAGAGAAAGAAGAAGTCTTCGATAAATTACGCCATGCACTCTCTATTACATTGCCGGACAAAACTAAAGGCTTAAACGATAATGGAGAAGATATTGGCATGGAAACCATCCAAGGCAGGGTAAAGGATTTTAAAAAAGACCTGCTAAAGGGGAAATGCTATAATAAAAACTGTGGTTATCAAAAACTAATCAACCAAATAGACAAATATTGGGAAAAGTTATTCAGTGATCCGATAAAAATATCTGTTGCCGGAAATGATTCATTTATCCAGCCCCAGAGAACGAATAATATCCTGGAACAATTCTTCAGAACAATCAGAAGGGCACATCGAAGAACAACAGGGAATAACTCGATGTGTAAAAAACTGCAAACTATGTTTGCTGACACACCATTAATCAAGAATCTCGGAAATCCTGATTATATGAAAGTTATGCTGGCAGGCAAAAAATCATTGGAAGAAAAATTTGCAGAGATTGACCCTAAAGAGGTTATGGGGAAAATGCAAAAAACCGAAAATGTGGAAAACAAAATACCACGGAAAATCAAATTGTTCGTGAGGCAAAAGGAAACAATGTCAAAATTGCTATATTTCCTCTATAAATCTTTTTCTTAAAACGGATTTTACTTTAACAAAGTGCAGTCATTCAGTAAGATAAGCTGATATTTTTTCGATTTTGTTGCTACAAATGTTTTTCCAGGTCTGTTTTTTTCATATTGAAAAGTTTTAAAACCTGTTCCTGTAGCTGGTTGAGTTCTGTTATTTTAATGCTTTCGACATTTCTCCCTAAATTTAATTTTACCAGTTTAATATCCTTGAGTTCCTCCAATATGTCAGAAAATGACAGCTTACTTTTTGTCTTTTTGTTCCATGATACCAGGAAAGGGAAAATTTTGTCTTCCATCTCTTTGACAATGGCGTAAGAGAACATGGAAAGCAAAACATGCCCGCGGGTTTGGGCTTCGTTTCGGTGATAGACCGGGCGTATCTGGATATTATCGCTTTTAAAATCACGGAACGCATGTTCAACATGTTGCAAATTTTTGTATTGCTGCCTGACTTCTGTTTTTTCCATTTGCTCTTTTTCAACGTTGGTGCACACAACATATTTCCCGGCAAGCTGTTTTGTCTGCCGGTACTTTTCTGCCTTGAAATCAACCACAAATACCTGGTTGCTTATTTCTGTAATTTCATAGTACTGTTTCAGGCCCCGCTTCAATAGTATTCTTTCGACGCGCAATTTGTAACGGTCAAGTTTTTTTTCACTAAAACCTGTGACTAATTTTTTGTTTTTATGCCCCTGGTTTAATTTTTGAATATTTTCGGTGTTTTGCCTGTGGCGTTTCTCCCACGATGCTTTTACTTCTGCTATCTCATCTTCGGCAATCCCGCGCATTGTTTTCAGGTAAGTTAGCTCCTGCTCCTGGAGCGCCGCGTTGACTGACAGCACGTACCGTTCCCCTTCGTATTCCACTTCTGCCAGCTCGTTGCTGAACAGCTTTAACTGTATGATATCATTATCTAACAGGTTTCTTATTTCCTGGTTTGTTAACCCTGTTATGTAGTGGACCCCCTGTTTGCCTGCCTCATCCAGTCCTTCTAAATTATAGCGGATTTTCATCCCCCTGTCTCCCACAAAAATAACCTGGCTGGTATTAAATTCTTCTTTTATGCTTTTTATTTGCTCAAGCACAGTGGTGTAATCGCTGATATTCCCTTCAAAAACCTCAATCTTTAAGGGGAAACCTTCGCTGTCGGTAATTAACCCGATGTTGATTTGCATTTTCCCTTTTTTCTTGTCGCGGTTGTAGCCAAATGCGGCAAGTTCGTTTTGTGTGCCTTCAAAATAGGTGCTGGTTATATCGTACAAATAGACTTCTTTGTGTTTGGTTTTATGGTATAAAAACCACTTGCGTTCTATTGTTTGCTGCACCTGGCTGGCTTGTCCCAACGCGGAATACAGATGGTCAACTTTTGTGTTCCCGATGTCGACCCCAAGTTGTGAACAAATGTTTTTGTTGCGCCCAAGCCAGTTGTAAATGCCAAGTTTGCTGCCTCTTGTGATTATTTTCCCAATAATGGTTGCTTTTAAAAGTGCAGCCTGCTGTAAAGGAAGTACTTTTTCTATGGTTTGGCTAATCCGCAATTTATCCATAAGGTGCATCAACAGATACGCCAACCCAAAATCAATGGCGCTTTTGGCAGCAATGCTTTTGGCTGAAACTAAAGCGCCTTTGCCGTGTTTGAGCACATTCTCAATGGTCAGGACAAGTTCCTCCGGCATGTGCGAGAGGTTTGTCTCGACTTTTGTCTTTATTTTCCCGTCCTGGCGGTACTTGCTGCACAACAAGGTAGAGGTGTAGACCTTGCCGTTTTTACCTGTTGTTTTGTTTCTTTGCACATACATGCCACAAAGATAATAATAGTTTCTACATTAAAACAATATTTATGCAATTTAATCAGTTAATTTATAAACAATTGATTGTTAATTAAAATTTAATATTAGTTGCTACAAATGTTAAAAAATATGAAGCTTTAAGCTGACAGCCAAGAGGTTGTGTAAGTAAAATCCGTTCAAATGAAAGTCCCGGTAATTTGTGCTGCCCTCAAAATGCTTGTGCAAACTTCCCTTTAAACCAACCTTTTCACCTTTCACCCTGAATTGTAAATCCTGCCAATATGCTATTTGCGCCCGGTTGAGTATTTCCCCAGTGGTTGCGACATTTAACTGAGGAAACGTTAACAGTTCGTCGTCCAGTATTTCATCAGACTCAACTGG
>JAHYJP010000233.1 GCA_019429055.1 Bacteroidales bacterium
ATTTTCTTTTTGCGGAGCAGTTTTCTTCCTCTCTTTTGGGAACCAATGGTTATATTATGCGTCTTGGCTTATTGTACTTTGATGCTATTGATCACTTGCCAGATTATTGGTGTTTATGCGAACAGTAAACTCTCTTTTTCATTTATTGTTTTTGGACTACAAACTGTTTTTTCTTTTTCTAGGGAGTTTATAAGTCACAGTATTCACATTTTCCAGAAGGCGTTACCCGAACGAGGCTGGGGCGATTTGCATTTAAGTAGTAAGTTATCATCCTCTCTGACCAGCCTGTGAGGGTATGGCGCACTTTTTGTCTTTTTCCTTCTCTTAGTAATCATCCTGATTTTGGCAAAAAGTGTGACAAGCCTGGTATTAGTAAAAGTTCTCGGTTATGTAGGTTCTTTTGGTTATGCCCCTAATGGTTTGTAACGGCACGGCGGTAAGTTTCGTAGGTGTTATCCCGACGCAGGGGAGCGCTTCACCATTGAGGCTGCCCAGCCGGGATCTCTCTAGAGCCACCCCCAGGAGGGTATGGCGCGGTTTTTGCCACCATGACCGGCACTGCGAGGGATAGGGTAGGCCCTTGAGGTTGAATATGTTTCTAGGTGAATCCACTGTTATTACTTTCTGGTACTTCTAAGTGGGCAGTTATCAATCTCTACATTGCCTGTGTTTTCTTGATGGCTGAAAACGTTTTGCAAAAACCGTGACAAGCCTATGAAATTTACCGTCCGTGTTACAGCCCAGTTTTGGTCATAGATTATCGTTCTACAGTTCAGGGATATCATTTACCCTATCTCTTTTGTCTGTGTAACTTCCTTTTTCATTTTCCTTTTGCGGTGCAGATTGCTACCTCTCTTTCAGGCACCAGATGTTTCTGTTAAGCGGCTTTGATTAGAGCATTTTGGATTCAAGTTATCACTGGCTATACTACTGGTATTTATGCGAGCTGAAAGCTCTCTTTTTCTTCTTTTTGGTTTTGACTATAAACAGTTTTCTAATTCTGGATGGATAATAAGTCACAGTCTGTACCCTCTCTGGAAGGCGCTACCCGAATAAGGCTGGGGCGAGCAGTATTTGTGAAGTAAGTCATCAAGCTCTCTGACCAGCCTGTGAGGGTATGGCGCGCTTTTTGCCACCATTGCCGGCACTTCGAGGGCAAGGTTACTGTCTTGATATAGAGTGCTTTCTCGAGATGGTTTCACTGTTATAGCTTTCTGGTACTTCTAAATGGGCACTTCCCAATCTCTACATGGCCTGTGCTGTCTTGATCGCAGGGCACGGTTTGCAAAAAGCGTGACAAGCCTGGTAGTATGAACTCGTACTTGGTAGTGTTAATTTCATTTGGTTCGACCAAAATTGGCTGTAACGGCACGGCGGTAAGTTTCGTAGGTGTTATCCCGACGCAGGGGAGCGCTTCACCATGGGTGCTGCCCGGCCGGAATCTCTCTAGAGCCACCCCCAGGAGGGTATGGCGCGGTTTTTGCCACCATGACCGGCGCTGCGAGGGGAAGGGTAGTTTCTTGATATTGAATATGTTGCGAGGCAAATCCATCGATATTGCTTTTTGGTACTTCAAAGGACCAGGTTTCAATCTCTACGTGTCATTTCCTGTCTTGAGTGCTGGATACGGTTTGCAAAAACCGTGACAAGCCTATGAAATTTACCGGCCGTGTTAGCGAAGCGTATTCATTTCATATCGGATCTAAACGAGGTCAATCTTTTCTTATTCTTTTATTTTTGTTTCAAGCAGGTAAAGCTTTCTTTCATGATCGAGTATCCTTTTTGTAAGGGTTTCGATCAATAAGTCTTTTTGCTCGCTTTCCTTTTTGATTGCTGATAATTTGTTTTCAGCATTTTGAAGGTCGCTTTTAAGTCTGGCAATTTTATTTAAAGAGGGAACAATACTACTTTCAGAAGATTTCAGCCATAGGATTGTTTGTTCCAAAGATCTTATTTTGTTTTCATTAGCGGTTGCCTTATTGTTTGATTTTATTAGTTGGCTGTTTAATTCAATAATTCTTTTCTTCATCTTTTTGCATTCATTTTCATATGATGAAGATCTGTTTTGATGTTTCTGGTTTTCTATGCGTAGTTCGGAGTTTTCGTCCTTAATTTTTTTTGAATTTGTCCTGCTTTCGTATAGGAGATTTATACTCAGGTTCTGTAAGTCATTAATCATTTTTTCGTTATCTGCAGCTAAGATGATGAGTTTTTCTATTTCCAGTTTTTGAGAATTGATTTCCGTCTCTAAGTTATCGATGTATCGGGCTGTATTAAAGTCGAGTGAATCAACAAATCTGAGTTTAACTTTTACAAAGGTTTTTCCATCAATTATCATCTTTGGTCCGGCCATAATATTCCTTTGGTGTTTGGACCCATTATTTTCAGTCTCACTACTATTCTTTAGATTAAAAAATCTGCGAATTAGTTTTATCATCCTATCAAATTGACCAGGAGGTTATAAAAGTCGATGTCTGTGGTACTCTTAAGTTATGGTAGTATCTAAAGGACGAATTAAATGAATAGCTCAATGATTGTAAAGCCTATTAAACTTTCGTAAAGCTCGATGAATATGCTCGCTAACGGCCCGGCGGTATGTTTAGTAGGTGTTAGCCGACGAAGGGCAGCGCAACCGCGCGCTGACTGCCCAGTCTGGAATTTCTCTAAAGCCCGACCGAGGAGGGTATGGCGCGGTTTTTGCCACCATGATCGATCCTTCGAGGGGTAGGGTATTGTCTTGTTATTGAATATGTTTCGAGGTGTATCCACCGTAATTACTCTGAACGTTACTTCTAAATTGCCTCCGTCTCTCTACCTAATGACAGTTCCCCGCTTACGTGACGGCACGGTTTGCAAAAACCGTGACAAACCTATTAAATATACCGTCCGTGTTATAGTTAGTTGCCTACTAGCTTGTAACTCATAGAAAAGCCTGCTATAGAGTCAGTATTCTTATTTTCTTTTGAGCCAAAGAGCAAAATATCCAGCATCAACTGCCTTAGCATGGAGATAGATTGAGTCCTGGGAAAAGCTCTCAACATATACGGATGTGCTTGGTAATCTGATAAAAAATTGATCTCCAAAGTCAATTTCGTTCGCAATAAATCTTAATGCAAGTTCATCTTTGGTTTGCGATTCAACTGAAATTTTTCCTGATTCAACTTTTTTTTCGTCTTGTATGATGGCGTACGACCCATTCTTTGTGATTTGAATTATATCCCCTACTAATTCTGGATTAGTGTCATATGAAATCCCTGAGAAAAGTTGGACTGGTATCCAATCGCCATATAAATAGCGATAATTCTCATCGAAAATATTCTTCTCACAACTTGCTGTTAGAATAATGATAAAAGTGAAAGCTAGTTTTTTCATATGCTTAGACTTGAGGGTTTTGACGAAAAACTTCTGCCAGAGTTTTCTCATTTGAACAGGAGAGTATTTAATACTCTTTATATTTTGGACCCTTCCAGACATATCGCATGCAGCACTTTTCATTCAGATACTCTGAATAATTGTTTAACAAGTCGCCATTCATGTCTTTAGGCGTTGCGGAGAGGGAACTTATTGGGTTTATGAATTCGAAATAGTAATTATTTTTCCATTCATATCTCACCCAGGAGCCATAAGCTTGGCTTGTGGTTGGCTCTGCTTCAATTTTTTGCTCTAAGGCATCAATACTTTCTTTAAGCCAATCCGGAATGTCTTTCTTAGGTATTAAATTGTCTTTTTCACAACTCAAAGTCGAAATTGAAACCAACAAAATAATAAGGAGCTTTTTCATGCTTTGAAAGAATTTGGTTAGATCTAGTGATTTTTAAACTTCTGCCAAGATTTTCTCATTTGAAGCTGGAGCGTTTTTAAAACTCTTTAAATCTTGGACCTTTCCATACATATTGCTTACAGCATCTGTTCTGGGCATAATCCATGACTCGGGGATCGGTAATATAGCCCAAAGTGTCACCCTGAAAGGTGATCGGTCCTCCTATATATGAACTTAGAATGTTAGAATATTCGAAGTAGTAATCATTCTTCCATTCATATCGAATCCAAGCACCATAGGCATCCATGGCTTTGGGCTTGTCTTTTAATAGTTTATCAGAAATCTCAATACGAGTTTTAAGCCAATCGGGGATATCTTCTTTGGGTATTAGATAGTCCTTTTCACAGCTAAGCATCACGAGTGCCACCGAAATGAGGATAATTGGATTTTTCATGGCTAGTAGAACGTTCATGATATAACTTGACAATGTCAAAAAAATTGTTTATTTTTGTGTCAAAAAAGCTATGGCATATA
The DNA here is from genome assembly GCA_019429055.1 of Bacteroidales bacterium. GTDB lineage: Bacteria > Bacteroidota > Bacteroidia > Bacteroidales > UBA7960 > SKVR01. The sequence goes on from JAHYJP010000233.1 coordinate 4,295, forward strand.
AGAAAAGAGGCAAGTTACAATGTTCGGAAAAAGAACATAATCAATTAGAAAAGATTTCCAAGAGTAAGATCCAGCAATTCCGGAAGGTTCAGCGTTCCACGATATTCCTCATGTACATGGACAATAAGCCGGTATCAGAAATTGCCAGATCAGTTGGGCTTAGCAGAGAGTCCATTTATTCAAATATTGATAAGGCCCTTGCCTTTGGACCGATTGCTGCACTTGATGACTTATCTGGTCGTGGAGTTAGTGCAGAGATCAGTGATGAAGACAAAGCATGGATTGTGAATTTAGCCTGTTCTTCACCAAAGGACCACGGCTATGCCAATGAACTGTGGACCTATAGCTTGCTGGCCAGGCACATTAGGGAAAACTGTGTGGCAAAAGGTTACCCAAGGTTAAAGAACGCAGGCAAGAGCTTTGTTCATGGTGTCCTTGATAAAGAAGGCATAAAGCCCCATAAAATAACATATTATCTTGAACGTAGGGACGACAATTTTGAAGAAAAGATGGCACAAGTACTTTCAGTGTATAAAGAGGTACAACTGATAAATGCGGACGAACAAGAGCAAGAGGGTCAGGAGAAGTCCGAAAGAAACCACACAACAGTTTCCTATGATGAAAAACCAGGCATACAAGCCATAAAGAACATATCAGCTCAATTGTTACCAGTGCCAGGCAGACACAAAACCATAGGGCGTGATTACGAGTACAAAAGGCTGGGCACACTATCATTGTTGGCCGGAATAGATTTGCATAACGGAACAGTTATTCCACTTGTTGAAAACAGGCATCGAAGTGCAGAGTTCATAAAATACTTGAGAAAGCTGGCTGGTCA
>JAHYJP010000018.1 GCA_019429055.1 Bacteroidales bacterium
AGTTAAGTACTCTTCTTCCTTCTAACGGGTGATTGCCGTAAAACAGCATAAACAGAATTACGCCCAGGGAATAAAAATCGCTGTATTTACAGGGTGTTTCACCGCCCACAATTTCAGGTGCCATATAGCGTGCTTTACCCATAATACCAAGATTATGCCCCTGTGCACTCACATTGTCGTTATCGCAAATCAGTACATTTCCGTTTTGCGGATCAATAAAAAAGTTACCATCATTGATATCCTGGTAGCTGTAGCCATTTCGGTGTAACTGACTAAACCCTTCACAAATCTGAAGGGCAGCATTGATCATAGCGCTGATGGATGCAAAACGGGTTTTGGCAAGCAGGAAGTCGCCAAAATCTCTGTATCCGTTTTGTCGTAGTTCCATCATATAACCAAAACTACCTTGCTGCTTTTTGGAAATCAATAGCGGCCAGAGAAATGCTTTGGATGGTGCACCATTCTCTGCATTGTTCTGAAGGTTTTTGTAAAAATCATCACCATACTCTTTCGTGTACCATTTGAACGCATATTGCTTCCCCTGGTATTCCGATAAATAGACGATTCCCTGGCCACCCCGGCCTATTTCTTTCAGGATTTTTATTTTATCGTTGTTTTGTAATTCAATAAAAGATCCAGCCCTAAGTTCAGCCATATTTTTTTAGCATTTAATGGTTTTAGCATTCAAATTTAATAATAACTCTGATTAAAATCGTTAAAATTCGAGAACTGGTCTGATTTTACAGAATATTTAACCCCCATTTTTAGAAGTATCTTGGCACCAAACCCATTTCTTCCACATCTTCTCTCTTGCTTCGTTATTGAAAACAAAGTGTTCCGAAATTACCGGTTCAGGGTCTTGCCAGGTTAAAATCAAAACTCCTATAGCCAGGTCAACTTGTATCAACAACCGTTTTCGACGGTGCGCAGCTGAACATAAGTGCCATTGCTGCCATCGCAATCAGTAAAGTTAATTTTTTCATGATTTTGTGCTTTTTGATTTTAGGAATATGCATTTTTCGCACAATATAAATAATGTTTTAGACAAATAGCGTCGTTCTGTAAAAATCCCAAAAAATATTCTCAGAAATTTGCTCGTACCATGTCCTTATCATGCTCGTGCAGGGTGCTTATGTGAGATGTTTTTGTCCGGGTGAAAATAGAATGGGGTATGGGGTTAATGTTTAGGGACGGTAAGCCAGATAAGGCCAGCTGACTTGTTTACTTCTGTTGGTTGCGTTTTTTTATTGTGGATTATTAATGAACCCGAAAAATTATAAAACTTCCATGTTTGGTATTTTCATACATTTGTACCATATGATTTAAAGTTGATTATCTTCAACTGAAGACCAAGTAAGGTTTGGTACACTTATTTTAAACCATTTAAAATAATTCACCTTGTATACACTCTCAATTGTTATTCCTGCCTACAACGAAGGAAAAACCATTCATCTGATCCTGGAAAAAGTGATCGCGGTTAAACTGGAAAACATCCGCAAAGAGATCATTATTGTAAATGATTGCAGCACAGACGATACTACCACTGCTGTTGAACGATTTACCGCAGATCATCCCGGGGAAAACATCCTGTTCTTTCAGCAGGAGCGTAACATGGGAAAGGGTGCGGCTCTGCGCAGGGGGATCGAAGAAGCCACCGGCGATTTTGTGGTTATTCAGGATGCCGACCTGGAATACGATCCCGACGAGTATAAAGTATTGCTTCAACCCATCCTTAGCAACCATGCAGATGTGGTTTACGGCTCCAGATTTATGGGCTCAAAACCTCACCGGATATTATTTTTCTGGCACACCATCGGAAACAAGTTACTTACTTTCCTGTCCAATGCATTTACCAATCTGAATCTCACCGATATGGAAACCTGCTATAAGCTTTTCAGAAGTGAAATGATAAAAAGTGTTTCCTTAAAAGAGAACCGTTTTGGCTTTGAGCCTGAGGTTACAGCCAAAATATCGCGCATACCCGAAATTCGCATTTATGAAGTTGGAATCTCATATTATGGCCGCACCTATGCAGAAGGTAAGAAGATCAACTGGAAAGATGGATTCAGGGCCATGTGGTGTATATTAAAATATAACACCTGGAGTAAATAATTTAGTTTAACGGTAATTCGCTTAAGTGATGAAAACAAAAATCGCCGGATTTTTCAAACATGAAAACAATGTTTTAATAGTTGTATTGTCGGTATTGTTTGTTTTTTTTCTTATTATTCTTTGGAAAACAGAGGGATATATAGGGGAAGCCGACTCGCTTACACATTACAGATTTTCACGTTACTCATGGCGATTCCCCGAATTTTTACTCCATCACTGGGCAAAGCCACTCTTTACGCTCCTGACCAGCCCCTTTGCCCAGTTTGGTCATGGCGGTATGGCTGTGTTTAACCTTCTTGCAGGCCTTGCCAGTGCTTACCTGGCATGGCTAAGTGCCCGCAAACTGGGATACAACTCCCGTTACCTGATCCCTGTTATGTTATTCTTTATGCCTGTTTACAGTCTCAATGTTCTTTCAGGCCTTACCGAGGTATTATTTGGATTGAATATTATCCTTACTACGTATTTGTGTCTCGACAAAAAGTATTTACCGGCAGCCATTGTTATCTCATTTTCGCCTATGGTACGAACCGAGGGGATTATTCTTATGGCTGTTTTCGGGCTTTTTTTCCTTATTAAGAAGCAATACAGGTATATCCCCTGGTTTTTAACCGGATCGCTGGTATATAGCATCATAGGTTATTTTTATTTTAATGATTTCTTCTGGTTGATCACACAAATGCCCTATGCCGAAGGGGCTGTGGATTTGTATGGCAAGGGGAAAATTACCTATTTTGTAGATGTTTCCTCAAAAATATTCGGTCCCTTTACCGCCATCATGATTGCGTTGGGGATTGTACTGATCATCATTGATCTGGTTAGAAAAAGGACCAAAACCATTTACGACGAAGCCCTACTGGTTTTACTGCCTTTTGTTATATATTTCGTTGCTCATTCGGTTATGTGGTGGAGTGGTATTGGAAAATCCTTTGGCATGCACCGGTACATGATTGCCATAATGCCACTGGGTGCACTTCTTACCATCAGGGCATTCAACCTGATGAAAAATTACTTTGACAGCCTCACTCAGAAAAAAACTTATGGAATAATCTTTACCATAATCTTTACTGTGCTGATTATCTCACAACCATTCAAGATATTGCCTGCTTTTCCTCAGAAATTTGGTGTCATGGACAAAGTAATGTATGAAGCTTCGCGTTACATTACAGAAAATGATCTGAATAAAAACAAGATCTATTATTACGACCCTGCTTTCTTTTATTTTATTGGGTTTGATCCCTTTGATCCTGATCAGGCCAGGGAGTTCGTACCCAATCCGGAGAATCCCCAAATCGATATCAAAGAGAATGAGATTGTGATATGGGATGGACACTTTTCACACCTTCTCAACCTGAATCTTGACAGCCTGAAAGCCAGTCCTTACTTTAATGAACTGGCAATATTTGAACCGCCCTACACCATTATTGTTTTTGGCAAAGAATATAAGGTGGGTATATTTCAGCGTAATAGCAAACCTTACACAGAGGAATGAAGTCTTCTGATTACTTATGGAGGTATTGTTATTGGATACCAACCCCAGCAGGATAACTGAAAGTAATCCATCACAAACCCTTCAATTCCTAAATTTGCAGGTATTGCAGCCTATTTTCATTTACTGTTTTTTTATCCAATTCCCTTCTTAGTATATCATAGAATTCATCTCTCGCAAACTTTTCATGTCAGGGTTCTTTTCCCTATTTTCTTAAGGTATTCAAAAAGTTTTCTGACTTTTATGAATTTACTTCTTCGCCGACAAATTCTCTTTAAAAAAATTCAATGTCAGTGAGCGGGGCCAGACTCCAAATACCTAACTTACATCCTTCTTTCTAATCTTTTCTATTTTGTTGTATGATGTGATCAATCCCTTGATCAGGGCTGAGCTGAATCCATTATGCTCCATCTCATTCAGACCGGAGATTGTAATTCCCAGAGGGGTAGTTACTTTATCAATTTCTCTTTCAGGATGATGCCCGCTTTCAAGGATCAATCTCGATGCTCCTTTAAGGGTTTGGGCTGCAATGAGTGTAGAAAGTTCAGATCCGAACCCTATTTCAATTCCTCCCTGCGAAATAGACCTTAGAAAACGCAGGGCAAAAGCAATACCACAGGCAGCCAGCACCGTTGCAGCACCTGTAAGTTCTTCGGGGATTATAAGGGTCCTTCCCAAATGATTAAATAAATCAAGTACTTTTTGTTCGTCATCCTGCGATGACTTATCATGACTGATACAAGTCATAGAATCGCATAAGGCTATAGCTGTATTGGGCATGGCAATAAAAACAGGAACTTTATTTTCTGTATACTGCCTGATTTCTTCAATGGATACACCCGTAACGGTTGATACAAGAATATGACGATCGGACTCAAGTGCCGGAGAGATTTCTTTCAGCAATTCAGGAGCCTGGTGCGGTTTAACAGCAACAATTATCATTTCAGAAGCTTTGGTGGCAGCAATGTTATCTGAACTGGTACACACACCTTTATCTGCCAGATTTTCAATCATATGCACCCTTCTTCGTGTAACCATGATATCATCGGGATGGTAGGCCTTGCTATGAAGCAGACCATTAACAATAGAAACCCCAATATTTCCTGCTCCCAGCAGGGCAATTTTCAATGAATGAGTCATATAGTAAATTTGAATTAACGAATGTAAATATCAATAAGCCAGAATTGTTAAGTCTGCAAAGTTACTTAAATTCAAAAACAGATAATGTTTCCTTTAGGAAAGGATTTCCTTACGAAAAAACTCAATCAGCTCTTATTTCCATTCACATCCATAACCCGTATTTTATCGCGGTCGAAAAAATCCGCAGTTGCCGGGTGGCAGGTAAATATCAGCATCTGGCGCCCGGCAGCAAACTCCTGAAGTATCATTGCCGCTTGCCGGGCGCGGGCCGGATCAAAATTGACAAGGATCTCGTCGGCAACCACGGGAAGGGGTTCTGATTGTTTTTCATATTCTTCAATAAACCCCAGGCGAAGACTTACCAGCAGTTGTTCTTTTGTACCCCTGCTCAACTGATCAAGATTTTTGGATGCCTGCCGGTGGTCAAATACGCTCATCTCTCGTCCTTCGAGCGATGCACGGATTCCGGAATACCGGCCACCGGTTATGGTACCCAGATAATGACCTGCATTTTTGATAACCGTAGGTTGTTTCTCCCTTTCGTAGTTCGACCTTACCCCTGCAAGTACTTTCAGCGCCAGTTGCCCGGTGAGCCATTGCTTATAGGCATCGCGCAATTTCTGCCTTTGGGTTTCCAGTGCAGTAAGTTCCTCTGCAAGGTCCGACTCACCGGCAATGCGCTCCTTCTCTTTGATTTTTGAGCCTTTCTCTTTATGCAGTTCAGCTGTTTGCTGTCCCTTGACCTCAAGTAAAGTATCCAGTTCAGCAATACGGTTTTCTATGTATGGTTTATCATGCTCCGATAACCATTGAAGAACCTCTTCAGCCTTGTTGATACCTGCAATGGTTTCAATACTTATCAGGGCATTTTTGCGCTGATCGTTCAGGTTGATGATCTGCTCGTTCTCATTGTATTTCTTACGGAAATCATCTTCATTATCTACCCCTGCTGCAGCAAATAGCTCGTTGATTGCACCTTCAGCCGATCTCAATTCAACCAGCTTTTGCTGATGCTCTTTCTTTCTGCGGTTCAGTTCTTCTGTCATTAAATGAATCTCTCTGTGCTGTTCTTCTGCATGCTTATACTCAGCAACAACAGCATTGGCAAGCATTTCTGTATCCTGAGCCTGGGGTGGATTTTGCAGAAAACCGCCCAGCATTTTCACTTTGCTTTCGTAATCATAGATTTTGGGATAACGCTGCTCCTGAACCTTCTGCCGCAATTGATCACGTTGATTGATGAGTTTCTTCATGTAATCAATCTGCTGAAATATTTCAGGCAAGGATTGTATGGACAACTCAGGGGAAAGTTTCAACTCTTCCTGCAAATAGGATTGGTAACTTAACTGAAGTTCTTCCAGTTCCTTTTTGATTTCACGGATCTTTTTCTTTACCGGCACCAGTGGGTTCTCTTTCTGAAAGGCTTTTCTTCCAAAGAACATGACAAACCCGGCCACCAGCAAAGCCCCGCCAATAATATACAGAGTGTGGTAAAAAGCGGGAACCGAAGCAATGACCAGCACCAGGGCAAAGAGCCCGGCAATGGCTTTGGCATTGAATCTGCTTTTTTGCGACATAAAGGTTTTTTCACTGGCTTGCCAATCACGCAGTTCATCCCTGAGATTTTGCATGGACACAGCGAATTCATCAATCCTGCTGCGATGGGTTGCCACATCGCGAAACTCCATCACATCAACTTCCGACCATTGGCTGCTGATCTTTCCGGCAACAGTGCCCGAGATCTCCTTGTCCAGTGCCCTGATCTTATCCGACTCTTCGGCTTTTTCCTTAAGCGTTTGCTTGTAGTTTTCCAGGTTACGGCTGACAAATTCAACCTGACCTCCGTTTTCAAGCAATGGAACATTTACAGAAGTTTGTTCCAGTATCTTTTCAATCTCACCAATTCCCTGCTCATCAGATGTACCATTCACCAGGATCTGAGTCCTGTGGGAAAGTTCAGCTTTTCTTTCAAGGTTTTTTTCAAGCAGAGCGATCCCTTTTTCGGGGAGCTGATGAAGAGACGGCAAATTTTGCAGTTCTTTATCAGCCCGGCGTATTGCCAGGAAGCTTTCATAACACCGCAGATATTTATCCATCCACGAATTTTCCTGACGAAGTACTTTCAGTTCTTCTTCCGACGATTGTGAATCCTGTTCCAGTAGCTCAATATCAGCTGTCAGCTGAAGGTATTCTGAAAGATGATTGCGGATTTCCCGGATCCGGCGATGGTTTTCTTCAATCTCTTTAAGAATTGCCGGGATTTGTTGTGTGCGTCCCCGCGACGTATAGATCGGTTCGGTTACATTTGTAATGTTCTTCTCCAGATCAGAAATGGAAATATTTCCCAGCCCAAGCCCAAGGCTGAAAATCTTATCTTCTACTCCTGATTCTTCCAGCGATGCCAGCCCCACCAGTTCATCCAGTGTAAATGCATAAATGTTATTGTAAATTCCGGCAGTTGCATGGCCCAAAAACCGGTTCCAGGTGTTTGAATCATTAAATTCCTGTCCATTTGCAAGTATTTGTATTTTATCAGAACCGTTTCTTTCGAATACGGTTTCATCACCAGAAGAAAGCAGCACTTTGATCCTGCCTCCATGATTGCCGCCTTGCAACGGGGCCATGCGCTGATCTATCCTACGTGGATAGCCGAACAGGGTAAACCGCAGAAACTTCAGCAAAGTAGATTTGCCCGCTTCATTATTGCCTATGATAATATTTATCCCTTTGTCAAGTCCGGTAAGGGAAAAATTTTGAAAGATCCCAAAGCCGTCAATATGTATATCTTTTATGATCATGATTTGTCTTTTATGAGTTGATCAACCAGCATCCAGCGTGCACTTTCCAGTATTTCTTTTTTCTCTTCGTCAGATAAATCATCCAGTTCTCTTTTGGCCGGTTGACTGCCAAACTCCTGCTCAAGTGCCGAAAAAAGTTCATTATATTTTTCGGAATCTGAATCCAGCCGGTCAAAAGATTTCAGGATCTCTGCAGTAAAGTCGTTGGCTTCTTTCAGTTCTTTGAGGTCCACATCGGGCAGTGTATGCAGAATGATACGGTCAAAAAGGGTAAAATATTCCTGCTGCAACTGCCCTTCATTGAGCACATTAAGCAGATCTTCTGCTTCACCCGGGCGATGCAGCAATCCATGCAGAGGCGAACGTCCTTTCAGTGTTATCCGGAGAATTCGGGATGAATCCTGCTGATATCCTGCAATCTCATCCACAACACGAAGAATGCGGTCGGGAAGTTCGCCAATACTGTCGAGACCGGTTAAATCAACAATCACCTCTTCAAAACGGATAAACTGGGTGGGAGCAAATGTTATTTCCGGAGCCTGGTTTTCAGTAAGAATAACCCTGTAGCAGCCCCTTGGACCTGCCTCACCAAAATCACGTCCTTGTGGATTGCCCGGATAAACAATGGCCGGATATGCAGGATGCACCACATGATGTTTATGTATATGCCCCAGCGCCCAGTAATCAAATCCCTTGCTTTTTACATCTTCCAAACGGAATGGCACATAATTCTCATGTGCACCGGCTGAACCGATGGTACCGTGCAGTAAGGCGATGGAAAAAGGGGCAGGATTTTTTTTCCGTTCGTATGCATTGGCCAGACTGCGGTTTTCGGTTTTGGTTCCGTAGCTTATGCCGCAAATATCGGCAAGGGGTTTCCCGTCTTTCTCGTAGGTAAAACATTCCACCTGCGATGCTCCGAATCGGAATACATTTTCGGGCAGCTTCAGTTCTTCGAGCCAGGAATTCAGGGGGTCGTGGTTACCACAAATCATATAAGCAGGGATACCACGGGAAGAAAGTTTTTCAAGTTCCTTTACAAACCGCAACTGTGCCGCAAGGCTCTGGATCTCGCTGTCAAAAATATCGCCTGTAATCAGCAAAAAATCTACGCTTTCTTCAATGCAGATATCAATGATTTTCTGAAAACTTTTAAAGGTGGCATCTTTCAGGCGTCCGGCCAGCTCCTGATTTACATTACTCAGCCCTTTAAACGGAGTATCCAGATGAAGGTCACCTGTATGAATAAATCTGATCATGATATGGATATAAGGATGAAATACAACTCAAGATTATCATTTGAAAATCCGGAATCATAGCAATTCACAAAAATAACAGTATAGGCATTGAAAACATATGATTTGTTGAAAATATTACGTAATCCGATTTTATCTGTTTCAGAATTTTACCCTTTGGAAGGATATATTTCAGCCGAATTTCACCATAATCTCATAACTTAGCTTTTTTTACTACAGAATTCACAAAACAGCAATAGCATGCCCGACATCAGGCTCCAATACAACGGCACATTCGATGGCTTTTTGAGCCTGATCTTTTATGCCTTTGAGCATAAATTTCAGCCGCAGGAAATATTTCCGGAGAAGCAGGCTGTGCATGATTTGTTCTCCGAAATTGTGCGGGTAGAAACTGATATAACAAAAGCCGAAAGGGTATGGAACGGTCTGATCAAAAAAACATCGCCAAAAAATGCCCGTATGGTACATGTGGCATTCATGTCGGAATTACCCGGAGTGGAAATGCTGCTGTGGAGATATCTGAGAAAGATATTTACTTCAGACCATACAGATTTTTATCAGAATATGCTGGATGAGGATGTTTATGAAGTAGTGCAAACCGCACGCAAGGTAAAAAAGGAAGTGCACAGGTTTCATGGTTTTGTACGTTTCCAGCAAACAGCTGATAATATTTACTTCGCCCCAATTGACCCTGATCATGATATTCTCCCTTTACTTATTCCCCATTTTAAAAGCCGCTACGCCGATCAGCAGTGGGTGATTTATGATACACGCAGAAAATACGGGATCTATTACGACCAGGAAAACGTAAGTGAAGTGCAGATCGAAAACCCCGCTGCAGACTTTGAAAGCGGAATACTTCCGCAAAAAGCAAAAGATGAAAAGGAAGAGCATTACCTGAAACTGTGGCAGAGCTATTACAACTCCATAAACATACAACAACGAAGCAACAAAAGGCAGATGAACCGCCTGATGCCACGCAGGTACTGGAAGTATTTGCCGGAGAAGAAGGATAAAATCTGAAATACGAACCGGGTTGCAGGCAAGCTCAGCGAAGCTAGATCTGAAAGGAAATCGACAGTGAGCGGGATGGCATCCCTGACATGCCCGCTGATAAACCCAATAAAAAAAACTTATAGTAGCCCGGTAGCGGGTATCCCGGATTGATTGGAGGGATGCAATCCCTTGAACTCCTATACAAAAAAAATAATAAGTGATTTTTAAAACTGCATCTTTATGGCTCTGCGAGAATAAAACTTTCGTGCCATCGCGGCTACTTTGACTTTTTACCATATAAGGCATTTAAGGGAAACATTTCGAATCTTATATGCCTTATATGTTTTAAAAAACAGAAAAAAATTCACAAAGATTAATACCAGATAAGACATATAAGAAATCGCTGAAAAACTTATATGTCTTATATGTTTTAACAACCTATAAACCCATAAACCTATAAACTCATCAACTTAAAACCCATAAACCAACCAACATCCCCCTGACCCCCTTGAAAGGGGGAATAGTCCGGCATAAGCTTAATCAACCCGTTATAAATCACACATCACATATCTCCAATCACTAATAACTCAATAACCCTTAACCTTAATCTTCACAAATCCACGCATTTTTTTGTACTTTTGGGCTGTTTTAACAGAAACCCTTTCTCCTGATGAACATACTACTCTTAGGCTCGGGTGGGCGCGAACATGCCCTTGCATGGAAAATGGATCAGAGCCCCCTTTGCAGCAAACTTTTCATTGCACCTGGTAATGCCGGAACCCGGCTCTGCGGCACCAATGTGGATATTAATATCAGTGATTTTAATGCTGTTGCCGGATTCGTTGCCGAAAACAACGTACAGATGGTAGTGGTAGGCCCCGAAGACCCTCTGGTTAACGGCATTACTGATTTTCTCAAACAGGATGAAAAAACCCGTGGAGTAATGGTGATAGGGCCCGATAAGGCTGGCGCCACGCTTGAAGGAAGCAAGGAGTTTGCCAAGGAGTTTATGACGAAATACAACATCCCCACCGCTGCTTATAAAAGTTTTACTGCCGAAAGCTACGAAGAAGGAGTTGATTTTCTGGAAACGCTCAAACCACCCTATGTTTTAAAGGCAGATGGCCTTGCAGCAGGAAAAGGCGTGGTAATCGTAAACTCTCTCGACGGAGCCATCGACACCCTGAAGCAGATGCTCAAAAACAAAGCATTCGGAAAAGCATCGGAAAAGGTAGTCATCGAAGAGTTCCTGCAGGGTATTGAAGTATCAGTTTTTGTGGCTACTGATGGGAAAAACTGGATACTGCTTCCTGAAGCCAAAGATTACAAGCGCATCGGGGAAGGAGATACCGGACCCAATACCGGCGGCATGGGAGCAGTTTCACCGGTGCCTTTTGCCGACACCAATTTCCTTGAAAAGGTAAAAACACGTATCATACAACCCACCATCGACGGGCTTAATAAAGAACATATCACTTATAAGGGATTTATCTTTGTGGGCTTGATGAGCGTAAACGGCGACCCCTACGTAATTGAATACAACGTGCGAATGGGCGATCCGGAAACTGAAGTGGTTGTACCCCGCATCAACTCCGACCTGGTGGAAATGATGCAACACATGTCTTTGGGAACCCTTAACGAGTATATTCCGGTTTTTTGTCCCGAGTTTGCCGTAACTGTAATGCTCGTATCAGGCGGTTACCCCGGAAATTACGAAAAAGGACTTGAAATATCAGGCCTTGATGCTGTTGAAGGAAGCCAGTTGTTTTTTGCCGGAGCTATAGGAAAGGATGAAAAAACTGTTACATCCGGCGGAAGAGTTATTGCTGTTACATCCATGCACAGCAGCATGGAAAAAGCCATTAGAATGAGTATGGAAAACGCTGAAAAGATCACTTTCAGCAATAAATTCTTTAGAAAAGACATTGGTAAAGATCTGAAAAATTAAGCTGCCCTTATGCTGATAGGAAAGTTCAAGGAGAAACATCCTTTCTTATTTGTTTTACTTCCCGTAATAGCCCTGGCGTTATGGTCCGATGCCTTTCTCGGGTACAATTCAGCAACCCTGAGCAGCAAAAATGCCGCACCTTTATACTACTGGATAGCTGTCTTTTTTGATCAGCACAGGTTTTGGAGTGTACTGCTGGGCTTTTGCTTTATGATCATTCAGGCTTATATGTTCAACCGGGTGATAGCAGATAAGGGGCTTGTTGACAGAACATCACAGCTTCCTGCGCTTTTTTACATTGTGCTGATGAGCAGCAGCTTCAACCTGATGGGGCTTCATGCCATCTGGTTTGCCAACTTCTTTCTTATCATTAGCCTGGACAAAATTTTTGATGTATTCAATGAAGATGATGTATTTCTGGAAGTTTTTAATGTAGGCTTTTTTATCAGCATCGCATCATTATTTTACCTGCCTTCATTATGGTTTTTATTGCTTCTGCTCGCTTCGTTGTTCATATATTACCTTGTAAATATCCGTGGAATACTTGCAGCAATCATGGGATTTATTACCCCCTTTATGTTTCTGGTCTTATACTACTTCTGGTATGATAAACTGGCTGAAAAAGCAGCAGAGTATTTTAATACGCAGGTTCCTCTTTTGGATTTCAGTTTATTTCATATAGTACCCATTGGCTGGGCATCCATAGGTGTAATCGGTACTTTAGCACTTGTAGCTATAGCACGCACCTATCTGGGAGGATTACGGGATAAGCCTGTAAGAATTCGGAAAAGATTTCACGTTTTGCTGGCATATTTTATCATAGCCTTGATAACCATTCCTTTTGCAGGAAAACAGGTGCCTCTGCATCATGCTGTTATAATGCCTCCGTTGGCAGCCATACTGGCGCGTTTTTTCCAGGAAAACAAAAAGGTCTTCTGGAATGAATTTTTCTTTACTCTGCTCCTTTTGTTGATAATAGTAGGGAAACTGGCACGCCTGTAATGAAAATTAATTTTTATTTTTGCTCAAGGTTTTGGGGCCAATGCTTTGAAAGGGAAACCCCACAAAAATATTTCTAAAACTAATTTCAGGTTAATAATTATTAGTGCACTAAAAGATTGCAACATCCCAAAAAGATATTATTTCTGGTTGCACACCGTCCGGGACGATCGCCCGGACAAAGATTCCGTTTTGAACAATATCTTGATTATCTGAAACAAAATGGATTTGAATGCCACGTTTCCTGGCTCATAAATAAACAGGATGATCTCATTTTTTATGCAGAAGGGAAATACCTGGCCAAAACCCGTTTTCTTTTCAAAAGCCTGTTGCACAGATGGAATGACCTGAAAAAGATCAATGATTATGATCTGGTGTTCTTTTATCGCGAGGCACACATGATTGGAATAACCTGGTTTGAAAAAAAAATCAAGAAAGCCGGTATTAAAATGCTGGTAGATTTTGACGACAGTATCTGGCTGCGTGATATTTCCAACGGAAACCGACGACTGGCATTTTTAAAAAAACCTTCAAAAACTGGCGACATCATTAAAATGTGCGATGCCTGCATTGTGGGAAATCAGTTTCTTGCCGATTATGCGCGGCATTACAATCCGAAAGTTTTTGTGATACCCACAACCATCGACACCGAATATTATATACCGCCGGATAATGGCAGAAATGATAAAAAAGTTGTCATTGGCTGGACGGGTTCATCCACCACGCTTAAACACTTTTCACTGGCAGTGCCGGTACTAAGAAAGCTAAGAGAAAAATTTGGCGAAAGGGTTTCTTTCCGCATGATCAGTGATGAGTTCTTTTATGGAGAACTCGAAGGACTTGAAAAAGTAAAATGGGCCCGGGAAACTGAAGTGAAAGATCTGTCGGTAATTGATATTGGCATAATGCCATTGCCCGACGATGACTGGTCGAGAGGAAAATGTGGTTTTAAAGGATTGCAGTATATGGCGTTGGCCCGACCTGCTGTTATGTCGCCCGTTGGGGTAAACAACGAAATCATTTCCCACGGCAAAAACGGTTTCCTGGCCGATAGCCCCGAAGAGTGGGAAAAGATTCTTTCGCAGCTCATTGAGGATGCTGAACTGCGAAAAAAAATTGGCGAAGCAGGAAGAAAAACCGTGGAAGAAAGATTTTCATTCCGGTCGCAAAAAGATCATTATCTGAAAATTTTCAGCGATCTCACCCGCAGCTGATTATGCATGGCCGTCTTAAAATATCATGGTCTGATAAAGGTTTGATAGAAGCCGGTGTTGATGAAGCCGGAAGAGGGTGCCTGGCAGGTCCGGTTTTTGCCGCAGCAGTTATTCTCCCTTACAACCCTTCAGATGATTTATTGCAATACATGAATGATTCAAAAATGCTTTCGCACAACAGAAGAACCATTCTGCGTAAACAAATTGAAGAAGAATCCGTTGCATGGTCGGTTGCCATGGCCGATAACCAAGAAATAGACAAAATAAACATCCTGAATGCTTCATATCTGGCCATGCATCGTGCCATTGAAAAGCTTGATATCAGACCCGAATTACTTCTTGTGGACGGTAACCGTTTCCGGCCTTTTGAAAGTATCCATCATCAATGCATTATCAAAGGTGATGGATTGTACTACTCCATTGCTGCAGCATCCATACTGGCCAAAACCTGGCGCGATGAATTTATGCTGGAAAAGCATGAAGAATTTCCACAATATTACTGGAACAAAAACAAGGGATATCCCACCATTGAGCATCGCAAAGCTATTTTTGAGCATGGTGCCAGCCCGTTGCATCGCAAGAGCTTTAAAATGGGGATTCAGATGAAGATTGGGTTTTAAGATTCGAAGCACGAAATGGTTTCAGGGATGGCATCCATCACAAAGCCATTGGCCTGTTCAGAAAAGTTCGATTGGGAACCCCTGTTTTTGTATTTTTGAAGATAAATATGGATGCAATCCCTTGTTTATTATCAAGTCCCCGAACTCAATATTAACAATACATCCCCATCACCCCCTTGAAAGGGGGAATTGGTAGGCAAAAGCTTAACTTCCAAAGTTCTCAACTCCCTACTTTCTTACTTGCCTGCTTTCTCAATTTCTTACTTAATAACCTATTAACCCAATAATCCAACCCTACCAGTGCACATGCTTACGTCTTACCGGCATTGTCATACAGCGGGCGCCGCCACCACCGCGCGACAGCTCGCTTCCATCCATGGTAACAACATACTTGTTGTAATCGCTGAGGTTTACTTTTCCTTTAATAATGTCAGAAGCTTTAATTACTTCCATTCCGTTTTTGTTAAGCTCTTCAATGGTTTTGGCATTACGGGCATAGCCAATAACTTTACCGGGTCCTATTGCAAAAAAGTTAGCACCGCTATGCCATTGCTCCCTTTCCTGGAACCAGGGGTCGCTGCTGCCACCACAAAATATGGGTTTGAGATCCATACCTAAATTCCGCAGGGCTGTGGGTAGATTCTCCTCTTCTCTTATAATTTTTACTTTACCGCCTGCGGCATATATATGAACGGTCTGATATTTATTCATTTTCATGATCACGGGGTCGTAAATCAGGCATTTGTCCATATCGAGCATGGTAAAAACCATATCGAGGTGAATGAATGATTCCGGAGATTCAGGCAATTCCTGCACCACAACATGCTGATGCTCGTTCTTCTCTTTAAGCTGGTCAAGGATAAAGTCAACCCCCCGGGAAGATGTCCTTGGACCAATTCCCACCAGAATTATATCATGCCTGGCTACCAGCACATCACCACCTTCAATGGTGATTTTCGATGCATCTGATGTCAGGTTATTTGGATTTATGGTTTTTGTACTAAAATGTGGGTGAAAATCGAAGATAGCTTCCATAATAAGGCTCTCGCGCAAGCGCACGGATGATCTCATCTTACCCATAAATACATTATCATAAACCGATACGGCTGCATCGCGGGTGAAAAAGAAATTATGAAGCGGGCGCAAAGCAAATCTTTCCTTGCTCAGGAAACTGGTAAGATTTTTTTTCTGCATAAGCACGCCCTCGATGAGCTGTCGCGAAAGTTCTTTTTCTTCCAGCGATAACAGAAAAGGTTTTATAGATTCTGCTGTTTCATATTTACATATCTTATCCAGCAGGTTTTCTTTAACCTTTTCGTTTCTCAGAACATCACTCAGAAGGTCTTTTACTTCAAAGGTGCGGGTAACTTTTTCAAGCACTCCTTTCAACTGGTTGAATTCCTTTGAAGCTACCGAGAGATTGAGAATATCGCTATAAAGAGCTCTCTCAGCATTTTCGGGAGTCATGTTTTCTACTTCCGGTCCGGGTGTATGAAGGATAACACCTTCCAGTTCGCCAATTTCGGAATAGACCTGGGTGGGATATTTTTCTTGCATAGGTGAATAGTTTTAAAATTTGGGACGGACCAACATCCGTTCTCCAAACAAAAACGTCTGAACAGGGGACATTTTTTACCCTAACAAAAAAACCGGCCTTCCCAGGTTTTATAACCATGAAAAGGCCTGCAAAAGTACTAATTTAATACCGTATTTGCTAAATGCCGCTTGATATTACTCACCCTGGGCGAAACAACCGGCATAACGATTCATATCCTTTCTCTAAATTTTGCGGTGAATTAAATTCTCAGCAAGAATTTTAAGCTCTTTCTTTTTATCTTCCGGTCTGTTTACCCGATCAAGGTAAGAAAATGCTTTTTTATTGAATTGCTCCATCTTATCAAGAGCCAACTTATTAAGGTTTAACTGAAGATAGACATTTTTAACAATACTGATTTTTTCTTCCGGATTATAAATGCGATTGGTAAAAGCATTTCGCAGATCTCTCAGCTGACCTTCATTGGCCAGTTCAAATGCCTTGATATAAAGCCAGGTCTTTTTGTTGGCTACAATATCGCCACCCGTTTTTTTACCAAAAGATTCTTCATCACCAAAAATATCGAGCCAGTCATCCATGATCTGGAAGGCAATTCCCACATTTTCACCGAACTTATAGAGCAGATCAGCTTCTGATGGTAATGCCCCGGAAATAATTGCACCGGTTTTAAGGCATGCAGCAGGTAAAACAGCGGTTTTCAGACGGATCATGTTAATGTATTCATCCTCTGCAACCTTATCGAGAGTTTCAAAATTCATATCATACTGCTGTCCTTCGCAAACTTCTATTACTGTAGTGTTAAACAAGTCAAGAATGGTTTTCAGGTGTTTTTCGGGACTACGTGCAATGTGTTGAATGGCCATGGCAAACATAACATCACCTGAAAGAATAGCTGTATTTGAATTCCATTTCTTATATACAGAAGGCTTTCCACGGCGCAATGGGGCCTCATCCATAATATCATCATGCATAAGGGTGAAATTGTGAAATATTTCCATCCCTACTGCAGGACCGATGACTTGTTCCATATTTCCATCAAACAGGTCGGCAGCCAGCAAAGCCATAAGGGGCCTTACTCTTTTTCCACCGTTGCCTAAACAATAATCAACCGGAAGGTATAATTCCTTAGGGTCCTTTACAAGCTTTATCGCATCGATATAACGATTGATCTGCGAAGTGTAATCTTTAATTTTTGATGACATGTAGTGGTTCCTTTTATTTTTTACTTAGATAAACCTATCAGTTCGAAAAAAGTTGTGTTAATGGAAAAGTTTAGTCTCTTTCCTTTGGTATTATATAACGGGTATCTTCAAGAATTTTTTTTATCCCATCTTCTATACTTATCAAATCTTTGTTAAGTAATTTTTTCATTTTTGAAATATCAGGAAAACGTCTTCTCATATCGCCTTCCGGTAAGGGCGGTAAAAACTTCAGTTTTGATGACGACCCGGTTAGATCAATAACCATCCGGGCCAGATCCAGAACGTTCGTTTCGATATCTGATCCGATGTTGATCACGTCATTTATGTAATTATCATCGTAAAGTGCGCGGGAAGTGGCCTCCACATTATCGTCGATAAAACAGAATGTTCTTGACTGTAATCCGTCGCCGTAAATGGTAATGGGTTTGTTTTTGAGTGCAAGAGCAATGAAACGCGACATTACAAAATCAACACTCTGCTTAGGACCATAGGTATTAAAAAAGCGGAAAATAGTATAATCAAGGTTATATTCTTTCTTATATGATTTAAGATATGCTTCACCCACATTCTTTACAACTGCATAAGGGATCCTGGAGTTCAGAGGTGTGGTTTCCTCATTTTGCGGAAGATTAACCGGTTCGCCGTATACTTCGGATGAGGATGCAAAGAAAACTCTTTTCACCCCCATATTTTTCGAGAGGCCCAGTATATTTTCTATCCCCTTTATGTCGCGCATTACCTTAATCGGGTATGCCTGGGTTTGCTTTACCCCAACAAAAGCAGCGTAATGAAAAACATACTCAAAGTGATTGGCAAGCATTATTTCAGCAATATCCCTGTAATTGTTTACATCACATTTTACAAATCGCCAGTTTTCAAATGCACGATCAGGGAGTTTTCTCAAATCGCCGGTGGAGAGGTCATCAACAATTACCACAAAATTTTCAGGGTCACTGATGAGTTTTTGAGCTAAACAGCTTCCAATAAAACCTGCCCCGCCCGTAAGTAATATCTTTCTTTTCTTTCCCATGATTTAAAAAAATTGATTCGGAAGTTTGCAAATCAGTAAGGGCGGCTCGTTTCTTCAAGTATCTGCAGTAAATACTTCCCGTAACCACTGTTCAACAGGGGTTTGGATACTTCACCCAGTTGTTCCTTTGAAATAAAGTTCATACGATAGGCAATCTCTTCAATACAACCGATTTTCAATCCCTGGCGTTCTTCAATTACCTGCACAAATTGTCCGGCCTGTATCAAAGAATCAAAGGTGCCCGTGTCGAGCCAGGCAGTTCCCCTGTTCAGGATACCCACCTTCAGTTTTCCCTTTTCAAGATAATGCTTGTTTACATCAGTAATTTCATATTCTCCGCGTTTGGAGGGTTTGATATTTGCTGCCACTTCCACAACCGAATTATCGTAAAAATATAACCCGGGAACTGCATAATTTGATTTGGGTTTTTCGGGTTTTTCCTCTATGGAAACGGCTTTGAGATTACTATCAAACTCAACCACACCATACCGCCATGGGTCTGAAACGTGGTAAGCAAAAACCACTCCCCCATCGGGGTCATTGTTTTGCTGGAGCAGTTTCTGAAGACCGTTGCTGTAGAAAATATTGTCGCCAAGGATTAAGGCCACCTTATCATTCCCGATAAATTCCCGACCGATAACAAAAGCCTGGGCCAGCCCGTTGGGAACTGCCTGTTCGGCATATTGAAAATTACACCCGATGCGACTGCCATCGCCCAGTAACTTTTTAAAGTGCGGTAGATCGTGAGGGGTTGAAATAATCAGAATTTCCCTAATACCCGCCATCATCAGTACCGACAACGGATAATAGATCATGGGCTTATCGAAAACAGGCATAAGCTGTTTGCTCATTGCCAGAGTAATTGGATAAAGCCTTGTGCCGGAGCCTCCTGCCAGAATTATTCCTTTCATAAAATAAAAAAATCTTTTGTTTTTAAATCACATACCGGGAAATACCAGAATCAACGAACATTCAAAGCAATTTATGAGGATCTCTCAGGATAAGCTAATCACATAAAAACGTCATCTTAGCTGATGGATAACCAATTTCCCGGGCTATTTTTGTCTGCCCGTAAAGTTAAAATAATTACGGGTTAATGCAAAAATTAAATGATCTGAAAGATTTGTTCAGTTATAAATTCAGGAATGTAGAACATCAGGTATATTTATGAAACCTCATCAAACCTGAATCATTCAGGATGGTTTTTCTGATTCTTCAAATACCTCGTATGAGTTTTTCTGCTCTGACTGTAAAATCACCGGAGCCACATCCATTTGATCGTTTTCGGCTTCAAGCCTTAAATCCCTTATGATAATTCTTTTATGAACCGACATGAGGATAGATGGCATAAGGTATAGATTAGAAACCAGGGCAACCAGCAATGTAAAGGCGATCAGATACCCCAGGGCCTGCGTACCACCGAATGATGATGCTGTAAAGATGATAAATCCAAAAAATAAAACCACGAAAGTATATACCATACTTACGCCACTTTCGCGAAGGGCAGTGATTACTGCGTGCTTGATATTGGCATTGTTAAGAGCCAGTTCCTGCTTGAATTTGGCAAGAAAGTGAATGGAGTTATCAACCGAAATTCCCAGTGCAATGCTGAAAACAAGAATTGTGGAAGGTTTTATGGGAACACCCAGGTAGCCCATGAGTGCAGCTGTCAGCA
The DNA here is from genome assembly GCA_019429055.1 of Bacteroidales bacterium. Lineage (GTDB taxonomy): Bacteria > Bacteroidota > Bacteroidia > Bacteroidales > UBA7960 > SKVR01. The sequence continues at coordinate 20,035 of JAHYJP010000018.1, forward strand.
ACTGGGGAAAAAGGTTTGCAGCCAGGGAAATAAGTATCATCCTTCTGTGATTGAATAATAGCGCCATTAGCAATGAAATGATCACAATGGCAAAAACAAGACTGGTGAGCAAATTTTTAATCAAATATCCCGAACCCTTCAGGAATACAACACTGGCCCCGGTCATATATACACGTGTTGTTTCAGGATCGAAAAGGGAGTCAATAACAGGCTGAATATCGTCCTGCAATTGCTGTATCTGCTTTGAACCGATATTAGCCATCTGAAAACTCACCCTGGTTTTCTGCATGGTGCTGTCAACCAATCCGCTCACCACCGATTCTTCCATCTGCTGACCCGATGGCAGATAGGACATGATAAAATTACGTTCATGGGTATTGGGAAGTTCGTACATCTGTGGGTTGCCCCTGTAAAAAGCCTGTTTGGCAAATTTCATCATTTCGGCAATTGACAGGGGCCTTGAAAGCTCAGGGTGTTTTGCCAGCTCCCGTTGAAGACCGTCAATAGATGCAAGTACACGGGGATGCATAACACCATTGGCCCTCTGAGTTTCAATGATAATTTCAAGAGGCAGTATGCCATTGATGTTTTTCTCAAAAAACCCCAGGTCCTGATATATAGGATCGCGATGGGGAATATCATCAACAACGCTTCCTGATGTATGAAGTTTGCTAATGCCATAAATACCCAGCACGAGCAATATACTGAAAACAGCGTATACCCTTGGTCTGTTAAATATTACTGTATTTACTACTCTTTTTATGGAATTGCGTATAAACCGGTTGTCAAGATGGCTGATATGTCTTACCTGCGGTGGCGCCAGATAGCTAAAAAATATGGGAATCAGAAACAGGGTAAGAAGGAAAACAAAAAGAATATTGAGTGCAGCCACAATTCCGAATTCCACAAGAATTTTATTTCCTGTTATGATAAAAGTAGCAAAACCAACAGCAGTAGTAGCATTGGTAAGCATGGTGGCCTTTCCGATCCTTTGAACCACGCGCACCAGTGCCTTTATTTTATTACCGTGGCTTTTATACTCCTGGTGGTATTTATTAAGAAGGAAAATACAGTTTTCCACACCAATAATGATAAGCAGCGGTGGTAAAATACCCGTTAGAATCGTAATTTCATAACCCAATAATGAAATAAGCCCCAACGCCCATATTACGCTGATAATAACAATAAGCATTGAAAAGAAAACTGCTTTGAAACTTCTGAAAAATGCAAGCAATGCCAGCGATGCAATAATCAGTGCCAGAAAAATGAAAAGCTTGAGTTCAGCTTCAATTTTTTCGGCCGTACGCGTGCGGATGTAAGGCAGCCCGCTGTAATAAACATTCATATCTGCTTCTTTCTCAAATACCAAAACAGTATTGTATATTCTCTCGATCAGGTTCACACGTGCTTTGGTATTAAGCACATCGCGATCAAGAGAAACCACAGTCATTATGGCCTTTGTTTCGGGGTTAAAAAGCAGATTTTCGTAAAATTTAAGCTCAAAGGTTTTTTGAATAAGACTGTCGAGTTCATGCTGCGATTGCGGCCTGTCCGGAAAAACCGGCTTAAAATCGAACTTTCTGGCTTCGTCGTCCCTTATGATTCTGGGAATATTGGATATACCTGTCACATTCGTTACACCTTCAATCTTGCTAAGGCTATCCATGATGTTTTGCCAGGAGTTGAAGTTTTCCAGCAAAAAAAACCGTTCGTCCTGAATTCCCAGAAATACCACATTGCCATCTTCTCCAAAAGTTTCCCTGAACTCTCTATACTTCTCAAAAACAGGATCAGATTCAGGAAGCATTTGTGCCATTTCGTATGACATCTGCACACGGGTGGCACTCCATGCCATAAATAAGGTAACCGAAAAGATTGTAATGATGATTGCCAGACGGTAACGAAGGATAAACCTTACCAGTAATTCCCACATAAATTTTAATAAATAATTCGCTCAGAAAGCAGGCAGAACTGTCGGAATTGTTAGTTCACATACAAAAACTTTCATCAGCAGGCCAAAAAAACAAGCTGCAAAAGTAATAAAATTGAAGGGAAGGATGAGAAATGACAACGTAAAAATGTATAAATAATTCCCTGATGATTTTACAATTCAGGAATTACAAAATCCATGCTTTCATCAGAATACCAGGTTTGGTCAAGAGTATCCAGTTCATAGAATCTGAGCAGTATGTCATTGCTCAAAACAGCAATAATTCCCGACTCAAATGATAAAACAGCCTGGGTATCTTCGGGCAGGGCCAGTACCATATTTTCGGCAAGCACCCACTCGCCTTCATCTGTAAGCTGATAAACACCCAGCTTATTATCCTTAATAATTCCGATATCCATATCGCCGATCATGAGATAGTCGTCGGTTTCAGGAGGAATAACAAACTCAGCGGTTTCATCTTTTATCCACCGGCCGCTTTCATCGATATAATAAAAACTCAGCAGTCCGGTGATTTCCTCCACAACGATCTGACCCACATCCCAGGGCATTCGCATGGTTGATATACGCTCAAAATTTCGCGGAAGCACAAACATTACATTTTCATCGCGTGTCCACTTATGCTCAGCATCGAGGTAATAAAAATACATTACCCTGTCCTGCACAACACCAATAAAGCCCATGCCCAAAGCTAAAACTCCCTGCGTATTTTCGGGTATTTCAAATTGAGAAACCTTATCAAGTATCCATCTATGACTTTCATTGAGATAATAAACAAAAACCTGCTTCTCTTTGATAATACCGATGGTACCCAGTCCTGGTGCCATAATTTTATGTGATACAGGATTGTGTGCCTGCTCAAAATTAATAACTGATGGCTGTTTTTTGCATCCGGTAACGATGACCAGGCTGGTGATTAATACCAGTGAGAGAAGCTTGATGGATGACATTGTGATTGAACTTTAAGAATACAAATTTGAATGATGTAAAGATATTAAAAACTTTTGGTACCTACTCCTGTAAAAAAAGACCGGGGTTAGCCGGCCTTTTTTTCACACCTTAGTGAGATGAAAATTGAAGAAAATTACAAAAAACAAAGGATCAAGGATTTCTGTCTGGTTTTACTGCTTTCAACTTCAGGTGTGATAGATTAACGTATGATCGTGATTTTATGCAACTGATTGTAATTATTTCGTCTGATATTCAGCAAATAAACTCCCGGCTGCAGGAATGAAACGTCCAGGGTTTCACGTGAAGTTCCGCTATCGGGCATCCTTCCCCTAAAGATCATATTACCTCTTACGTCCATAATTTCCAGCTCTGTCCTTTCAAATACCATATCGGTGCTGAATTCAATGGTAATCTGATCTTTAGCAGGATTGGGATATACTTTTGTAGTAAATGGATCATCCAAGCCAGGTATATTGGTATAGAATCCAACGTAAGTTGTATCGCTGCCCACACAACCATAGATGTCGGTAACGAACACCCACTTCCAACCAATTTCACTCACATTATATGTTTGCCCATTTTGCCCGTCGTGCCAGGTATAAGACATGAACCCCGGTCCGGCATCCAATACCACAGTATCAGGCCGGCTTGTGTATATATCATGACCCAGATCCACAACAGGTATACCTGCATATTCCACAAAAGCAATCATAACGTCGGTTTCGGGCACGGCATTGGGGGTAGCAACAAATGCTGTAAATTCATGCATTCCCTGCTGTGCCATATTTACCACTGAATTGAAAGTAAATGTCCGGAAGGTGTTCCTCGGCCAAGGCTGATTCAATACAAATTCCTCATGTACGCTTTCATTGGTTCCGTTAGTATAACCCAGTTCAATAACGGTACCGGCAGTAAAATCGTCATATCCTTCATTGAGCACTCTTACAATCACTGGCTCTCCGGTTGATAAGGTACAATGGCTTGCCGGTGCAATGATTGAATCGAGCTCAAGGTTATAAGTAATAACCATTACTGTATCGGAATTTATGCAGCCTTGCTGGTCGGTTACAGTTACAGTATACATGGCCGAGTTGAGAGCTTCAACCTGGAAAACAGGATCAGTAGAACCATCCTGCCATACATAGCTTTCGAATGATCCGCCGGGCGATAATACAACACTTTGCGGATCAGTAGTATAAATATCATCTCCGAGATAGGGTTGTGGCAGATCATAAATGAATACATCCCTTGATAGAGTGTTATTTTCTTCTATCTCATCAGCAGCAAAATTTACTGAGGCTGTAACAGGTATGTATCCAGGATTGTGGGTATAAACAGGCTGGTTGAAAGTGAAAAGCAATTCATCTCCCGAATACATTAATTCCGTAACGGTAAATGATTCAGTTACTTCGGTAGCACCATCAAAGATATAACTCATGGTAAGCTGAGTGCCCGGCACAATCATCGAATTACCGGTATTTTTTACCAGAACAGTTAGGTAGTGTTCTTCGCCGCCGGCACATACAGAATCAGGAGAAAGAATTTCATGCAGGGCAAGGTCGAAAAGTTCAGGTAACACATAAGTTTGAGCATACGATGTACAGCCAAAATCATTGCTTACCTCTACCCAGTAATGACCCCAGGTTTGCACATCATAGGTTTCAGAAGTGCTGCCATCCTGCCACAAATAAGCATCATATCCTGCACCCGGCTCCAGGGTTAGGGTTTCCGGGAAATCAGTCACAATGTATGGAGGCAGTGAAATGGCCGGATAACCATGTATGTAGATTGTAAATTCAAGGGTATCGTTAGCAGTATTGGCATCTCTGTAGCGCTGATAGATCTGAAAATCATAAGATTGCGGGAGCTCCATGTTAATTATGGCATTGAACCAGAACTCCAGTTCCTGACCGGCAGACCAGCTTTGATCGAGAACCAGGGTGTCTTCGCTAAGAATCTGTCCATCAAACCTTAAAATCAGAGGAAATTCTCTGCCCGCATCGAAAGTTTCGGGACCATGGTTCAGCAGCCTTACACCAATGGGCTCATTATCGCTGGCTCCACAAGCTTCCTGTGGTTCAAAAATTTCCACAATCTCAATGTCATAGGTAAGAACAAATACGCTGTCGCTTCCCTGGCATCCGTAAGGATCAGTTACCGTAACGTGATACCAGGCAGACCATGTATTATCCGGTACGAAGAACTGATCGGTGGATCCATCCTGCCATAAATATTCTGAAAATTCTGCACCTGCATCGAGAATTATCAGATGAGGCTCGGTGGTGTAAATGGTATCGCCAATGAAAGGTTGCGGAAAGCCGGCGTTGAATACGCTGTAGTAAATTACATTATTTGCCGGATCAGCATCCTGATAACTGTGAACGATCCTGAAAACATATTCATTTATTTCAGAGAAATCAAACGGGTTGAATAACATAAGTGCGGCCGTTTCTGATGGAGCAAGATCTGCAGCGAGGGTAAGAATTCCCTGGTCATGCAGTTCTTCATTGAAAAATATCTGAAGAGGTATTTGTGTTCCTGCTGCAATAACATCAGGACCTGAATTCCTTACTTCAACCTCAATCATTTCATTGTCAGACAACTCGCAATTACTCAATGGCTGACTTATTCTGAAAACCTCAATATCTCTGGCGATAACTTCCAGGCTGTCAGATACCTGGCAACCGTTATAGTCAGTTACCCATGCGGTATAATATGCAGAATGAATGGAAGTAACCTGGAATGTTTGTTCTTCTGATCCATCCTGCCAGAGATAATACTGAAATCCTTCGCCTGCATCAAGTACAAGCGTATCGGGCATTGTAGTGTAGATGTCATCGCCAAGACTGAATTCAGGATAACCGAATACAGTAACAATGGTGCTCAGTGTATCATTATGACTGCCGGGGTTATAGAAATCGTTATCGCCCGGCAAAAGTGTATAAGCAGTTAATTGATAATCCTGCCCGGCAGACAGATCAAAATGCGCATTGAAAGTGTAATTCACTGTAGCACCTGGCATAAGATTCTGCTGAAGGATCAATGTTTCGTAAACCGGAGCAATTGTATCCACATCAAGTCCGACGGGAATTTCCATTCCACTTTCCAGCGCATTAAGACCAAAATTACCTAAACTGATGGTTACGGTCTGCTCATTACTTAATTCGCAAGAACTTACAGGATCAATTATTGCAGTTACCCCCACATCGTGAGGCGATTCATAAATACTTACCCTGTCGAAACCTGCACCCTCCCATGTATGACTTTGTCCACCAAAATCCTGCGAAGCAAAGATCATTCTGAATTTCACTCTTTCTTCCTGGGCTATGGCAGGCTCCATTATGGCTCTCACACGGATCCATCCCTGTGAATTTCCATGCCATCCTTTTGGACTGCCAAAGTGGTCTGCAAGCATCTGAACATCATCATCAGATGAATACCAGTTCCAGGCTAATTCTTCCGAAAATATGGAAAGATCCTCCCATGCAGCACCTTCATCAAGAGAATATTGAATGCCAATCCCGTCCATATTTTCAGGGGTATGGGTGTTGAGATAGAACTCCATAACCGGAGTTTCTGTTTCTGAAAAATTAAAACAGGGACTCTCCACCCACGAAGCTTCCAATGAGTTGTATGAACCTGTGCGGTTAGTACCCCATGCTTTATTGCCTTCCTGTGTATTGTTTATGATCTCACCCTGCAAAGTGCCCCACTGCCATGAACTGTTTTCTCCATAGGCCGTCCACAATCCATCATTTGTGTTGAAGTTTTCAGTATATGGAGGCGAAATGTAAGGAATTGAAAATATGGAATGTACGATGCCGTTATTCTCGGCATCCTGATCAAGTTCCCAGAAAGTTTTCACCTTAATATTGTTATATCTTCCGGGAACTGAAAAATCAGCTTTGGGGACAAAAACATGTGTTACACTTCCACCAACCGGTATATTCTGGTAAAGGGTGTCCATATGCCAGGTAAGCCCTCCATCGAGAGAAAAGCCCAGAGGAATGGGATCAGAAACCGCCCAGGCGCCATAGTTATTTACAGTAACCGTAACTGTTTCATTGTCACTCATACCGCAACCTTCATCCGGACCAATCCATTCAGATACTCCGACATCATAGGTAATAAACTCACCGGTAACCACCAGGTTGTCAATATTCCAGCCACTGTAATTATTTAATGCATCGGTAGGACCAATGGAAAATCTGATCTTTACATTATCTTTCCTGTTAACCTGGGGCAGGTTATAAGTTAACTGCAACCAGTTAAGGTCACTCATGAAGTTGGGGTTTTGCCATATTTGGGTCCATGATTCTCCACCATCGGTAGAAATATGAATATTAGCTTTATCAGTAAATTCTGTATTCAGCCACCGGTGAAAGGTAAGTGTTACATCTTTGTAGTAAAAGCAATCCAGAATTGGCGTAATAGCAGCATATTCAGCGATGTCAATGCCGGGCTCATAATCTCCCGGGAAATCGCCAAGCCCTGTTAGGTCAGTACCAAGCACATTTTCTCCTGTATAAGCAGAATTTGCTCCCGGATTACCATGAGACCCTCCGAGACCCTGCGGAACATCACGTTCAAATTCGCCGGTAAGGATCCAGCCCTTGTCTGTATCAAAATCGTCATAGAAAATGGTTTGATAAATTTCGCGTTCGCCGGGTGGGTTTTGGTTATCCAGGAGTTCAAAGTCGCCATTTACTGTAATTCCGCCAGCAGGTATATAAGCATCTCCGAAATTGCCATGAGTTGCTTCATCAGATATATCATAGGCAAGCCAAAGGTATGAGTAACCGGTGGGCAGATCAAGGGTCAGATTGTCAAATGTTACCACACCATTACTAAAACCATTGGCGGATGCAACCAGGTTTGAAGAATTGAATACTTCATCCTCTGTCCAGTAAAGTTTTACAGCATCAATATCATTATCGTCAGTGTTCTGGGAATGGGCAATGTACTCAAGCAGCCTGAGTTCACCTGTGTTTCCTGTAACTCTCAGTCTTGATCTGAGAATAGGATTATTATTACTTCCCGTGGGCATGAAATCATAAGATGCCTGTTCGGTGGTAAAATTATTGAGAACTTTGGGAATATAGCCGGTTTCTATAATACGGAATTCATCGATACAAACCCCTGAGCCGTGTCCGTTAATTCCTTCCAGCGCAAAATAAAACCGGTCGGTTTCATGATCATTTAGCGAGATTGAGCGATGTATCCAAATGGGTACTTCATTCATATATTGCCTCAATGGAATCCAGTCTCCGGTATCTCCTTTTCGGTAATAGATAACCAATCTGTCCTGTCCGCTTCCCCAGGCTACCTGGGCATGATAAAACGTAAGCACAGGGTTTACAATAAACTCAAGATCAATGGGTGCAGAAATAAGCCGGGTAATATGCCCCTGACCCTGCCACTGAAAGACCAGGTTCTTGTTGCCAGCTGCTGCTGAATCGGGTTCACCTATGACGGGAGGGTTACCCGGAGCAATCTGTCCGGCTCCTGTGCGGGTATTCCACTGGGCATTAAAGCCATCAGGACTGTTAATATACTGTTGGGACCAACCGAAGGGCATGCCATCCTCAAAAGTTTCATGGATTACAACCGGGAAGGTATCTTCCTCAAAAAAATTATCCTTCTCAAATACTTCATTCTCCAGGAAAGGAACAATCTGACCATTGGAAAATGGAATGAAAAAGATGATGAATAACAATATAGCTATGTAGCGTAAAATTTTAACCATAACTTTTCCCTCGATAAATGTTCGATGTAATGATAGTTTTCTTCACTTGTAAAGGTATTTACGAAACTATCAGGAGAGATAAGCGTTTCTTTGCATTTTAAATGCGTAAAAAGACCGATAGAAAACACCTGATCTGTGAGGTGAGGGGTTGATGGGTTAAGGTTAAGATTCAAGCTGAGAGATGGTGAAGTTTAACGCAATGAAATCCCGAGGCCGAAAGGATTAGGGATTGGTTGATTTATTCACTTACTCGTGGATGGACTGCAACATAGGATAATCAATATATCCTTTAGCACCTCCGTGATAAAAGGTATCCTTATCCCATGGAGTAAATTCTGCATTATTTTTTAGTCTTTCCACCAGATCGGGGTTGGAGATAAAGGGTTTTCCGAAGGCTGTCAGATCGGCCTCATTGTTTTCCAGCATACGATGGGAACTTTCCAGGGTATGGCCACCGCACGAGATAAGTGTGCCATTGTAAATTTTGCGATAATATGGTATGATGCTTTCAGCGGGATTCTCCAGTCGCATTTCAGGTGTCATCATTTCACTGATGTGCAGATAAGCCAGGTTGTAATCGTTGAGTTTGTTTACAATGTAACCGTAAGTTTTTTCCGGTGTTGAATCTTCCATTCCTTTCTTCACAGATCGGGGGGAAAGTCGCAGACCAACCCGTCCTGATGGGATCTGTTTTAAAATTCCATCGAGGATCATGAATAAAAAGCGGGCACGGTTTTCCACAGAGCCCCCAAATTCATCGGTCCTGTTATTGGTTCCATCCATGATGAACTGATCTATCACATATGCGTGGGCACCATGCACTTCAACACCGTCAAAACCGGCTTTAATGGCATTTTCAGCTGCCCTGGCAAAATCTTTTACCGTTTGCAGAATTTCATCTTTGGTCATTGCTCTGGATGACTCATAGGGCACCCGCCCTTCAGGCGTAAGAACTTCGCCCTCCGGTGTAACCGGTGATGCCGACACCGGGGCCTTATTGCCCGGCTGCAATGATGCATGTGAAAATGGACCTACATGCCACAGCTGCATAAAGATCTTTCCACCGGCACGATGCACGGTTTCCGTAACTTTTTTCCAGCCATCCATCTGGGCCTGCGTGTAACAACCGGGACTGCCTGTATAACCGTAAGCCTGGGGCGATATCTGGCTTCCTTCCGAGATGATAAGTCCGGCTGATGCACGCTGCTGGTAGTACAATGCGACCATATCATCGGCAGCAAGTGCAGAATTATCGGCCCGGCGGCGTGTAAGGGGTGCCATCACAACCCGGTTGGACAGCTGAATATTACCTAAACTGAAAGGAGCAAAAAGTTGGGTCTGCATCTGGTTTTATAGCTTAATTCTTTATTACAAAAATACTTTAACTCATGTAAAACGAATGTAAACATAATTGTTTATGTGGTTTGGAAAATTTAAGAGAAAAAACAAACCTTACTATGTGATCCTATTTATTCACCCATTTGAAAACGGTATCAAAAACTAATTTCTGATAAAGTTATTGGATAATAAAAAACTTTTTATTCCAACAAACTTAAGCAGATAATCCACATATTAAAAGCTAAAAATTAAGCACTTTTGCACCTGACTTAACATATTGGGTAACCGGCATACCCATGGGTTTTACATCCAGGCCAATACCGGTAAGGATATCCTTAACATCGTATGCATCAGCACAAACTGAGCAAACTTCTATAAACACTCCCGCTTCCTGAAGTTCGTGAAGTTCTTTCTGGATTTTCACATTTTCCGCAGTAAGCTTTGCAGACGGACCCCATATTATAAGAGTAACCTGTTCGAACCAATTCTCAACCTTGGCAGCTTTAGTATATTTTAAAACCATATTCTCTGCAAATATAACATCAGCATTGGTCCAAAATATGAAAAGTTTATTATCGCAAACTTCCACATCCTGAGCTTTAAGGTTCAAACTTTGAATAAAAAACATAAAAGGGATCAGAAGTAAAAATTGAGTTTTCATCGGAGTAGGTTTTAGTTCATAATATAGTTTTTCTGATATAACAGTCGAAGAAACCTGGAATAACTGACTATCAGGAATAAACTATTCCGAATAAAATCCTAAAATCCCACTTTCACACCCAAAGTAAAAATCCTGGGGCGGGGGTAAGAATTAAAATCAATACCCGATGGTACTTCCGGATCAAGCCCTTCATAACCTGTTATGACAAATGCGTTTTGCACAGTGGCTGTGAGCTGAAGGTTTAAGGCACCCTCCCTTAAATTTCTGAAATCATAACCCAGACTGATGTAATCCATCCTGAAAAAGGATGCATCCTGCACGTAGTAGTCGGAAAGATACTGACCATAGTCAAAGTTTAACGAAACTGCTTCAGCCGTAATATTTCCCAGATAGGGTCCTTCAGGACGGTAAAGACGGCTGTAATTTCCAAAATACGAACTGGTATTGTTGTAAACATAATTGCCAATGCCGGCCCTGCCGGAAAAGGCAAAGTTCCAGTTGTTGTAATGCAGTTGAGAAGAAATCCCAAGGTAATAATCGGGAAAAGGCGTTTTATAGCGGATCCGATCGGCATCGGTTATTTGACCGTCACCATCCTGATCCACATATAAATTGAACAGGGGCAATCCGTCTGCATCATAAATACTTTCATAAACATAAAAAGATGATGAAGGATAGCCATTGGTCAGGATTAAAACGGAGTTTCCGAAGCTCCCTGCAACAGGACCTAAACTGATACCCGGATAGTCATCGGTAATATCATACAAACTGACAATCTCATTTTTCATACCTGAAATATGGGCACCTAATCTCCACGTGAAATTTTCTCTTGTAACGGGTAATGTGTTTATTGAAAATTCAAAACCACTAAAATTCATATTGCCTTCACTGGTAATGATATACTGCCAGCCTGTGCCTGCCGGAATCATAACAGTCGTAGGCATATCACTGCGATCTCCCTGATAATAATCGAGTGTACCGAAAATTCTGTTTTGCAAAAGGGCGTATTCGAAGCCCATATTCAGTGTAGTAATCCTCTCGGGTTTAATATCATAGCTGATTGCAGCTTCGGCAAAAACGGGGATGAATCCGCTTACGCCATAACCTGCGCGCAATTTGAGCCGGGAAAGAACAAAATCTTCCGGCCAGAATGATTCATTATGCAATTTCCAGGCTCCTGCAGCAGAATGATAGCCTGCAGAACGATTTTCTTCCGAAAACCTTGAAGATCGGTCGTTTCTGTATGAATAATGTAAAAAATACCGATCATCGAAAGTATAATCAACATGGGTACTGAATGATGCAAGGTTTGACTCAGACCATCCATCGAAGTCGGCCATGACCATATAGGGTTCATTGGCAAGATTACCTTCAAGATTGGACATAAACCATGAGTATTCGTTGCGGAATTTTTGTCGTGAAACTCCAGCCATAATATTTATACGGCTTTTTATCCCCGGCAGATTTTTCCTGTAATTCAGCCGGCCTTCCAGCAATTGATTGGCAAAATCATTGGTCTCCCGACTGTCCATACCTCCGGAAAAATATTGCCAGGATGCATAACCAGGAATCAAGTGGTTTCTTTCTGAATTAAAATTTTGCCTGCTTACCTGCAAATCAACACTCAGATCGGGGAAGAAATGGAGGTCATAACTGACAAGCGTATGCATAAGGAGTGAGTTGGTTTTTCCTATATCTTCATTTAAATCCAGATATGCAACCGGATTGGGCATAGCAACACTCTGAGGAAGACCATTGTCGGTAGTCCATGTAAAATATCCTCCATAGGGACTACCGCTATCAAGCACCGGCTGAGTGGGATCAAAACCAGTGGCATAGCCGATGGCCTGCTGCGGTGCAAAGCGGTTTTCAAGTCTTGATGCATGTATATTGAAATTAACTCTCAGATGATTGTCGAGTAATACAGGATTAATATTTAGCTGTCCTCCCAGTCGGTTCATGCCATCAGTTTTAAGAACTCCCTGGTGGTCGCTGTAATTCAGGGCTGCTCTCCAGGGTATGGATGCAGCGTTTCCGCCGGCTGCCAGATGATGATTATGCGAAATGCTATTGCGGTAGATTTCATCCTGCCAGAATGTGTTTCCCTGACCCAGCCTGTTGATTGCATTGGGTTGCTGGGCGTACCTTTCATTTACCAGGTTGCGGAAATCAGGTCCGTTGAGAACATCAATGGTTGAAGTTACCTGTGCAAGAGAAGCATGAGATGAATATTCCAGCCTCAGTGGTGCATCTTTTAATGTTCTTTTTGTATTGATAATAACAACACCATTTCCTGCAAGCATTCCATACAAAGATTGCGCAGCTCCATCCTTTAAAATAATCACGGATTCGATATCAGAAGGGTGAAGAAAGTTAAGCTGGTTGCGCATCTCTTCCGGAAATCTGCTGTTGAGAGGCATTCCATCTATCACAACCAGGGGTATTGCACCATCAGGAACAAGAGCATTCCTGTTAATAACCGATACAGCCCCCCCGGGTTCACCACCTGAATTACTGATCAGCAAACCCGGCACACGGCCCTGGATCAGGTCCCAAACATTAACAATATTTCCCTTGTTGAAATCCTCTTCACCCAGGACCCAAACGGATGCTGACTCAGAAAAGGCTTCGGGTAGGTTATGTTTTTTACTGATGCTTGCTTCGTCTTTCTCTTGATTTTCATCAGTTTGGGCATTGACGGAGACAGGGAAAAATAGCAAAAAGCAAATAAAAAAGTGGCTGAGATTAGGAATGCTGAAGTTCATTTTTTGTGTTATTGGATAGTATAAATTTTGTTTCCCCGCAATGAAGTCCGGACGACCTGACTTCAAAGTTCAAATGTATACATATTATTCGATCATTAGTCTGTAGGAATCATTAAAACTTTCCCGACCTTTCCTGAAAATTAAACAGCAAATTCTTTAACTTGCATACAAATTATAAAATCCTGATGCCATGTCAAATATCAGCTTAATCATAGAAGAACGTGCTGCTCGCATCGGGCAGTTTATGGTTGGTCGTCTTTTGCCCTTCCGGCAGAAACGCATGGTGGGGCCGTTCATTTACATGGACCGGATGGGTCCGGTTTCCATGACTGAAAATGAAAACTTTGATGTACTCCCCCACCCCCATATTGGTCTGTCAACACTCACCTATCTTTTTGAGGGAAGCATCATGCACCGCGACACCATGGGTAATGAAACAGAGATCAAACCCGGCGAAGTGAACTGGATGACCGCCGGCAAAGCAGTTGCTCATTCCGAGCGAACCCCCGATTATCTGCGCAATGCTGCAAAATCATTATTCGGTTTGCAGATATGGGTTGCCCTACCCAAAGAACTGGAAGAGATGGAACCTGAGTTTTTTCATATTGAGAAAGAAGACATCCCCCAATGGAAACAAAACAACCTGGACTTTAAACTGATTGCCGGTGAAGCTTTTGGTAAAAAATCACCTGTGTCGGTTTACAGCAAATTATTTATGATTGAGATACGCAGCAAATACATGGAAACACTGAGCATCGGGAATGAATTGTATGGCGAAGCCGGCATTTACATTCTTAAAGGAAGTGTAAGCACTGAAGGCAATGCCTACGGCCCAAACCAGATACTGGTGGCAAAGGACAGTAAGCTTTGCGATATCACTCTGGGAGATGATACCGTGATCTTTATTTTTGGTGGCGAACCCTTCCCCGAAAAGAGATATATCCACTGGAACTTTGTTTCAAGCAGCCTTGAGCTTATCGAAAAGGCCAGGGAAAAATGGAAGGCACAGCAGTTCGGTAAGATCATGGGAGAAACAGAATTTATGCCCCTGCCCGAACCCAAAAAGTAAAACCTTAAATTACAATATGATGGAAAAGAAACCTGAAATCCGCACACCAAGACTTTTGCTGAGAAAAATCAGGGATTACGATCTTGATCATGTTTTCAGCGGTCTGTCACACCCTGATGTTACCAAATATTACGGGGTACGTTTCGAAAGCCTTGAAGCCACGCAGGAACAAATGAGCTGGTTTGCCCACCTTGAAAAAGACGGCACAGGCATCTGGTGGGCCATTTGCCTGGCTGAAAATGGTCAGTTTATCGGAGCAGGTGGTTTCAATAATCTGAGCAAACAACATCGGAAAGCCGAGGTAGGGTTGTGGCTTTTACCTGAATACTGGGGTAAGGGTTATATGCAGGAGGCCATGCCTGCCATTTGCGAATATGGATTCAGCCAGTTAAACCTGCACCGCATTGAAGGATTCGTGGAAACAGAAAATTCTGCCAGTAAAAGAGCCTTGGATAATCTGGGCTTCACCCTCGAAGGAACCATGAAAGATTGTGAAATAAAAGACGGAAAGTTTATCAGTCTGGATGTGTATGCAATTTTTCATTGAATAAAAACCTGCCGGAATTTTTTCATTAAAAAAATCCTGGCAGGCTTGTGTTTAAAACTTTCCGGAAGCAGAAGCGAACTAATTAGAATCGCTAAATGGCATATTTTAATCCAAGCACTAAACTATATGAATTGGTCTTTATGAAACCATCATCAGCAATTTCATATTTGCTTGTATTAACTAAACCCATGAAATTTCTTAGTCCCAGATCAAAGATTAGTTTGTGAGCCACCGGCAAATTAATTCCGGATATCAATGACAAACCTAAATCAAGCTTCTTCATAGTATGAGTATGATCCTGTATCTGTTCAGGAGTATCACCAATTGCACCAAAAACAGTTTTTTGACTGATCAGATATCCCAGAAATGTTCCGCCACCAATATAAAAATTTACTTTGCCATTGGTGTTATAGGCAGCCATAAGTGGCAATGTAAGGTAATCAAAGTTAAGCTTTACATCCTGACAACTAACCATCCAGGGATCCATATTAATAAAAGGCATATGGGTTTTCGCACCCTTTCTTTCAAATGCTAATCCACTATTAAAGGAAATATTACTGGTAATTTTGTAATCAAATGTTATTCCCGGGGAAATTACGAATCTGCTATCGTATCTGTCAATCAATGTGTTTCCCCTGATTGATGTTATTGCCGGAGCAGCCTGAAAACCAACTACTATTCTTGACTCCTGAGAATAAATCATTGAAGATATCAGGACTGAACTAAGCATTAAGAGAATCCTGGCCACTACTAAACTCAATCTTTTCATAATTTTTCAATTTTGGTTTAAAATAAAGATTAAAAAAGAAATAGTAGCGATTCATCATAAGCATGCCTTGCAATTAAATTTATAGAATAACTTAATATCTTTTAACTTATTGCAGGAAGCGATATAATTTTTTCGACTATCAGGAATTAAACTCAGGAAGAATTAAAACAGGCTTAGCTGTATACCCGGGTTGTGGGTTGATCTTACCAGTTTTCTTTTTACCTGATCGGGCTGGAGTTTGAAGCTTTGGTCAGGAAGTTCGCGGCAAAGTATAAAGAACTTCGCCCGGTTCAGAGCAACTCCCATCCTTTTCAGATGCAGAAATGAAATTTTACCAAACTTGCGGTTGGCTACTATGAGTTTGGCAGATCGAACCCCAATACCTGGAATACGCAAAATCATTTCGTAAGGAGCCGAATTTAAATCAACCGGAAAAAAGTGCGGATTGCGCAGCGCCCATGCCAGTTTAGGGTCCATATTCAGATCCAGTGAATCGTGCCGGTCATCCAGTATTTCATCATATCTGAACTGATAAAACCGCATGAGCCAGTCGGCCTGGTATAACCGGTTTTCCCTTACCAACGGGGGTTGTTTAAGCACCGGCAGGCGCGAATCGCTTTCATTTACAGGCACATAACCCGAATAATATACCCTTTTCAGGTTTTGTTTGCTGTAAAAGCCCGATGCCAGTTTCAGGATATCAAGGTCCCTTTCGGGGCTGGCTCCAACTATCAACTGGGTACTCTGGCCTGCAGGTGCAAAACGTGGGGCTTTCCTGAATTTCCTGCGCTCTTCCTTGTTGCTGATAATCCCGCCTGAAATCTGGTCCATAGGAGTAAGGACGCTGGGAAAATCTTTTTCAGGGGCCAGCAATTTCAAATTGGGCTCAGAAGGAATTTCAATATTTACACTCAACCTGTCGGCATAAAGACCTGCTTCATGAATCAGATCAGGGCTGGCACCGGGAATGGCTTTCAGATGGATGTATCCGTTAAATTTGTGCTCCACCCTTAAGGTGCGGGCAATGGCGATCAATCGTTCCATGGTATAATCCGGACTAACCATAACCCCCGAACTCAGAAACAATCCTTCAATATAGTTTCTGCGGTAAAAACTGATGGTAAGGTCAACCAGTTCCTCCACTTTAAAGGCTGCACGCTTCACATCATTAGACTTACGGTTTACACAATAAGCACAATCGTAAATACAATAATTGGAAAAGAGAATTTTCAGCAGAGAGATACACCGTCCATCTTCAGTAAAAGAATGACAAATGCCTGATTTTGCCGCAGTACCAATACCACCGGGAGTACTGGCACGGCTGGTTCCACTTGATGAGCAAGACACGTCGTACTTGGCGGCATCCGATAAAACTTCTATTTTTTTGAGCAGACCTTCTTTCACTGGATCAGGTTAAAAAGCATTTGATTGTTTCACAAACAAAACT
>JAHYJP010000234.1 GCA_019429055.1 Bacteroidales bacterium
GGTAATTACTTTACCCAAAACCAGTCCTTCCATGCCGCCTTTAACGGTTTCCACCTCTTCCACGCCGGCCACTTCCAGCCCGGTTTGCGTTAAAATTTTTGCCACCTCTTCGGGCGATTCATCCAGTGTGATGTAATCTTTTAACCAGTTGTACGATATTTTCATGATAAAAAATGCTTTGCCGTTTTACGAAGCCACAAAAATAGAGATTTTAACCGGAAAGCGGGAGATTGCCAGAGAATTTGTTTGAGGTGGTTCACGATTAGAGTCCAAAAAACCTAAAATTTTTTAATACCTTTGGATTAAATTTTTTTTTACGATTATGACAGATATTCAACTCTATACCAAATTGTCGGATTTGCCCCTGGAATTAAAGTCAGAAGTTTCAGACTTTATTGATTTTTTAAAAGAAAAGAAATTTAAAAAGCTGGAAAAGATGAAAAAGAGGATTCCGGGCAAAGCGAAGGGATTGATAAAAATGAAAAGCAATTTTGATGACCCCATAGAAGGATTCAACGAATACATGCAATGAAGTTATTGATTGATACCCATGCAGTAATCTGGTTTATTACTGAGGACAAGAAGCTACCTGAGAAAACAAGGCGTATTATTGAGAACATTGATAATAATTGTTACGTGAGTATTGCGTCTTATTGGGAGATAGCAATAAAACAATCGCTCGGAAGATTGGATTTAAATTCTGATTTGGAAAAAATATTCCGAATCATTGAAGAAACGGGATTTGAAGTATTACCAATTACCGTGAATCAAATACTTGAGAATGCAAAATTGAATTTTCACCATCAGGATCCATTTGACCGGATTATAATTGCTCAAGCCATATATGAGAATCTTTCAATTGTGACAAAAGATGAGCAATTCCGAAATTATAAAGTACCACTGGTCTGGGAAAAATAGGAGTGCTCAGTTGTAAATAGATTCGTGCCAGTCTGCGTTTTTACATTGAGTTCATAAAACCTTCATATTTCAATCTGTTTTCTCTTGTTTTTTTGCTGGCAATGTCTAATTTAGCTCCCGTAAAATTTTAAAAATCAATAAACGAACGAAAGCCTGTGTTGAATTCCAAACAGAAAAATTTCCAAATTTTTTCCAACTCTTTTTTTACGATACGATTGGAGTAAATTATAAAATAGCAAGGATTGATACTATTTCTGCCTGCAGAAAATATTGTATAGTTTTGGATCACAGACGTATCCCTTCTACCAACCTCGTCTTGCCAGATGACCCGCGGACCCCTAATTTCGCGCCATGCGAAAGAATCAGAAGTATAGCAAAGAAGAGATGTACCTGGCCATTGAGCTATGGCAGGAAAGCGGATTATCCCAGAGTAAGTTTTGTGCCCATGAAAAACTATCGGTAAAAACATTCAGCTACTGGTATAGGAAGTATAAGCATGAAAAGGGGCTTTCGTTTAAGGAAAACAAAGAAACTCCCGATACATTTATCCCAGTGAAAGTTTCCGGTGACAGAACGACAAACGTTTTAGACGGAAAATATGGGCGGATAGAAGTTTCATTCCCCAATGGAGTTCAACTGAGTTGCCCGGTTGGAATTGATATTGGTCAGTTAAAAAACCTGATAAACTTTTAGCCCATGTTTGCCCTGTCATCCGAAAACCGGTTTCATTTGTACAGCCAGCCAACCGATATGCGCAAAAGCTTCGATGGGCTCAGCGGACTTGTACAAAATATTCTTGGCCGGAATCCCTGCAACGGCGACGTGTTTATTTTTATCAATAAACGCCGCGACAAAATCAAATTGCTGCACTGGCAAGGGGCCGGCTTTATTCTGTATTACAAGCGTCTGGAGAAAGGCACTTTTGAACTCCCCCGCTACGATTCTTCGGTCGGAAGCATTGTTCTGGATTATGCCAAACTGGTGATGATTATTGATGGTTTGAGTATTGAAAACATTCAGAAAAGAAAACGTTATCAACCAAATATTTAGCCCATTATTTATCCGGAAAATATGTTGATAAATACCCCTGGTTTTTTGCCTGAAAAGCCTTTAAATATAGTACTTTCGGACTATGACAAAGGCACTGGAAAATATGAGTTACGAGCAGCTTTTGGAAACAGGCAAAAAGCTTGAATCCGATAACTCAAAGCTTGAAGTAAAAAACCAGCACCTTAAGTCAGAAAACCAATACCTGCAGTTCCGTCTCGACCAGCTCAACCGCTTGATTTTTGGCGCCAAACGCGAACGTTTCGTTTCCAATGAAATCCACGGGCAGATGTCTTTGCCATTCGAGGTAGAAGAAAAACCGGCAGAAGAGCAGGAAAAAGAAACAATAACATATACGCGCGAAAAGAAGGCGCGTAAAAACCATCCCGGACGCATACCTTTACCCGACCACCTGCCAGTGGAAGAAATTGTCCTTGAACCCGAAGAAGATACCACCGGCATGAAGTGCATCGGCAAGGAAGTTACTGATCAACTGGAACTTGTTCCGGCAAAACTTTTTATCAAACGATACATCCGGCCCAAATACATCAAACCCGAAGATGAAGAAACATTAACGCATACTGGCGTGATTGCCCCACTGCCGGACTTCCCAATTGGAAAAGGCATTGCAGGTCCGGGCTTACTGGCACAGATAATGGTCGACAAATATGTTGACCACCTTCCTATTTATCGCCAGGTACAAAGGTTTGCAAGGGAAAATGTCCGGATACCCGCCAATACCATCAATGGCTGGCAGGATTCCATATCCGGTTTACTCTGGCCCTTGTTCGAAAAACAAAAACAACTGGTGCTTGGGCAGGGTTACCTGCAGGTGGATGAAACCCCAATCCGGGTGCTGGACAAAGATGTAAAAGGGAAATGCCACCAGGGGTATTACTGGGTCTATAACTCGCCGATACAAAATGCAGTGCTTTACGATTACCGGAAAGGCCGCGGGCGGGCAGGACCCAAAGAAATGCTCGAGGGTTTCAGGGGATACCTTCAAAGCGATGGTTACAATGTATATGATTGGTTTGGGAAGAAAAAAGAAATAACCCTGGTGAATTGCTGGGCGCATGCACGCAGGTATTTTGAAAAAGCGCAGGATTATAACCGGGAAGCGTCAGAATATGTATTAACGGAAATACAAAAGCTGTACAGGATTGAGCGTTTTTCCAGGAATGTCAGCCATAACCCGGATGAACGGAAATCTATCCGTATTGAGCATGCACTGCCCATATTAAACAGCCTGGGTAAATGGATGGCAGAGGAACTTAAGCAAACCCTGCCCAAAAGTCCCATGGGGGAAGCATTGCAATATACCATCCCCAGGTGGGACAACCTGCTGGCTTACCTTTATGACGGGCATTTGGAGATTGACAATAACCTGGTAGAAAATGCTATCAGGCCCAATGCGCTGGGTCGAAAAAATTATCTGTTCGCCGGGTCGCACGAGGGGGCTCAAAGGGCAGCCATGTTTTATTCGTTTTTTGGAACATGCAAAAGGAACAATATAAATCCCTTTGAATGGCTAAGAGATGTACTGGAAAGGATACCAACCCACAAAGCCAATAAGCTGAACGAACTTTTACCCCAGAACTGGGAAAAATCTTAAGTGTGGCCAGGAAACAACCCCCCCACGATAAGCAAAATTATAATATCTTAAAAAGCATTTCAAGACCTACTTGGTAGACGGGATACGTCTAAAAAGCAATAATTGTTTCATTTAAAATTGGTTTAGATGAATAAAGTATAAATGTAAAACTTTTACTTAAAAAAAGGCTGCCTTTTTGAGACAGCCTTTTTTCTAATAAATTACCAGGACTTTATTTTGCCCACCAAAGTTTGGTTTCCTGGGTATCAGGTCCTTGTTGCGAAACTGCTGTATTGTAGTTGGTTGTATTGGTATTTCTGGCATTATTCCCGTAACGCAGCCGTTGCGGATATTTTCCGTTTATATCACCTAAGCCATAAATATCCGGATCACTTACTCCTTGTGCAAGTTCGGCTGGATAACCCAGGTTCCTCACAATGGCCCAGGCTTCAAAGCCGTCGGTATAAGCAGCAATCCAGCGCTGAGTAGCAATTTTTTCAATTTGCTCTTCCTGTGTGCCACTAAGCTGAGCCATGGGTTCAGTGGAAATATATGTTTCAATGTCGCCATCACTCACTCCCCACAATTTCATAGCCTGACGGATTCCTTCCTGGTACAGGCTGTTTGCATCACCTGATCCAAGTCCGCGAACGGCAGCTTCCGCCCTTAAAAAGTAGGCTTCAGCAGACGACATAACCAATTCATCGCGAATAGGCCCTGAGTTTTTTGCACTTATAATAACTTCTGCAGGAATGGAAAAGAACAAGTCTGCCATATATGGTTTTATTTTGCCGTTTACCCTTGTAGGGAAACCAACATAATAGCTGTTTTCTGGCATAGTAATTTCAACATCGCCATCAGCCAGTACATTTTTAGAGTATTCAACACCGGCTTCTGTCAGAATACTTTCAATAAACGCCACTCTTTTGTCATGATTATCTGCTTCTGCGCCACCTGGTTTTTCAAGAATTGCTGTTCCTCCTTTTGCCGGTTGAGCATAAACTGGCAGCCGGGGATCGTTATTGTTGCGAAGGACATCAACAAGGGTTTTGCCAACCGTCCAGGTTCCGCCAACCGGGAAATTGTACCAAATATCGCCATAACAAGCAGCAGTCCATTGCGAAATGATGTCGTCTTTTTTCATTAAAACATTGTCTTCCGTAGTTTCCAATAATGGAGAATTTAGTGCCGAATTTATTGCTGTAGCGGCAAAGTCAGCTCCCTGTGCACCATAGGCACGCATGGCAATACGGAGCTTAAGTGTGTTTGCCAACTTTTTCCATTTTTGTAAATCACCGTTGCAATAGATATCATTTTCGGCTACATCGTCCACATTTGCCCCGGTTCGGGTTGCATCGCCAATAGTTGCCATGGCCTCATCCAATTCTGCAATCAACCCCTGATAGATGGTGCGCTGATCATCAAATTTTGGTAGGGTAATATCCGGATTAGTTGCTTCGGTGTAAGGA
>JAHYJP010000235.1 GCA_019429055.1 Bacteroidales bacterium
TTCTATCCGGAGAGCGAAATATACGGGGAATAAATGAACTATTATAAAAACTTGTCAGGTTAATGGGTTATTCCGACAAATAATAAAAACAAATACTTTTACACATGAAGCTAACAATAAGTTTAATTTACGGGTCTGTAAGAAACGACCGCCAGGGCATTAAGGCAGCCAGATATCTTGAAAGAAAAATGGCAGAAAGGGGGATTAAGGTTCATTTTGTTGACCCCCTCGAATTCAAACTTCCCCTGCTTGATAAAATGTATAAGGAGTTTCCACCCGGCACTGCACCCGAACCAATGCAGAGGCTGTCGGAATACTTTAATGACTCGGATGGATTTCTTATTGTAACAGGTGAGTATAATCATAGTATTCCTCCGGCGCTGAAAAATATCCTTGATCATTTTCAAAGCGAATATTTCTTTAAACCGTCGGGAATTGCTTCCTATTCAGCCGGCATATTCGGAGGAGTGAGGGCTGCAGTCCACCTGAGAGTTATCGTCGGGGAGCTGGGTATGCCTGCAATATCATCCATACTCCCCTTCCCTCAGATCGGCAGTCTGTTTGATGATGATCTCGTTCCTCTTAATCCAAGGATTGAACCGTCAGCATCAAGGTTTATTGATGAGTTTATCTGGTATATGAAAGCCTTTAAAAACCAGCGGTCGGAGGGAGTGCCATATTAGTTATAAAAAGTTTTGTCTTATTGTGAAAAATGTTTATGGCTTTCCTTTGGGTTGTCGGTTAACAGTAGATCAGGACATATACTATACAGGAAGATTTGAGAAAATCTCTTTAAGATATCCCTTATCGTTCTCTATAAATAGTATCTTGTTCCTGGAAAAATATTCTCTGGTTACCCCTCCGTCACTCCATATTTTCGTCACTTTCTCGAACGGAGTAATTGACAGGATATAAGCGGAGATATTTACCATGATGCCAGTATTATTATTTGCTAAATCCGCATGGATCTTTTGTTCCAGCTCTCTCACATCATTCCTGCACCATAATACTTTGGGATTATTGAAGTTCGTTTCTCCAAGCATAATCCCTTTGGGATCAAGAAAATAGATATACTGGGTTACACCATGAACTACCCAGATAATGAAATCCGGATAGAAAGAGGAACTCTCCATGAAAAATCCAAAACCTTTCATCGAAAGATTTCTGAGAATAAAGACCTCACGTCCGCTAAAGATTCCGGATTCAGTGACGAATGCGCGTAAGTGTTTTATAAAAGTGGTTTCCCCTTCGTTAAGTCTTGGGGGTACTATTTTTATTTCCCGAATTTTTTTTCCCTCGGCAATTATAGCAATGGGGGAATATAAATGTTTATCAAAATGAAGTGATGGCAGAACCTTGTTATCCTTATTGTAAATCTCACAGATGCTGTCTTTCAACTCCTTTATAATTGATTCATGCCTTCTGGGAACTCTTACGATCATCTTTTGGCTTGGAGGAAATAATTCATTATGCATTTCAGAGTCCGGCATATCATAGGTCAGAAATTCTGAAAGAAACCTCTTTTCTTTATCCGCGTAAAATTTATGGATGTATTCTTTTATTATGTTTAATGCAACTCCATGAATTCTTCCCAAAATGGCATCTTCTAATCCGAACTGCCCTTTATGACTGTAAATTGTAACATTTCCTTCCCGGATCATTTGTTTTAATGTTTCCTTAAAGATCAACAGGTTACTATAGCCTTTCAGAAGTTTATACCTGTTAGCTTCAAGGAGTATAAAATCGAAGTCAATAAAGTCAGAATATGTATGAAGGAAATTTTCTGAGTATGTCTCTCTGTCTTCTGTCAGCTGATTATTGAATCCACTTTCTGCGATCATAATCCTGTTCCTGAGATCAGCGGTAATTCTTTTAGCTATCTCAGGACTAAAAGAAAGAGCAATTAAACACGATTTAAATTCTTTCTCCCTGTCTTTTTTGAAGGAAAGTAATTTACCGTTCCATTTTTCTTCATTATTCAGCCGGATTTCGATCGGAAATTCGGAATAGTCAGGCACTTCTTTCTCTATTTCTGACAAGAATCGGTTCATGTAAGAGGCATTAAGCCCCATGATGAAGATGGTCTGTAAAGCCCTGAGATAATAATATGTATTCTTCTCTTCTCTTTTCAGGGACAGACCTTTCCCTTTAAGTCTTACACCCCGGCCGAAAAGCTGAATGATCTGTGCCCCTTCACTTTTGCCCATATTCATCAGACCCATGCTTGAAACCCGCCATGAATTCCATCCTTCAATAAACTTCTTCGATCCGATCAGGATTTTGACCGGGGAATCTGATTCCGAAATTGACTGAAAGAGCGATCTTGTAAATACATCATCCTGAACAGTCAGATCGCCGCCTGTGTCAGCTTCAAGTGTTTTGGCATATTTTGGCACATCGCCAATATTTATCACGGCAAAATAATTCTCACTTGTCCTGGTCTTTAAGCCGATCTCCCCTTCAGCCTGTTTAATCTGCCATGCTTCAATATTCCCGATTCCTTTAAATACTGTGTCGAGAACAATTTCAGCCCGCGGCTTTTCACTTCGCAGGTACTCAAACCTGTGTTTGAAAATATCATCTCCGTTAGTATCTCTGAATCCGGTGTTTTCAGCGAGTATATCATCAATGGTTTTTTGTAACCGCGCAGGTTCGGTTAATACTTTTTTGAAAAACCCGATAATCCTGGTTACGTCTGAAATGCTTAATTTGTCATCTGCAGTAAGTGAGTTGGACCCTGAACTGATAACACGGCTTCCAACAAAAACCCATAATGGTTTCTCAATATTGTATTCTTTCAGTTCATCATGATATCTGTCAAATAATCCTAACTGCTCGTAATACCCCAGAAGACTTGCAGACAATAACAACCAGTTCTGATCTTCACTGTATTCATTCTTAACGTCAATATTCAGAACAGAAAAATCTTTACCGTAGCCGTCAGTATAAAAATGCCGGTACGAGTAATCAAATATTATAGACTTTGCGTATTCATTAAGCAGGAACTTATTTTTTCCTGTTATAACCTGGCCGAAAGTAGCAGAATACTCAAATGTAAATGAATCTTTCCCTCTTGTAAGGTATTCCCGCAGAGATTTCCAGGTCTGTTCTTCCGATTTACTGCCTTTATGCCCTTCATCTATAAAAACGAGATTGCGCTATTCCGAGAAATAGTCAACATCCACGCTTACCCCTTCACCCTCTTTATTCTTAACAAGTTTTGTTATTTCAAGAATAAGAATTTCACCCTCCTTTGTTTTAAGGCTTTCCTCGCTACCGGAGTACAGTTTTGCCGGGATTCCGCTTTCAGTAAGGCTTTCGTAATGCTGACGGCTTAATCCTTCATTGGGTGTTATAAGTATTATGTTCTCCCAGTTCTTGTTGTATCGCGTTATTTGCCAGTAATTACAGTGCATCAGTAACGTTTTACCACTCCCGGCAGCCATCCAGTAAGCCAGTTTTTTAAGATCATTTTCAGTAAATTGTTCAACCTCCCTGAAATTACTGTCAGCTTCCAGATATTCATTCAGGGCATGATTCAGCAGATCTTTGTTATTGTGATATACATCAAAGAAATATTCAGTAAACAGAAGTGCAAACCACTGATAATATTTGAAAGAAAAGAATGGTTCTGCCCGGTTTTCCCTGAGTCTCTTTTCATATAACTGAATAGCTTCATCATACACCTGTATTGCCCTGTCATCAATGAGTTTATCGGAATTGCTCATCAGCAGGCTGGCAAAATAAGTATATCCTGTTGCACTTACTCCCTGCCCTTTGTTATTGAACTCCTCCCTCAGAACTTCAAATTCCTCATAACCAAACTGCCTGAGGATATACCGGAATAATATCAGTTGCTTACTTAGTTCCATTTATTTTTCCAACATTTTTTCCCCTGATTCTGTTGTAATATACTTTTGATTCCTGTGTTTCGGATTTTCAGCAATAGTCATTTTTAACCCTTGTCTTTCAAGTAGTGGCACAATATGCCTTTTATAATTAGTGGTATGATTTGCAAGTCCGATTCTGGTAAGGATCTCCTTTCGGGATTTCGGTGATTTGCAATATGTTAGAACTTCTTTTACTTCATCACTTACCTGGTCATTTACCTGGTCACTTACCTGGTCACTTACTTGGTCACTTACTCTGGCACTTTCTCTGACACTTACTTCGTCACTTTTCTGGTCACTTTTCTGGTCACTTACTTGGTTACCTGCCTGGTTAGCATCAATCAATTTTACAAAATCAGCATTGGCTTTAAGGACCGAGAGAAAATAGGTACATTGTTCGTCCGTTTCCATAACTGGAGGGGGAGAACCATTATCTTCCAGCGCTTTATAAATAGTAGGAAAACCGGTACCACGTCCTTCAGTTAAATGAAGCTCTTTCAAAAAATCTCCTGCTGTGTCAATTAAAACAACATAGGCCTGGCGGTATAATTTAGTGATTGCTATCCGATAAAGCACCAGTTTGAATCCAGGTACTTTAACCAGAAAACTGTCAGGGTATACTCAATTATAAATGCAAGCAGTTGAGCGTGTCCGATTGCATGACCATTACAAAATGGCTTGTGTGCAGGAGTAAAAGCAAAAACTGTAACGAACCCATTAATTATACCGGCCGTACTAAATGCAGTCGTATTATAAATTAGTCAGGTTAGTAATCAGGTTTTAAAATAAGGCTCTTTTGCAGGTTTGGGTTTAGTGTCGCCGGTGCGACTTGCAAAAGTGCCTTAACCCACATTGCAGGGTATCCATACAAAAGTGATATAAAATCGGTTGATAACCAGGATATTTATCAACAATTGTCTATGAAGCCAAAAATGGCATACTGAAGATCAGTGTGTTACGTTTCATGAGTTTTGATTTTCCAAATGTAGTCCCCCCTCTCTGATTGTTGATAAACAAATAGTTGGATAGCTTTGCTATATGTTTATTAAGCCATTTACAAAGTATAACAAAACAACCCGTGAGCGGTACACCGTTTATAAACTGGTGGAGAGTTACCGTAAAAACGGGAG
>JAHYJP010000236.1 GCA_019429055.1 Bacteroidales bacterium
AAAAAGCATGGAAGCGATTGAAAACAAGAGTAAAATCGATAACCCGAAAAACAACACCAGCAAGTTTTGAAGAGCGAATAGCCAAAATAAACGAAGTACAACGAGGATGGTTAAACTATTTTCGAGGCACAAGTATAAACGGTAAACTTCGCGATTTAGATGGATGGTTACGTAACCGTTTACGCTACTGTATATGGACAGATTGGAAAAAACCCGAAAGAAAGAGGAAAAACCTTATACGATTAGGAGTTGACCAAGACCATGCCTACGCATGGAGCAGAACGAGGAAAGGCGGATGGGCAATTGCTCAAAGCCCTATTTTGGGAACAACGATAACACTCAAAAGGCTAAAACAACGAAAGTACCAAGCTATGTTGGACGTTTATTTACAACTTAACCCATCATTTTGCGAACCGCTAAGTACGTGACCCGTACGCTTAGTGGTGTGAGAGGTGCACTCCGTCAGGTTATCTGGCGGAGCCATCTACTCGATTACCGCCTAGTGCTTCTTTTTCTTCGTCCGTTTTTCTGTCAGCCGTGCGGTTGGGCAGACATACTCTTTGGCAAGCTTTGGATAGTGCGTTGGCTTGAGCGGCTTGCCAATGTGTATGGCTGCAAAGGGTTGGGTTATAGTCTTGGGTCAACATCTTCGCTTTCTAATGCTAATACTCCAAATACACTTTCATGTATTCGTCTTAATGGTTCTTGTTTCACAAATCTTTCAAGTCCTTCAACTCCAAGTGCAAATTCTCTTAGTGCTAAAGATTGTTTTCTTGATAGTCCTCTGTTTTTTAGTCTGTCAATATTTTCAGGAGCGTCATATTCAGGACCATAAATAATTCTCAAATATTCACTTCCTCTACATTTTACGGCTGGTTGCAATAGTCCGTCCGAACCATAAGCAACAAAATCGTAAGGTTTTACAACCATTCCTTCTCCACCTTTACTTGTCAAGTCAAGCCACCACTGAACTGCTTCGTCAAAACTTGATTGGTCTTTTAAGTCAACTATTTTATAGGGTGTCGCCATAAAATGTTTGGTGTCGCCTTGACAAATATCTTCAATGTTAGTCATGTGCCATTCATGTGTTTTATCAACGTGAACTTGTCCTTCTGTTGCTAAAATATGAAACGGAGCTAATTTGTAGTCATCTATGCTTTCAACTGTCCAACAGTAATTTTGATAAGCCTTCACATACTTGTCTATAGCTTTATTCTTAGTGGCAAATTTTTCTAAAGACGGCAGAACATCTTTAATTCCTCTGTTAAGTGCCATTTGTAATGCCTGCTCAACTACTGGTAATGCGCCACCTGCTGCTGAACCTACAGAAGCGTACTGGTCTTTTAATAATGCCTGTGCTTTTGCAGACCAAGGCATTAACTCAGTATCTAAGCAAACCCAATCTGTATTGAATTTATCCCAAAAGTTTGTGTTTGTCAGACATTGATTGACTCTTTCTATAAATGCTTTCTCAATTTCTGAATCATTAAAAAAGTTTCTGCCGGTTCGTGTATAGCATACACCCATGCCTTCATTTTCAATTCCAAAGCGTTTTAGAGCTGTTGCTTCATCTTTACATATTACTAAAACAGCTCTAGAACCCATGTGCTTTTCTTCACAAACAACCTTTTCAACGCCTCTTTTTTTGTAGTAATTCAATGCCTGTAAAGGGTGTTCCAAAAATTCAGGCAATTCACTTGTTGCACATGGAGACATGGTTGGTGGTAGATAAATCAACCATTTTGGGTTGATAGCAAAACGGCTCATTACCTCTAAGGCAGCAATAGAATTTTCTTCCCTGATTGTTATATTGTTTCTTAGTCTAGTTTGGACTATGCGTTTTCCCGTTACATCTTCAATGTTCAGTAAATCATCATATTCTTGTTGTGAGCTAAGTTTATTTTCTGATTCGTTGAAGTCTATAGGTCTTATTGGCTCACAATAGACTTGTTTTGCCTGAATTGAAACTAATTCTTCTTCAGGATAACGCAATGCGGTCAATTTACCGCCAAATACGCAACCTGTATCAATATCAATTGTTTTGTTTAACCATTCTGCTTCAGGAACTGGTGTATGTCCATAAACAACTTTTGCTTTGCCTCTGTATTCCTTAGCCCAATTATGTCTGACTGGCAAACCAAATTCATCAATTTCTCCTGTTGTTTCGCCATACATACAGAAAGAACGGACTGCACCCGAACCACGACCTTGCATTTCTTCTTTTAATCCTGCATGTGCAACAACTAACTTTCCATTATCAAAAACATAGTGGCTTATCAGGCTGTATAAAAATTGTTCAACCGATTTCTTGAATTCGGAAGTTTCATTTTCTAATTGCTGTACGGTAACTTCTAAACCGTGCTTTAACTGAACTTGCTTGCCATTCAAATATTTCTGCAATTTCAAGTCATGATTACCTGGCACGCAATACGCTGCACCTGAGTTAACCATACTCATTACCAAACGCAAAACACTTGGCGAATCGGGACCTCTATCAACAAGGTCGCCAACAAAAATTGCTTTTCTGCTTTCGGGAGCTATTACCTCAAATCCAAAATTTGAATTATTGGCTTCAACTTGGTTTATTTCATAGCCAAGTTTTAATAGTAATTCTTTCAACTCGTCAAAACATCCGTGAACATCTCCGATAATGTCAAACGGACCTGTTTCGTCTTTTTTATCGTTGTAAAGTTTCTCTCTTTTGATGTCAAGAACTGCTTCAACTTCGTCAATGGATTTGAGAACATAAATTTGTCTAAATCCTTCATGCTTCAAATTTCTGATTGATTTTTTCAGTTGATGAGCTTGCTGACGAATCACATGGCCGCCAAAGTTTCGGTCGGGTCTGCTTAGGTTTCGTTCTTCACATACTTTTTCTGGCAAATCCAATACAATTGCCACAGGTAAACAATGATAGGTTCTAGCTAATTCAATTAGACCTTTTCTTGATTCCTTTTGAACGTTGGTTGCATCTACAACGGTCAATAAGCCATTTTTTAAGCGTTTGCCCGCTATGTAATACAAAACATCAAAAGCGTCATTGGTAGAAGCCTGACTATTTTCGTCATCTGAAACTAATGCTCTGCATTCGTCAGACGACAATATTTCAGTTCGTTTGAAGTGTTTCTTTGCAAAACTACTTTTTCCCGAACCTGAAACACCGATTAAAACAACTAATGAAAGTTCGGGTACTTTAATTTCCATATCTAAATATTGCCATTTGTGATGGAGCACCAATGTTTTCTTCTTCGTCACCTATTGGTAATGTCTCCACGCTATAATTATAAGTTTTTCCTATTCTGTTTGCCCATTCCGCAAACTCGTTTCTTGTCCATTCAAAACGGTGGTCGTCATGCCTCATATTCTCAGCATCCAATTTTTCCCACATTACATTATACTCTTTGTTTGGAGTGGTCAGAATTATGGTTTTGGGCTTTGCAAATTCAAACAAAACCCTTTCAAACGATTTCAGTCTGTTTAAATCCAAATGTTCAATAACTTCTACTATCGCTGCGGCATCAAAACCGTCAAGTCGTTTGTCTCTATATGTTAATGAGCCTTGAAATAGGTTGATTCTTTCCTTTTGTTTAGGCGACATTTCTTCAAAGTGAAGTCTCTCTTTCGCTTTTAATAATTCATTGTAAGAAACGTCCATTCCTGCAATTTCAGTAAATTGCTTTTGCTTTAGTAGTTGTCTGATGAGTTTTCCTTCTCCACACCCCAAGTCCAAAACCCTTTCTGCTCCCGATTCAACAAGCTTTTCAGCCACTAATTTTATTCGTTTGTCATGAAGGGTTTCTTTCTTTTTTTCAGTCTCAGTCTTTTCAACTGGCTCTTCTATTGAATTTTCAATTTCCTCTCCTTCGCTTAGTCGTTCAAGTGCTTGTCTTGATAAGGAGTTTAAATTAATCAAGTAGCGTCTGATTATTTGCTCCCTTTCAGGATGTTCTTTCAGCCAACCTTCCCCTTTTTGTAGTAGTTTTTCAATTTCGTTTTCACTTACAAAATAGTGTTTGTCGTTATCCAATGTTGGAATTAAAACATACAAATGTGAAAGCAATTCCTTTGTTGTGATTATATGTTCAAGTTTTAAAGAGAAGTATTTACTGTCTCCCCATTCAGGAAACTTGGCATCTAATGTATGTCGCTTCAATTCCACTTTATAACCAAGTGGTTCAAAGAATTTTCGAATCAAAATTTCTCCACCTTTTGGAGCGGGAATTGAAGCAATAGAAACTTCGAATGGTAGTTTAATATCAACAAGTTCAGGCTTGTCCTTGCACTTTCCATTCATTGCTGATGAAAAGGCTTTTGAAAGAGCAACACTCATAAATGATGATGCAACATAGGGTCTGTCGTTAACATAGTGTCCAAGTGCAAAACCGTCTCCGCCCAAATTTCTTGCACCACGAACCATGTCGATAGGGTCAATGTCGAGTAATAGACAGATGGTTGTTTTATCTTCTCCCTTTTCCGGATAAAACACATGAGCCTTCCCAACAGATAAATCAAAAGTCTGAAACTTGTCAGGATGTTTATGTAACAAATAGCCTAAGTCGGTTGCTGGCTTATGAGTTGTCGTAATGTTTAAAATCATCTTATGTCTTTATGGTGCGTTGGCAAAAATTCAGGCTCTTTTGCTTGCGAAGCGGTCGCCCGTGGGTTGGGGCAAGCAAATGTTCCTGAATGTGCGGTTGGCATTTTATTTCTGTCGTTCATTTTGTTCAATGTCGTTGTCTTTTTAGCATTGGCGGTAACGGTCTAGTGCATTAACTTGCAAGTTTCTGTCGGTATTTAACAGTGTTAAAAGCCCAATTAATAGGCTTGCTTAAGATATTGTTGTAGTAACAGATAAAATCAGCTATTTGTTTTTCCAAACTATCCACC
>JAHYJP010000237.1 GCA_019429055.1 Bacteroidales bacterium
TATTATGCAGATCTTGTCATTCTTAATCCATCAAAGAAACATACCGTTTCAAAAGAAAATGTTTTATACAAGTGCGGATGGTCACCCTTCGAAGGCACCACATTCAGTTCAACTCCCACTCACACTTTTATTAACGGTGAGCTGGTTTATGAGAACGGAAACTTTGCTGAAAGTTTCAGAGGAAAACCCCTGGAGTTTGACCGCTGGTAGCTCAGGAGCTTCTTTTTAGTATGGTGTAGAAAAAGAAAGCTAATGCCAATACCAACAAAAGCAATCCCACAAGAAAAAAGGTGAAGTACAGGTCTGAAAGTACCACAAGTGGCTGTATAACTATGGGTGAACCAAACATCCCAAGAAACAAAGCCATATTGAGATAACCCACCAGGCGCCCGCGCATGGCAGCTGGAGCCAGTGATATAAGCCACAAATTAATATTCGGCATCATGAGTCCGAATCCTAATCCTGAAAAGATTATGCCTGCAATTGTCATAAAATAGGTATCGGATTGGCTGATTATCATAAAACCCAGAAATACCAGAAGATAAACTATCGCCATAATGGCCGGAAAACTGAATTTGCGCCGAACCCTGCCATAATTTACAGAGGTTGCTACCGAAGCTACATTTACAAAAGCTATAGCGAAACCAATTTTAGTATTGGTAATACCTTCCATATCACTAAGCATAAAGGGCATTTGCACCGGTATCATATAAAAAATCAGTGCAGAAAAGAAAGTTACGCCATAAACCAGGAAAACCATTTTGGGTATTTTTTCAATTCTGTTTTTATCCGGGTTGGCAGGATTTTCATTTTTGCTTTCCTTCTCTTTTTCAGGTTCATATACCGATATAAGTGCCATAATCCAAACAACGAGCGACGCAAAATACAGCAGGAATGGCATTCGCCAGTTCAGATCAGCAAGAACACCTCCGAGCGAGATGAATATAAGTCCGCCCATACCGGCAAAAGCAGCCTGCAATCCCATAAAACGACTTCGTTCCTCTCCGTCGAAATAATCACCGATGAGTGTAATGATGGCAGTAATAAGCCCTCCGACAGCAATACCCAGCAATGCCCTGCCGGCCAGTATCCACATGAAATCATTGAAGTACAATCCGGTGGTTCCTGCTACGGCATATAGTATCAGCGAGAATAACAGAACTTTCTTCCTGCCTGAACGGTCAGTAAGATAGCCTGCAAGAGGGGCAAGTATACCCATAAACAAGGCAGGAAGAGTAAGAACCAGCCGGCTGAGCAATTCAATACCCGGAATATCTGCAAACTCCCTGCTTATTTGCGGCAAGGCCGGTGCAACAATTGCACCGGCCATAACCGTAAGTGTACTGCCTATTAGAAGAGTGGACTTTCGTAAAACTTTGTACTTTTCCTCCATGAAATCCTTAAAATATTACTGCATAAAAGTAAACCTACCTGGGCAGGAAAAGTTTTTGTATTTAAGCCGGGCAAAATTATAAAATTTCTCCCGGGAAAAATCTAGACTCCGGCGAGCTCAAGATTAAGCATAAGCTTTTCCGCTTCAGCTATATATGCTTCCTGCACTTCTTCTGAAACAGTATGTATGGAGGGAAAATACAACTGATGGAGTACTTCAATTCCTGAAAATCCAAATACTCCTTCAGAATTTACCCGGTTCATCGCGGTAAACATACCCATTTCATATTCAGCACGCGACTGGCCAAATGAATTCATTAATATGGCTTTTTTATCGGTAAGCAGCGGATAAGGACCATTGCCGTTTGATTTGTATGCAAACCCCCATGAAAACACTCTGTCAATATAGCCCTTAACTATAGCAGGCATACCTCCCCACCATATGGGATAAATGAACAACAAAATATCTGCCCACCTGATGAGTTCCTGTTCCTTTTTTATATCATCGGGAGGATTTCCGGATGATATCATTTCAAAGTCTTTTGTCCGCAATACAGGATCAAAATTCATTTGATAAAGATCTCTCACTATAAACTCGTCACCCGAATGGGCAATTTTACTTTTTAATCTTTCGAGCAACCGGGAGTTAAAATTATCTCCGTAATGATTGCTATATATAATAAGAATTCTCATTAGCTTTTTTTATTTTACAATTTTAAAAGTAATTAGCGCTTTTTAAGTTGATTTTGTTCAATAGAATTATCAATAATTTTAATGCTCTACTAACAATTTCATTTTGGGAGTATCACATATAAACAAAATATGCCTAAAAAACGTTTTTAGGCATATTTTGTTTAATTTTTCAAATAGATAGATTAAACAAAATATTTAAGGAATTTTTTCATTTTTTTAATTATTTTATGTCCGAAATCTTATTTATATTTGGTCTAAATAAAAATAAGGCACAATTTTTTATTAGAATATTGATTAACAATTAGGTATAAAAACATAAACATTAAAAAATATATAAAAACATTTTAGATATGAGAAAAAATATATTAACAACCGCAATGATCTTAGGTGGAATGGCAGCCCATGCAGGCACATTCAATTTCAAAACAATAAACATTCCCGTTGAACTTAAAAATGGGGAAACCATTGAAATAACCTTGCAACAGGAACTTCCTGTTGAAGATTACACAGAAAATTTCATTAAAGCTTCTCAGGAACTGACTCATGAAACGCTTGGGCATGAAAAAATGCTTCAGTTACTCAACAAAATAAGTAAAGTTGAAGAAGAAGTAAATGAAGAATTACCCATCTGAGTTAATTGTGCATAATACTGAATTGAAAGAGCCGGGTAGTTTTCCCGGCTTTTTTATTTAAGGTAGTTTACTGACCTGACATTCTGAAACAAATACAAATAATAATCGTTTAATAATAATGTATTTAATACCAGGGTATATAAACTGGAATGCATCATTAAAAACTAAAAAGCAATGGAAGAACGCAAAAGCACTGTTCGGTTAAATAATGCTGTAAAGGTTGTAGAAAGATACATCATAAAAACCCTTATAGGCTTAATGTCGTTGCTGTTGATCATAGCAACCGTTCAACTGGGATACATGGTAATTAAAAGCATACTGGAATCAGATGTATTTATTCTTGACCTGAATGTTTTAATGGACTTGTTTGGTGTGTTCCTGCTGGTTCTCATTGGAATTGAGCTGCTTGATACCATTAAAGTTTACTTTAAGAAACACGATATACACGTTGAAGTTGTTATGCTGGTGGCACTTATTGCCATAGCAAGAAAAATTATCCTGCTGGATTTTGACAAATACTCAGGTCTGGAAGTTCTGGGAATTGCAAGCATAGTTATAGCACTTTCTTTGGGATATTACTTTATAAAAAAAGCAGGCGGGTGTGGTTTCTGGCCCCGTGACAGGAAAACTGTAAAGGATGTCGTAATTGAAGAAACAGAATTTGATGACGACGGAAAAACCAGGATCGCCGAAAGGAAAAAAACACTTAAAGAAAAAAATACCGAAGAACAGGTAGAACCTGATATAAGATCGAAATATTCCGGCCCCAAAGATGCAATTATTGAGAGGAAAATTCAAAGCGAAAAAGATTCTAAGGATAAAAAATAAATCATCACTCTTTTTTCTTCCTTTTTGCTAATCTTTTCTTACTTTCGCAAGCGGAAAAGCATTAAACCTCTTAACAGAATTCTTGTAACATGTCTAAGGTTGAATCCGCCACCAGGTATATTTTTGTAACGGGAGGTGTAACATCCTCGTTGGGAAAAGGAATCATTTCTGCATCACTTGCGAAATTACTCCAGGCAAGAGGCTACACAGCCACAATTCAAAAACTCGATCCTTATATCAACATCGATCCCGGCACACTTAATCCATACGAGCATGGCGAATGCTATGTTACTGAAGATGGGGCGGAAACCGATCTTGATCTCGGGCATTATGAAAGATTTCTGAATGTGCCAACATCACAGGCAAATAATGTTACCACCGGAAGGATCTATCAATCTGTAATTGACAAGGAAAGAAGGGGCGATTACCTTGGCGAAACCGTTCAGGTAATACCACACATTACCGATGAGATCAAACATTGCATCAAACTTCTTGGAGAAGACAATAAATATGATTTTGTAATTACCGAAATCGGAGGCACTGTTGGCGATATTGAATCTCTGCCCTATATTGAAGCTATAAGGCAGTTGCGCTGGGAGCTTGGCAACCGTTGCATAGTTGTACATCTTACCCTGGTACCCTATCTGGCTGCAGCCAAAGAGTTGAAAACCAAGCCTACGCAGCACTCTGTAAAAACCATGCAGGAATATGGTGTGCAACCCGATATCCTGGTTTGTCGCACCGAAAAACCCCTCAATGATAGCATAAAAAATAAGATTGCTCTTTTCTGCAACGTAAGCCCCGCTGCTGTAATAGAATCCATTGATACCGACAGCATATACCGGGTTCCATTGCTAATGCTTGAAGAAAAACTCGATCTGCAGGTATTGAAAAAAGCTCAGATGTCGCCCAATTGCACTCCCGAGCTGCAAACCTGGGAAGAGTTTATCAACCGGCTGCAGAATCCTGAAAAAACTGTAAAGATTGCACTGGTTGGCAAGTACGTGGAACTGATGGATGCATACAAATCCATCATTGAATCACTTATACACGCCGGTACTTCCAATAAATGCAAGGTCGATTTGAAAATGGTTCATTCCGAGCATATTGAAAAAGGGAATATTGATAATCTTCTTGCAGGTGTGTCCGGGATCATTGTAGCCCCGGGATTCGGCGAGAGGGGTATTGAAGGAAAAATTTCAGCCATTACCTATGCCCGTACAAAGAGAATCCCTTTTCTGGGAATTTGTTTGGGTATGCAATGCGCCACTATTGAATTTGCACGCAACG
>JAHYJP010000238.1 GCA_019429055.1 Bacteroidales bacterium
CCCATGTAATTCGGTTCAAGTGCTCCAATTTTCAACATATTTTCCTTTTGGGTGATACCGCATACCTTTATTTTAACCATCTTTCGTTATTTCCGTCCGGGTGCGACTACAGCTCGCGCCCGGACTTTGTTTTTACGTTTTCTTGATTCCGGGCACGAACTTTAAGTCGTACCCGGAAGTCTTTAATCGTCCGGGTGCGACTAGAGCTCGCGCCCGGACTTTTTTATTATTCTTCATCATTTTCATTAACTTCCAATCCAAATTCCCTGATTCTTTCACGTGAAATCAGTTTACCCTTTCTTAAATTAATGGTATCTGCATAGGAGGAAAACTTCCAATCTTCATTTTTCTTTACAAGCCTGTCCTTTAAAGGATTAAACAAAATATAATTAAAGCATATATTTGGATATTGGTTTTCCGGAATTACCGCATTTACCATTGTTACACCTTGAGAATTTAACCATGAACGAGCAATTTTGTCAACCTTGGTAACACATATTGCCTTTGTCTCCTTTCTGAAAAGTGAGCCGCTGCGATTGTAGGATTGATTTATGGCTCTGGTGTAAGAAGCTAGCATGATACCTATGGACTGTTGAAGTGAGCGAGCTCGGGTCTCACTTTTATTTTTCTCAGGATCAAAATCTGATTCGGTTTTTGTAATATAGACCAAAAGATGAAAATGATTTGGCATTAAGCACCAGGCAAGGATATCAGAAAAGGGAATAACGTGAGTTTTTAATTTTTCCAGGAAGAAATAATAGTTTTTCTCTTCAAAGAAAATTTTATCTCTGTTATTTCCTTGGTTGTAAATATGGTATATATGGCCTGTTTCGAAATGCATATAATGTTTTTTCCTGTCCGGGTGCGACTTCAACTCGCGCCCGGACTTTGTTTTTACTTTTCCTTGATTCCGGGCACGAACTTTAAGTCGTACCCGGAAGTGTTTTTCTCGTCCGGGTGCGACTG
The DNA here is from genome assembly GCA_019429055.1 of Bacteroidales bacterium. Classification (GTDB taxonomy): domain Bacteria; phylum Bacteroidota; class Bacteroidia; order Bacteroidales; family UBA7960; genus SKVR01. The sequence goes on from JAHYJP010000238.1 coordinate 967, forward strand.
CAGCTCGCGCCCGGACTTTGTTTTTAAGTTTTCTTGATTCCGGGCACGAACTTTAAGTCGTACCCGGAAGTTTTTACCCGTCCGGGTGCGACTACAGCTCGCGCCCGGACTTTGTTATTACGTTTTCTTAATTCCGGGCACGAACTTTAAGTCGTACCCGGAAGTTTTTACCCGTCCAGGTGCGACTACAGCTCGCGCCCGGACTTTTTTTTTACTCGGTCTTAATTCCGGGCACGAACTTTAAGTCGTACCCGGAAGTGTTTTCCATATTTCGTATAAAAAGCTTGCACGCCCGGCCCGGATTGGTTTCCCGCATAAAACGTTCACCCATTAGTAAACCTGAAAAGCCCGATGAAAGCAGCTTTGCTGCCGTTTGCGGACTGTCGATTCCACTTTCGGCGATTTTCAAAACCTGCGGTGGAAGTTCATCCTGCAGATCGATACTATGTTGGATGTTCACCTCGAAGTTTTTCAGATTACGGTTGTTTATTCCCACGATACGGGCATCTGCAGGGAGTTTATCAATATTATCCTTATCATGTACCTCAAAAAGTACTTCCAACTGCAGGCTAAATGCCAGTTCTGATAATCTTTTTAATTCTTCTTCGGTAAGAACCTCAGCAATGAGAAGTATGGCATCAGCCCCAATGCTGCGGGCTTCAATAACCTGGTACTCATCCAAAATAAAATCCTTTCTCAGGATGGGGCAGTAGTTAAACTTCCTGGCAGTGATAAGGTCTCTATTACTTCCACCAAAATATTTGGTGTCGGTTATTACCGAAAGCGCAGAAGCCCCTGACTGCATGTATTCCAGGCAAACTACAGCTGGGTCGGCAAATTCGTTAATGATCCCTTTGGATGGTGATTTTCTTTTGAATTCAGCAATAATACCTGAAAGGTCTTGCCTCAGTAAATATTTTTCAAGCGAAACAGGTTGTGCGGTGAAGTATGGACTTTTTTCCAGCAGTTTTACGGGATAAAGTTCCTTGTTTTCCTGTACTTCAGTTCTCTTATATGCAATGATCTCGTCGAGTATGGTCATGACTGTAGTTTAATGAGTTTTTGAAATGTTTGGTAGGCCTTGCCTTCTTCAATGGATTCAGTAGCCTGCTCAACTGCATCTTTCAGGGAAAGTTCGTTTCTATAGCATTGAATGGCAATGGCAGAATTGGCAACCACAGCATTTTTCTGTTGCGGACTCGCCTGGTTTTGCAATACTTTCATAAAAATTGCAGCAGCGTCTTCAATGCTGTCTCCGCCAAAAAGGTCTTCTGCTTTGTTGGAAGGCAGTCCCATATCTTCAGCAGAAACAACGGTCTCACCCAATGGCGAAAAAATGCGGGTATCGGCAGTCAGACTGATCTCATCATAACCATCCAGACTGTGAACCACCCTGAATTTTTTGTTCTCTTTTTGTAACAGGTAACTGTAAATTCTTCCTGTTTCAAGATTAAAAACACCACTTGCCTGGTAATTGGGAAGGGCGGGATTTACCAACGGACCCAGTATGTTGAAAAAAGACTTAATGCCCAGTTCCTTGCGCACTGGACCCACAGCCTTCAGCGCAGGGTGAAACAATGGTGCGTGCATAAAGCATATACCGGCTTCATCCAGTTCGCGCTTCAGTTTATCTTCTTCGTTGGAAAAACGATAGCCCAGGTGTTCCATCACATTGGATGAACCCGATGTGGATGATACCCCGTAATTGCCATGCTTGGCCACGGGAATACCTGCTCCGGCAACCACAAAAGCGGATAGAGTGGATATATTAAAGGTGTTTTTGCCATCACCCCCGGTGCCGCACAGGTCGATGACATCGCCGTTGTTGAGTTCAGGTTTGATGGCCAGTTCCAGGAGTGCTTCGCGAAAACCCAGCAATTCATCCAGACTGATAGACCGCATGATAAAAGATGCAAGCACGGCTGCCATTTGTGCATGATTGAGCTTTTCAGCCGCAATGCTGTGCATCAGGTCAAATGCCTCAGCGCGTGTCAGGGTTTGTGATTCAAGGAGTTTATTGAGAAGAAGTTTCATATTTGTATTTTGGTTATTGGTTATTAAGTTATTGGTTTAATAGGTGAATAAGAAAATGAGAAAGTAAGAAATTGAGAAAATACGAAATTGAATGTTTTAGATATTATATTTTTATCATCCCACCGGTCCCTCTGACTTCGTTGAATCCTTAGGGTTTCGAAGGGGGCTGGGCCGATACTTGCTTCGGACTTCCGTCTTCGGACTTCATTCAGAATCTTTTCAACCAGTTAAACATAATCTCCTTCCCCTGCGGCGTTAGTATAGATTCGGGGTGAAACTGCACACCGCACACATCGTATTCTTTGTGTTCCAATGCCATAATTTCTCCCAGTGCATCAACAGCCGTAATGCGTAAACACTTCGGAAAGTTTTTGGGATCTACAACCCAGGAGTGATAGCGGCCCACTTCAATCTGCGAAGGCAATCCTTCAAAAATATAGTGTTGCGGCTGCACAAGTTCAACCTGTGTGGCAACACCATGGTGTACTTTACTCAGATTGATAAGGTTGCCCGAAAATACTTCGGCAATGGCCTGCTGTCCCAGGCAAACGCCAAAAATCCTTTTGCTTTCGTAATAGTTTTCAATGATTTTGAGCAACAGGCCTGCTTCGGCAGGCAAACCCGGACCTGGAGAAAGAATAATGCCATCGTATTTGTCAACATCATTCAGACTAATCTGGTCGTTGCGAAACACTTCCACATCATGTTTTTCAAAATCCTTTACATAATGCACAAGGTTGTATGTAAAGGAATCGTAATTGTCGAGAATGAGAATTTTTGCCATGTTTAAATTTCTTTGAGTTGTTTTTCTCCCAAAAGGGAAGCCCCGTTATTTCTGTCTGAGCTTTCCTGCGCCTGCTTTATAGCTCTGCGGAGAGCCGAAATCTTTCCTTCTACCTCTTCAAGCTCCTTTTCAGGTTTGGATTCAATTACAACACCTGCACCGGCCTGGTAGTTTAATGTACCGTTGCGACTCATGAAAGATCGTATCATAATTGCCTGATTCAGTGTATTATCAAATCCCATAAATCCTATGGCACCGCCGTAAAAACCCCTTGCTTTTCCTTCAATCTGGTCAATCAACTGCACCGCCCGGTGCTTGGGCGCTCCCGATAAAGTTCCTGCGGGAAAGGTATCGGCAAAAAGCCGGTAAAGTCTGTCCTTTTCTTCCAGTTCTCCGCTCACGGTTGAAACCAGGTGAATGACATGAGAATACATATGTACTTCACGATAACTGTCGATTTTGACATTCCTTGCATGGCGGCTCAGGTCATTACGGGCCAGGTCGACCAGCATGGCATGCTCCGAATTTTCTTTCGGGTCTTTCAGCAATCCGGCAATAAGTTTATTATCAGTGGAAGGGTCGCCACTACGAACCACGGTTCCGGCGATGGGATTTATGCTTGCCTTGCCATCACCTACCTGCAACTGCACTTCCGGCGAAGAGCCAAACAGCTTGAAATCCAGAAAATCAAAATAAAAAAGATAGGGAGAAGGATTGATGGAGCGCAATGCACGGTACACATTGAATTCATCGCCACTGAAATCCTGTTCATATTTCCGCGAAAGCACAATCTGGAAAACATCGCCCCGGGCACAATGAGAAATTCCCTTTTCTACCTGTTGCATAAAAATATCATCATCGGTAAGCACACGCTCAGCCCCCCTGCAGGAAAACGGAAAAAAGGTATTATTACGGTTGGCAAGGATAGAGAGTATCTGGGGAGTAATGCTCTCAGTACCATCGGGCAGAAGCTCGGTAATGGTTACAATACTGTTGAAATGGTTGAATGCTATAACAATGCGGTAAAG
>JAHYJP010000019.1 GCA_019429055.1 Bacteroidales bacterium
AGGTTAAGGTTCAGATTGAGATTGAGATTGAGATTGAGATTGAGATTGAGATTGAGATTGAGATTGGATAACAATCAAATGTTACCTTTAAAAACTTTAAACCCCGAACTCTGCAACCCATAACCAAACCACAAACCATTTAAATAAAAACTATACACAATGACCGAATTTGTTAGCGAAAGATTAGTGATCAATGCTTCCTCTGAAGAAGTTTTTAATTTTCTTGGTGATTTTACCAATTTTGAACACCTCATGCCTGAGCAGATCAGGAACTGGAAGGCCGATAAGGACACTTGCTCTTTCACCATAGAAGGACTGGCTGATCTTTCCATGCGAATTGCTTCAAAAAACCCTGACCGGAATATACACATTATTGCCGATGGCAAAAATCCTATCGATTATACCCTGGATTGTTTCCTTTTTGATGTTAATGAGAAAAGCTGTAAGGTGGAATTAGTTTTCAATGCTGATCTGAACCCATTCATCAAATCTGTTGCATCACGACCTTTGCAAAATTTTGTGAATATGTTGGCAACAAAGCTTCAGGAGCATTTTGCCTAGAAGGTCAGATTACAAAGGATATTTCCTTGAAATCGAAAACTTTTTTTTCACCTGTTTTCAGTTTTACTTCGAGTCTACCATAACTGTCTGTCCCCACAATTGTTCCCTGGAGATTCGTCCCCATGGATACAAATTCCGATAATTCTCCCAGACGGTAAAGTGAATTTTTGTATTTATCATTCAAAGCATCGGGCCCGGATTCTCTGAGCTGATAATAATACTTTTGCAGGTTTTCAGACAATAAATTGATGCAGGTATTTGTATCGAAATTACTTCCGGTAAGCACTTTCAAAGAAACGGGGTTAGGGGCATCTGAATAAAAAACTTCCTGGTTAATGTTGAGTCCTATTCCGGCAAAACAATCTCTGATATCATTTCCCATGATATTGTTTTCCACAAGAATGCCTGCAATTTTCTGGTTTTTTACATAAATATCATTGGGCCATTTGATGGTAACAGGTAATTCACCTTTGTAAAAGTATTTAACGGTTTCTGATACAGCAAGTGAAACCGCTTTAGTAATAGCAAACTGTTCATCAGCTTTCAGAAAAAAGGGTTTTAGTATCCAGGTTGCAGTAATATTCATGCCGGCTGCACTTTCCCATTCATTGGTTCCGTAACCGCGTCCAGCATATTGTTCATGGCAGATAACTATACTTCCCTCTGGCAGATCTTTATCTTTTTGAAGTTCACGGGCTTTTTTATTGGTAGAATCAAGTCTTTCAAACCTGATGATGTTTTTTCCAAAGTGCATAATCGGAGTGTTTGCTGAAATATATAGTAAAATTATTATAAATTACTTACCGGTCAGTATTTATATCTTATCCTTACAGAACATTATAACCCTTATTTCGTTTGATTTTAAATGCAAAATGAGTGTTGAATGTTTTATTTTCAGATAACGCTTAAAAAACTGTAAAGCAAAAGCTGTGAGCATCATAAAAACATTATTCTCGTTAATTTTAGTTACTTTTGCCATATATAAAACAATCTTAAATGAGGCCTTGAAAAGGCAGAAATATTTTAATACTTGAATCAAAAATCTGAGTAGAACAAATAAGATAATGCATGGTTATTGAAAAAACACTTGAAGCAACTGAGGTTTTAAAAGACGAAATTATTAAAGGAATTCAGGAAAAAAAAGGACTTGACATTACCTGCCTAAATCTGGCGAAGATCAATAGTACAGTTTGTGATTATTTTGTTGTTTGCCATGGTACGAGCAATACACATGTAAATGCTATTGCCGAATCCATAGAAGACCAGGTTTCTAAGCAAATCGGAATCAAGCCAAGTCGCAAGGAAGGTTTTGCCAATGCAGAATGGATATTGCTTGATTACCTTGACGTGGTCGTTCATATATTCCAGCAACATGTAAGAGAATATTACAACCTTGAAGATTTGTGGGCTGATGCCCCGGCAGTTAATGTTAAAGAATAGTTTCTTGATAAATAGAATCATATTAAATTTTTTGAATAATTATCTCCAATGAATAAAGAAGAAAAAAATACTAAACCCGAAAATAAAAAAACCACAGGCAATGAACCGGGCAACAAAAAGGATCAGAATAATGCTCCCGGTAAGGGTAAGCCTCCATTTAATTTTTACTGGATCTATGCCATTCTGGCTGTACTTTTTATTGCACTGCAGTTTTACAACTGGGGTGGCACCGCCATAGAGATTTCGCAGCAGAGATTTGAAAATCAAATGCTGGGATCAGGCGACGTGGAAAAGATCATTGTTGTAAACCGAGAAATTGTTGAAGTTTTTATACGTGAAGATCGTATTGACAGATATGATGATGTTAGAGAGCGTGGTCTTTCGGAAGGGCCTCATTATACGTTTAAAATCGGATCAGTAGATAATTTTGAACAACTGGTACGTGATTCACAACAAGATGTCAGTGCCGATCAGCGTATTCCTGTTTTTTATGAACAGAGAAAAGACTGGGGAACCGATATCCTGAGCTGGTTGCTGCCGATCGGGTTGCTTATCGTTTTCTGGATTTTCATCATGCGCCGAATGGCTGGTGGTGCCGGTGGCGGACAAATTTTCAATATAGGCAAGTCCAAAGCCCAGGTATTTGACAAGGATACCCGTGTTAATGTAAACTTTAATCATGTTGCAGGACTTGACGAGGCCAAGATCGAACTCATGGAGATCGTTGACTTTTTGAAGAATCCCAAAAAATATACTGACCTTGGTGGTCAGATTCCCAAGGGGGCTCTCCTGGTAGGCCCTCCCGGAACAGGTAAAACCCTGCTGGCCAAAGCTGTGGCAGGTGAAGCTCAGGTGCCCTTTTTCTCTCTTAGCGGTTCTGATTTTGTGGAAATGTTTGTAGGCGTTGGTGCATCCAGAGTACGCGACTTGTTTAAACAGGCAAAAGAAAAAGCCCCTTGTATCATTTTTATTGATGAGATTGATGCCGTTGGCCGGGCCCGTGGAAAAAATCCCATGACAGGTGCGAATGATGAAAGGGAAAACACCCTCAATCAGCTTCTTACTGAGATGGATGGTTTCGGAACCAACGTGGGTGTTATTATCCTTGCCGCTACTAACCGGGCCGATATTCTTGACCGTGCTCTGTTACGTGCAGGTCGCTTCGACAGGCAGATTCAGGTTGAAATGCCTGATCTGGAAGAGAGAAAAGCTATCTTCAAAGTTCATATGAAGCCCCTGAAGCTTTCTGAAGATGTTAAATCCGGCTTTATGGCAAGACAAACACCCGGATTTTCAGGTGCCGATATTGCCAATGTGTGTAATGAGGCTGCTTTGATCGCTGCCCGGAGAAACAAGAAAATTATTGAACGACAAGATTTTCTGGATGCTATAGATCGTATTATTGGTGGTCTGGAAAAACGAAATAAGATCATTTCTCCACAGGAGAAAAAAGTTATAGCGTTTCATGAGTCAGGCCATGCTTCCACAAGCTGGTTGCTCGAACATGCGCATCCGCTTGTAAAGGTCACCATTGTTCCCCGTGGTAAGGCTCTCGGAGCTGCATGGTATCTGCCCGAAGAAAGGCAAATTACTACCTATGAGCAGATTTTTGATGAAATTACTTCAGCCCTGGGGGGACGTGCAGCAGAAGATATAATTTTCAACAGAATTTCTACAGGTGCTCTCAATGACCTGGAGAAAGTGACGAAGCAGGCTTATGCAATGGTTGTATATTTCGGACTGAATAAGAAAGTTGGTAATGTCAGTTATTATGATTCGAGCGGGCAAAGTGAGTATGCCTTTACAAAACCCTATTCAGAAAAAACTGCTGAAATCATTGATCAGGAAGTAAGTGCTTTGGTTGAGTCAGCCTATCAGCGTGCCAAAAATATCCTTCTGGAAAACAAGGATAAGCTTGAAAAACTGGCAAACCTTCTACTTGAAAAAGAAGTAATTTTCAGGGAGGATCTGGAAAGTATTTTTGGAAAAAGACCATTTCCCGATCAGCATCATGAAATGTTTGAAGAACAGGCCGATGATGCAGGAGAAGAACTGGACAGGATAGAGAAAGAAGAGATACAAAATAAGAATGAAAAGAAAGAAAAGAAAGAGAAGTCAGAGCAGCCGTTAGATGGAATAGCTAAAGAACCAATTGTTGACAAAAGCTTAACGGATATTCCTTCTGTTACTGATGATGAAAAAGCAGTAAGAAAGGAACAGAATTAACTATTTTGATTTAAAACCAGAGTATGGAGGAAAGCACATCAAGAGAAAAGGTTCTCAAAGCTGTAAGAGATGCACTTGTAAACCCCATGGATCCTCCATATTCCAATGAGGAAAGAACCGACGACATTTATGTATCTCCCGAATCGGAGTACAATGAAATTGCATTTGCTGAAGCTTTAGCCAGGGTAAATGGAGATTTTGTTTACTGCAGCGATGAAGATGAATTTGCAGCCCATTTAAGATCCTTTCTGGAATCCCGTAAAATCGACTCTTTACATTGTTATGAACCTGATTTGCAGAATATCCTTAATGATAATGGGATCTTTTGTATCAATTCCAGGGAAGATTTCAAAGAGTGCGAAGCAGGCATTACAACCTGCGAATTTCTGATTGCCCGACTGGGGAGTATTATGGTAAGCAGCATGCAACCCTGTGGACGTAAGGGTTTTATTTTTCCTTCCGTTCATATCGTTGTGGCCTGGCGAAATCAATTGGTTTTTGATCTTAAAGATGCATTCTCAGCAATGAAGAGAAAATATGCAGAAAAGAGTATGCCATCTATGGTGAGTGTTGTGACAGGACCCAGCAGAACTGCCGATATTGAAAAAACTTTGGTGATGGGGGCTCATGGACCCGAAGAATTATTGGTGTTTTTTATTGATCAGGATGAAAGCGTCCAGGAAGCTGATGAGTAAATTTATTACCAAAGCTGAATATTTACAGTTGGTAATCAGAGAAACATTCTGATAATCTCTGGAAATTCAGTTTTTGATTTTCTGAAAATTAAATTTTTGAGAAATTTAAAATTTATAGCATCTTTGCGAAGGTATGAACGAGAACTGGGAGATTGTTTATAGCACTCAACAGGAGTATAAAGCTGAAATTGTCAAGGCAGTTCTGGAAGACAACGGGATAAAATGTTTCTCGCTGAATAAGAAAGATTCAGCTTATTTGTTTGGTGAAATAGAACTTTATGTCAGCCACGATTACATACTTAGGGCAAGGCAGATAATTGAAAGGGAAAAGCTTTGAGTAACTTAGCAAAACGAACCGTTACGGGCATTTTTATTGTTATTCTTATTATTTTTTCTGTTGTAATCAGCAAGTATGTTTTTACAGGGCTGTTTCTGCTGATTACCATTTTGGGATTGTGGGAGTTCTATTCTTTACTTGAAAAAGTTGATATCAGGCCCAATAAGCTTTTAGGTACCATTGCCGGAGCGTTTTTGTTTATTTCCAATGCTTTTGTTGCTATGCAACTGGCTCCTATTGAGGTCTTGCTCATTAATTTCCTGCTTGTGTTTCTGGTTTTTTTACTTGAATTGTACAGGAATATTCCACATCCTTTTACCAATGTAGCATTTACATTTTTCGGGCTGCTATATGTGGCAGTACCTTTTGCTTTGTTAAACTATTTTCCCAATCCGGGGTTTCATCCTGAAACTTATAATTACTCAACCGTACTCGGATTTTTCTTTCTGGTATGGGTAAATGAATCAGGAGCATATCTTGTGGGTACTGCAATTGGAAAAAATAAATTGTTTGAAAGGGTGTCGCCTAAAAAAACATGGGAAGGCACTTCCGGAGGCGGAATATTATGTTTGATAACAGCCTGGATACTGGGAATGTTTTATAAAGAAATCAGTGATGTTGACTGGCTGATTATCGGAGGTATTGTTGTTGTTTTGAGTACTTATGGCGATTTGTTTGAATCCATGCTTAAAAGAAGCGTAAAGTGCAAAGACAGCGGAACTTTATTGCCCGGCCATGGAGGCATTCTTGATCGTTTTGACGGTTTTATCATGGCTACACCGTTTGTTTTTGTTTATCTTTTTTTTATTGCATGATACCTGTTTTTGCAAAAAGATGTTTTATTGCTAAAAAGTAATTATTGGGTCAGTTTAATAATTTGGTTATATCAGGTTTAATATGAAAATACACAGGGAAGGTTATACCAGCCTTTTTATGACATTGTTGTTTATTGCCGGCCTTTCGGTTATTATTAACATATTATGGCCTGTGCAAACCACATGGCATTATATCGGCTACGCAGTTTTTACAGTTATATTTATTGTAGTTTTACAATTCTTCCGTTCGCCACATCGCAAAATACCCGTTAATAAAGATCAGGTATTATGTCCTGCCGATGGAAAGGTTGTGGTTATTGAAAAAACAAGGGAAAATGAATATTTTCATGATGAGCGAATTCAGTTATCCATTTTCATGTCACCGGTTAATGTTCATGTAAACCGCTATCCTGCAGGTGGCAGAGTATCTTACTTTAAATATCACCCCGGCAAGTACCTTGTTGCCTGGCACCCCAAGTCATCTGTCGAAAATGAACGCACCACTGTTGTTGTTGATCACCCTGATCATGGAAAATTACTTATTCGCCAGATTGCAGGAGCTCTGGCCCGCCGCATAGTTTGCTACAGCAAAGAAGGTGAAGTTGTTGAGCAGGGTTCGGAGATGGGTTTCATTAAATTTGGATCCAGGGTTGATGTTTTTCTGCCGGTTAATACTGAGGTAAATGTTAAGTTGGGCGAAGCAGTACGAGGGGGAGAAACGATTTTGGCAACCTTTAAGAATTACCTATAGTATCTCCAGAATTTCATGTAATGTATTTACTGCAAAAGTGGGTTTTGTGGTTTCAGGTTTTAAGGGCTTGTGTTTTACCCAAATCTGATCCATACCTATCTGGTGTGCTCCTAAAATATCTGCTTCAGGATCATCACCGATTATGATACTATCTTCCGGTTTTGCACCTGTTTCCCTGAAGGCGTATTCAAAAAATCTTTTGTCGGGTTTTTTATAGCCGGCCATCTCAGAGGTAATTATACTTTGGAAATACTTGTTTAATCCACTATTTTCTATTTTGGTAAACTGAACTTCCTCAAATCCATTGGTAACAATGTGCATCTGGTATTTTGGGAAAAGCTTTTCAAGGGTTTCTAATGTTCCCGGATAAAGATGGGTTTTCAGTGGGCTTTCCCTGATATACCATGCTCCCATCTGGGTTGCAAGTTCATTATCGGCTATATTGTAAAGGTTAAGGCTGTGAAAGAATCTGCTGAAATTGAGTCTTTCTTTGGTTATCGCTCCTGTTTTATAAGCATCCCAAAGTGCCAGATTAATTTTTTGATAAAGATTGTAAAATAATTCGGAGTCCTTTATCCCTTTTTCTTCCAGTTTGAAAAACTCACACATTTCCAGAAAAGTCTCACGGTTGTTAAGGTCAAAATCCCAAAGGGTGCGGTCAAGATCAAAAAACAGGTGCTTGTAGGGGCTCAAAGTTTATGGTTTAAGGCAAGAAATGAAACACTAAATAATAATTGCCCGCAAAAATACAAAAACAGGCCGAATCTGAAAAATGATCCGGCCTGAGTTTTAGAAAGTTTAATTTGAAATTGAAATTTCCCTTTTTTTTCTTAATCACGAGCCCTGATATTTCCACCGGCACTGGTGCTGATACCGAAGATTACAGGATTCCCTGTATAATTTACCGTTCCGCCGGCTGATGCTTTTGCTTCAAGTTCCCGGGCATTAACATTTACACTTGCCCCGGCATTGGCTTCAACATCGGCAAATCCGGCTTCCATTTCATAGGCATCAATGTTTCCACCCGCATTGGATTCGAGTTTAAGATTGTCAGCTTTTCCACTTAGTATTATTCGTGATCCGGCATTTTGCACGGCACTAAGATTCTCAAAAAATCCCGTAATATCAATCCGTGCACCTGCATTGGCCAGCAATTTTAAATCGGGTAGGTTGAGCTCATTAACTGTTGTGAAATGAGCTGCGGCAGTGGCTTCGACCTGGGTTATAGAAACATTGCTGAGTTCCAGAAGAATATCTTTACCAGAAAGGATGGCTTTTTTTGAATCAATAACCAGTTCATTGTTTCTTACGGATGTTTCAATATATTCATGCAGGTTAGAATCTGTGATCAGTTTGAGTTCCAGGATACTATCCTGTGTAAACTGAACTTTGTAGTTACCCCTGACCTTGATTTTTTCAAAGTTTTCAATATCTCTGAATTGTTCTGTAATGTTTCCGTCACCTTTGATAAAACTGTCTGAAATAAATGATCTTACAGAGATCATCATAACCAGCATGGCGATCAGGATAATAACAAAGGCTGTTAATAATATTATATTGCTCTTTTTCATTTTAATTATGTTTAAAGGTTGTAAAGAATCAAACATTTTCTTTGTAAAGCTTTTCCATCTCACTGCAGCTGATATCAAGCAGTTTCATAGTTTTCATTACTACCGGAAGATCCCTTTCAATAAATTCTGCTCTTTTTAACTCCAGCGCTCTTTGATAACCGTCTTCTGATACGAAATAACCGATTCCTCTTTTATTGTAAATAATTTCCTTTTCCTGCAGATATACAAAGGCGCGCATAGCAGTGTTGGGATTTACTTCCATAGTCACGGCAATATCCCTGACCGATGGAATCCTTTCATTGGCTTTCCATTTTTCAAGCAGGATGTTTTCACAGAAATTATCTGCAATCTGCATATAAATGGGTTGGTTTTCAATAAATTCCATGTTATACCTCCCTTTCTTTTAATTTGAAATAACTTACTACAAGGAAGAATGGTGCAGTTAATCCCCAGAAGAGATATTTAGCTATATTTGGAATGGTAATCGTAAAAAACTCCAGTCCCTGGGGCGGAAGATTTTCTTCATTGATCTGATTAAATTCACCAAGGATAATCCATCCGAAAAGGCTTGCTATCATGCCCAAAGCAACAATAACTGCAAAAATGCTTAATAGTGTTTTTAACATGTTATTCTTCCGGAAATACAGTGCTCCCAGGAAAAATATACTTTGTGTTACCAGGTATACTCCCATATTTTTAAAACCCGCCTCTGTAAAAGGATTATAAAAATCCAGAGATGTGCTGAAAATAGCAGCTGACAATAGGCCTGCAATCAGCAAAACAAGGCTGAGCATTATGTGAGCAACCAAAACATAGACGATGGAAGAGAGAAGCCAGTTTGATAAGAGTTTTTCAAATGTGGTAGCTGGCAGTATCAGGTAAAACTGTCCACGTGCAGGAGTATGTATTTCATTGTACATCATGGATGTTATCAGGTAGCCGGCAATGAAAATAAAGCTTATACCTGTGGCAGTCAGACTGTCCAGGTTAAAAGTTCCTGAACCTAAACTTTGCAATAAAGCCATTACGATAAGAACGCCACTTATGGCACCAAATCCAATCAGCCATGTTTTCAGGTTCATGATCGAATGCCTCTTCATGAGCAGGAACAAACGTTGTACTGAAAATTGATTTATTTTTTCCATAGCTTTAAGATTTTATCGCGTTGTTAATAATTTCAGAATTCTTAATTACTCCGTTGAACAGGAGCTCGAGATCCACTTCTGTATCATGCCCGGTACTTTTCAGGATAGCTGCTTTGCCACCTAATACTTCCTCTGCGTATAATACTCCCTCGCTGGAATCATCCTTGACTTTGCCAAAGGTTAATTTGGTGGAAATATCCATAAGGCTTTCCTTGAAGATGATACTTCCGTTTTCCAGGATAATAACATGGTCAATAATACTGGCCAGATCTCTTACCTGATGAGTGGATATTATTATGCATTGTTCCTCAGTAGAGGCAGCAGCCATAATTCTCCGGAACTGACTTTTTGAAGGAATATCAAGCCCGTTGGTGGGTTCATCCATTAGCAATACATTGGTTTGTGTTGCCAGACCGAAGGCAATCAGAAATTTCTTTTTCTGACCATATGAATAGGCTGTCAGTTTTTTGTCGTTCGAAATTTCAAATTCCTGCAAATACTTCTGCAGCATTGTGTGATCAAAACGCGGATAAAAAGGCGCGTTCATTTCAACAAATGTTTTTATGGAAACCGGGGGAAGTACAAATTCTTCCGGTATCACATAAATATTGGCCATAATTTCAGGAAGACGGGTACTTACATTCTTCTCAAAAATCAGACATTCGCCGGTTTTTGGGAAAAGTAATCCTGACATGAGTTTGAGCAGGGTGGTTTTTCCTGCTCCGTTCATGCCAAATAACCCGTAAATGTTGCCTGATTGAAGTTCAAGGTTTAACTCCCTGAAAAGCTCCTGGTTCTTCCTGTAACCAAAATTCAGGTTTTCAATTTTTACCATGGTTCTTGTGTTTATTAAGTTACTACTGTTTTACTAAACTAATACACTGCAAATCTAATATAGTAATTTTAACTGTGCAAGTTTTTTTGAAGAAATTTTTAATAATTTCTCTAAATAATTTATAAAGCACAGAATATGAGAAGTTTAAGGTAGGATTATTTTTGGGTTTATAACCTGAGAATCAGTTAAGATATAACCGGGAAATGGTTTTAATCATCATAAGACCGCACAATATACACGAGATAATCGCCCAGGTATGAGAAACCCAGTTGAGTATAAAGTTTAATGGCTTCGGTGTTGGTTTTATGAACTTCAAGCTTGATCTGGAATCCTTTGTTTTTAGCAAATCTGATGGACTCAATGGCAAGTTTTTTCCCGATCCCTCTTCCCTGGAATGCAGGTAGCACGCCAAAATGGTGCAGATGGATTCTTCGGCCGTCAAATGTCATCCATGAGGTAGCCAGCAGGCGTTTGCCTTGGTCTTCGGCAATAAGCATTCTACCTCCCATTTTTATGCTTTTTTCAATGATCTGCTGATTATCGCCGCGGTGCGCACCACCTAATCCGGTTTTTAGCCATAGATCAGTTATTGCGGGGTAATCTTCCGGTTTGTAATCGCGAATAACAATATTTTCCATTTTGCGGCTCGGTTTGAAGTAAACTAAATTGTGTACTTATGATTTTGGATTTCGCGTTTTGTTGCTATGACTAATAGCAGCACCAATGGCAGTGCAATAGCGTGCATGCATAGGAATATGAAATTTTACCCCATATAGTTTTGACAGTTGGTTGAAAGTTCTCCCGGCTTGAGGCACATTACTTAAATTTCCGCTGATAACTATTTCAGAGTCTTTTTCAACTTTTGCGGCAAGCACAGCCATCATTCCGATGGTTTGAAAAACCAGATTCAGAATTGCCTTAAGCAAATCATTTTTACCAGCCTTATCGTCCATTTTGCCAAAATTGGAGGCAGTAAGGGTAGGAGGCAGGTTGCCTATGTCTCCGATGGAAATGTCGCTTATACTAAGGTCAACAAGGCTAAGATCTCCGGTTTCGGCAAGATTGACGATATTGTCAAAATCTGACAGGTTCAGCATGGCTTTGGATAATCCCATGATTGTACCACCTCCAACACCTGTTCCGCCAATATGCGATATGCAGTTACCGTGCGCTTTCACCAAAGCTGTGCCGGTACCCATACTTACAATAATGGCTTTATTGAGTCCTGACAGGTAAAGTCCCCCGTAACCCAGCGCCCTGAATTCTTCTACCTTGAAAACCGGTACTCCAAGTATATCTTTCTGGATAAAACTGGCCCCAACCCCGGTCATCCTGATTAGTTCAACCTCCGATATGGGCATATTGTAAATACTCAGAAATTTTCCCAGGGCACCGGAAGCCGATGCAACAGGATCGCTGGCCTCAACGGATAATGGTTCGAGAAGCCTGTCATCTTTAATGCCGACAATCTTTGTGGTACTTCCACCTATGTCTATACCTATTATCATGAATCAAAAATAATCATTTTGCATAACACTTCTTTGTCAATATTAATATTTGTCTTAACTTGCCGTTGATATGTTTATTTATTTTCTAATACCATAATAAAATGAGAACACCTGAAGAACAGGTGCAGTATTATTCAGATATGATGAAGAAAAATCTCAAAAAGATCATACTGATCCTGGCTGCACTGATTATTGCGTTTACTTCCATTAAAACCGTTGGTCCTGAAGAGGAAGGCGTTGTGTTAATGCTCGGGAAGTATAACAGGACACTTCAACCGGGATTGAATTTCATATTACCTGCGGGTATAGAAATAATGTACAAAATTCCGGTACAAAGGCAGTTGAAGCAGGAATTTGGTTTTCGCACCGTACAGGCCGATACCCGAAGTCGTTATGCTGCAGGCGATTTCAGCCAGGAATCGCTGATGCTAACCGGTGACTTGAATCTTGCGGATGTTGAATGGGTGGTTCAGTATCGTATTACAGATTCTTATAATTACCTTTTCAGGGTTAGAGACGCTGAAGATGCTCTTAGAGATATGTCAGAGGCTGCCATGCGAAAGATAGTTGGTGACCGTACGGTAAATGAAGTACTTACAATCGGAAGGCAGGAAGTTGCATCAACTGTTGAAGTATTACTTCAGCGCATGTGCGATGAATATGAAAATGGAATACGCATCGACCAGGTTGTGTTGCAGGATGTTAACCCGCCTGAAACTGTTAAGCCATCATTTAATGCTGTAAACCAGGCACAACAAGAACGAGAAACCCTTATTAATCAGGCTGAATCGGAATACAACCGCGTAATTCCGCGTGCCAGGGGTGAAGCTCTGGAAACCATCCAGCTGGCTGAAGCATACGCCCTGAACAGGGTTAACAGAGCCACCGGTGAAGCAGAAAGATTTATATCTGTTTTCGAAGAATACGCCAAAGCCCCCGAAGTTACAAAGCGAAGGCTTTATCTGGAGACTATGGAAAGGATCATTCCTAAATTGGGTAATAAGATCATTGTAGATGAAAAGGGTACCAATGTTTTACCCCTTTTAAATCTTGGCAGGGAAAATTTACAAACTCCTTAATGATTTGAATCTTTAACTCATAAATTTTAATGAAAAAATAAAATTAATCGCATATGAAACCCAAAAATATAATAATCCTGATTGCCGTTGTAGTTATTGCCATTGTAGCCTTTAGCAGCATGTTTATACTCAACGAAACCCAGCAGGCAATCGTAACGCAGTTTGGTAAGCCGGTCGGTGGACCCAGAACCGAGCCCGGTCTTAACTTTAAGGTTCCTTTTATTCAAAAAACACAGTATTTTGACAAGCGATACCTGAAATGGGATGGAGATCCCAACCAGGTGCCTACACAGGATAAAAAATTTATACATGTTGATACTTATGCCCGTTGGCAGATCGTAGATCCATTGCAGTTTTTTATCAGATTAAGAGATGAACGCTCCGGCCAGTCAAGGCTCGATGATATACTGGATGGTGAAACCAGAAATGCTGTGGCAAGTCACGAACTTCTGGATCTTGTTCGTTCAACCAATCGCGAACCCGAAGTTTATGAAGATTATCTTGAGGAAATGGAAGAATTGGAAGAAATTACGGTGGGGCGCGAGCGTATTGAAGAACTCATTCTCGTAAAGGCTAATGAAAGAACCGCTGACCTGGGAATCAAGATACTTGATTTTAGATTTAAACGCATGAATTATGTGGATGACGTGCGCAAAAATGTTTACGACAGGATGATCAGTGAGCGTAACAGGATTGCAGATCAGTTTCGCTCCGAAGGCCAGGGTGAGGCACGCCGTATTGAAGGTGATAAAGAAAGAGACCTTGCCCAGATACAATCGGAAGCAATCAGAGAATCTGAGATCATCAGGGGTAGGGCTGATGCGAGGGCAACAGCTATTTACGCTGCAGCCTATAATCGAAATGCCATGTCGCGCGATTTGTACGCATTTCTCAGGTCGCTTGAAGCTCTTGAAAAATCATTTGATTCCAAAACCAGTATTATTCTTACAACAGACAGTGAGCTTTACCGATACCTTAAAAGCACCAGGTAGGTAAATAAGTTTTTTGTAAAAGAAAAAATGGGAGATTGAATGCTATGTCGTTCATCTCCCATTCTTTTTGCAGTATTTTGTACATTTAGGTCAGATCCCCATTTCTATCTGGAACATAATATTCCAGTATTGCTTAGCCAGACTTGTATAAGAACCAAAATTATCATGGTAGGATATGTTTAGCTGCAGTTTGTTTTTATGGTCGGGCATGTACTTTGTAAATCCAAGCGTGTAAATATCCTGTTTATTCTGAAACCACTTAACGGTATTACCCGGTTCAACATAAGTATGACGAACTGCAATTTCATAATTTGATGGGAATACATAGCTCAACTGGTTGTTAATTCCCCATCCTGTGAAAGTATACAACAGACTTTCATCAACATAAAAAACCTGTTGATCATTAATACTCCTTACTGCAAATTCAGATGCCATGGCCCAGCCGTTAAATTTCGCAATCAAATCTATGAACGATGACAAAATATTTTGTTCTTCAGGCAAATAAACACCACGTTGGCCTGATGTTTTTGCAGCACGATGATTATAGGATAAGGTAGCTCCCAATGATAATTTCGGGCTTTTTTCCCTAAACAGGTCGCCTTCAAAAAAATCGCCATCCTTTTTAAACTCTCCAAGTGGCAATAACTCCAAACGACCGGTGTATGCAAGGCCAGGATCGGTATTAACAATATTGCGACCCTCTCCGGAACTAATGGCAGTTTTGATCCTGTAAACAAATCCTTCATTTCCCGAATTGTAATAAGCCATTACACCAAAATCCCTGTCGATATTGAAAATAGCGTTTACTGCTGAACGATCAGCAAATTGCTGCGATCCGCTGGATGTAACCCTTTGCCGGTTTCCAGGAAGTTTACCCTGTCCGAAACCCAGGTAAAAATTGGGAGAAAAGTTGTAAAAAACCATTGCATCACGAACTATTCCTGGAAAACCGCTATTATCCCAATCCTGGTCACCTCGGGAAAATGACAATTGGAGATAATAGGTAAAGTCGGTATTGCCCACAAATCCGTCAAAACGAAGACGAAGTCTCCTTACATTGGCCTCAAAATTATCAGGAGCCAGGTTGCTTCCACTTATCGTATTCATAGCTGCCCGGTTTTGCATGCGAAAACGGATATTCAATCCAAAAACAGAATCTGGATCAAAGAATCCCAGGCCTTTATCAAAACTGATAACAGCCCGTTCATCAACTTCGGTTTGGGCATTTGCCTGTTCAGTTGATACCATTAGCAATAAACCGGCCATCAAAAAACCTGATAAACCGGTTCTGAGAAAAATAGCTTTCATTTGCAGAAATGATTTTTTTAAAGTTTCAGGTAGAGAAATTTCAATAAAAATTAGTTAGTCATTTTTTACCAGTACATCAGCAATATGTAAAACCTTTATCGGGATATTGTTGCGACTGATGTAGCCCTGGAGATGCATCAGGCAGGAGGCCTCTGTTGAGATGATATATTCAGCACCGGTTTTTACGGCATTTTCAACTTTTTGTTCTGCCATAGCCGTGGCTATAGATTCATGCTTTACTGAAAAAGTACCCCCAAAACCACAGCAAACATCCGTATCTTCCATTTCGATGATCTCAAGGCCTTTAACATTCGACAATAACCTGCGTGCTTCATCCTTAAGTCCGTATTCTCTTAATCCTGCGCAGGAATCGTGTATAGTTGCTTTGGCATTAAAACTGGCGCCTACGTCTTCAATTTTCAAAATATTAACCAGGTAATCGGTAAGTTCAAAAATTCGTTTGCGAAGATTACGGTTTTCATTGTGCAAAACTGAGTTATCGAACATACCCGGGTAATAGTTTCTTACCATGGCCACGCACGATGCAGAAGGACCAACAACCTGCTTGTGGTCCGCAAAATCCCGGATAAATTTCTCAGCTACACATTTTGCTTCATCCCAGTATCCGCTGTTGAAAGCAATTTGTCCGCAACAGGTCTGGTCAGGATTATAGCGAACTTTTACTCCGATCTTTTTCAGAATACTGACCATATTCATGCCCGTTTGCGGGTAAACCTGGTCAATAAAGCAAGGGATAAAAATGCCGACTTCTGTCATAATACTTATAATTACTGTTTATGTGGGGCATTAGTTTTTGTTACCAATGAACTCACGTTGCCTCAAAGCTTCAAAAAGTACGATGCCTGTGGCTACTGAAACATTTAAGGAGGCTGTTTTTCCTTTTTGCGGAATAGCCATCACAAAATCTGACATGGTAATACATGCTTTGGAAATCCCCTTTTCCTCTGATCCCATAATGATTGCCAACGGACCTGTAAGTGCTGTTTCATAAATGCTATGTTGTGCCTTTTCTGTGCAGGCTGCAATCGTTATCCCACTCTCTTTTATGAATGCCAGACTTTCCAGAATTTCTCTTTCGCGGCAAACCGGAATGCGGGATAAGGCTCCTGCTGAAGTTTTTATGGCATCGGCATTAACGGGTGCACTCCCTTTTTCTGAAAGAATGATTGCATGTGCACCTGCACATTCGGCCGATCGGGCAATGGCACCCAGGTTACGAACATCGGTAATTTTGTCAAGCACCACCAGCAAAGGTGTTTCTCCCTTTTCGTATATGGTTGGGATAAGCATATCCAGCTTATGGTAGCTAATCAAAGCAATCTGGGCAATAACTCCCTGATGGTTTTTGCGGGTTATACGGTTAAGCTTTTCTACCGGAACCATCTGAAAGGGAATATTTTTTTCACGGATGATCTGGAATAATTTCTGGAAATTATTACCGGATAATCCTTTCTGAATGAATATTTTTTCGGGCTCATTGCCTTCTTCCAGGGCTTCAATTATGGGGTGTATGCCAAATATATAGTTTTCCAATTTTAAAAATTTTAGGTTGCAGATTTATTAAATATAATATCATCTCCTCCAGATACTTACAGCATGATTCCAGGTACTTCGGTATGCCTGATCTCTTTCGAGTGCAAAATGATTGTATGAATATTTATTGTCAATTCGGTTAAATGTGAATGTTGCAGAAGGAATGTTTATTCCTTCGGTGTAGCGCCAGGTTTCTGTATTCTCGGTCTTGAAAACCGAATGTGGAGGCCCAAAAATGATATAAATCATACCCCTATCGGTTTGCCAGCCCGGAACAAACGAAGTAAAAAGAATATTTGCGTTGTTAACCCGGTTGAAATATCTGTTTTTAAGTTCGCGGGCCCGGTCGGGGTTTCCTGCGCTTCGGTTCCAGAACCTCTCCGTTGCAAGCATCGGATCATTGTAAGTGAAAAGTTGCTGATATTCGTCGGATGATGTTATGTACCTCAGAGATCTGAGCATATCAACAGAACCTGAAACATCTGGAAATCCAGGATGAAATGCATAGGCAACAAATCCATGCTCAGAATTTCCTTTTTCGTGAAAATGATATAACCCTTTATGTGAAGTAATTACTGACGATTTTCCATTTCTGAAATTAAGAACAAAGCTGGTGTCTGCAACCATTTCAGGAACTTGATCGATCTGGTTGTCAGTGATAACAAACGGGGGTACTGGTATATTATCGTGAACCGGAAAAACATGTGCACTTAGTTCAAAATCAAGTGCTTTAGCATAAGTTATCTCAAAGTTCTTTTGCAACGACAGGAAAAATGGGGTTGAAAATACTGAATTCTTGTTTTCAGCAAATAAAAAGAACTGTGATGTGTAAGGATGCAATTTGTCAGGGGTTAATGCATCCTGATGCCGGGATCTCCTGTTAAGATCTTCAAATTCAGTAAAAAGAGTATATCTTGTTCCTGGCGGGGTAGCAAAATTAACAGTCCTTTCAAGAAAGGGTTTGGGATCAATGGTAAGTGTATCTGTAAATCTTATTCTTGCACTATCTGCAAGAATCCGGCTATCAAAACTCTCAAATAAATACCAGCTCAGCTGAAAACGGGAAGTAAAAAAATCTTCCGTAGCATCACGAACATACAATAACTCATCGGGATTGATATAAATCGTAAGTTTTGTACTGTCGGTGTGATGATGGAGAATGGAATACTCAGGCTGAACGACATTAATTTCAGAATTGTATAAATGGGCGAAGTTTACATTTACCGGCCGTTTTAATGGCCTGCATGTAGAAAACAGGCTCAGTATGGCAAGTAAAACTAAAATTCTCCGGATATACATACTTTTTAATGACTGAATTTACTGATATTGATGATTTAATGATTTTAACAATCACAAATGCAAAGATACATTTTGATGTTCTTTTTTAATCAATTACCTGTATTTATTTTTGAGCCAGTAGAATTTTAAAATGTACTCACGTAGCCCACATGTATTTTGGCGTTACGGAACTCGAAAGGTATATGATTCTGCCTGCCCATTGCAAAATATAGTGCAAAAATTCCTGCCTGGGTTTCAAGGTTTATTCCCGTACCCATGCCCACCGGAAAATCATTTATATATTGATTACCGGTTTTCTGCTCGTACCAGCCTCCATTAATAAACAAGCTGAAAAAACTCATATTTCCGGTAAAAAACCTATATTCCAGATTGGATGTAAAGTAAGCCGATGCAAGCATTGAATATTCATCAAATCCCTTCAAAGTTTGAAAACCACCCAAACGGTAAAGTTGATTTTCGGGCAGGTTTTGCCCATTGAGCCAGGCACTTTGGTTGTCAAATGAAAAAGTACTCCGGTCCGAAATTTTTAATCTGAATTTTGCTCTTGCCTTAATATTTATTTGCAAACTCTTTAGTTCTAAATCTTCGTATATGATTTCGGGCAAATTGCTGTTTTTGATGATCTCACGGTTTCCTGCGGCTGCCGAAATATTTATGAGATGCCCCCTTTGCAATAAGTTTTGCCTGAAAGCAGTTGTTCTTTTATTAAACTCAAGGCCGTAAAGTCTGCTGGTAAAATCAAGGTTTCGCGGTGGAACAGTAAAACTTTCATACTGTCTTGTACTGATGAGACTTGAACGGGTATAATCCATAAATGCTCCCCATGAAATGGTAGCGGAAGTATGAAATCTTAGGGAAGGAATGGTCCTGATCTGCAGCCATGAAGTATCCTGCCTGTGCAGCCCAAATTCAATACCCGTATTAACCGGCAAACGGAAAGGGTAGGGGTACTCTCCTTTAAGATCAAGGATCTGGGTTCCCCGGGCTAGTGCTCTCCACGATAAATCCAGAAACTCTCCCATGCCAAAAGTATTGGAAAGGTAAAGATTCAGAATTCCTGTAATCTGAAAAGGTTGTTCATCATTTTGTGTGCCTGACAGTCCGGCAACACCATCAAAGCGGTTAGCCCGTATTTTTTGAAGGGGCAGGTGTAATCGTGCTTTGCCCGGCGAAAAAGATAACTGCAGGGGCGAACTCAGTCCGGCAAAATCAAGTTCCTGCAATCGGCTTCCGGCATGCTGAACAAGTTTTTCACTGTAGGGTTGACCCGGAATAATACCCAGGTGGTTTTCCAGGAAAAAACGACTGATTTGCACATTACCTCCCCGGCTTAGTGTATCAAAAACCATATATTCCATTCTTTCCA
Source organism: Bacteroidales bacterium (assembly GCA_019429055.1). GTDB lineage: Bacteria > Bacteroidota > Bacteroidia > Bacteroidales > UBA7960 > SKVR01. Next base: position 19,483 of record JAHYJP010000019.1, read on the forward strand.
GAACGAGCATGGTTTCGATTATGCTGTCGGTAAACTGTATTTCTGTTTTTTGCAAACTGACAAAAGGGTATCCGTTGTTCTCAAAGTGATTGAAAATGGTTTTGGAAATAGTTTCAAACTCGGGAAAGCTTACCGGCTCATCTTTAAAATACCTGATAAGCCTCAGTTTTTGCAATAGTTCTGGCTCAATCGATGAATTCAACTGATAATAAAACTCCTGACCTTTGTTTATAACAAAATAATGATTGAGTGAATCGGTTGTAAAACTTTCCTTTTCAGCCTTAAGAAACCCCAGTTGGTGAAGTTCACTTAACCTCTTTGCTGCAAATCTTAAAACAGAATCAGTTGAATGTTCTGAAACAGAAAACTCATACCGTTCTCTTGAATTGCTGTCAGAGATGCCATTATGTGATTGTGCTGTGGTTGAAAATAAAAATATGAACCACAGAACTATAAAAAACAGGTAGCCTTTGATAGGATGGCTTTCCATGGTGGGTCAGGCAGAGTTTAAGTTCCAGTTTATGGGTTCAATATTGTTTTGCTGAAGATAACCGTTGGTTTTGGAAAAATGCCGGCATCCGAAAAAACCACGCAACGCTGAAAAGGGCGAAGGATGAACCGTCTTTAATATAAGATGTTTATTGGTATCAATCAGTGCGGATTTCTGGATGGCATAATTTCCCCAGAGCAGAAAAACAAGATGTTCTCTTTCAGTTGACAGGATCTCAATTACCCTGTCAGTAAAAGTTTCCCAGCCTTTTTTCTGGTGCGATCCTGCCTGGTTGGCACGTACGGTTAGTGTTGCATTGAGCAGCAGCACTCCCTGATCGGCCCATTTTTCAAGATTGCCATGTTTTGGGATAGGAATGTTAAGGTCGCTCTTCAGTTCGTTGAAGATATTTTTCAGGGAAGGAGGCTGCTGAACTCCTACCGGAACTGAAAAGCACAAACCATGTGCCTGTCCCCGACCATGATAAGGATCCTGCCCCAGGATAACCACTTTAACCTTGTGAAAGGGTGTATGGTTAAAGGCAGCAAAAATCCTTGGCCCGGGCGGGTAAATGGTGTATTTCTTTTTTTCCTCCAGAAGAAAACTCTTTAGTGCAGGGAAATAGGGTTTTTGAAATTCTCCGGTGAGGACTTTTTTCCAACTTTCTTCTATGGCAGGATTTATTTGAGTCATCAGAACCTTAAGTTTTGCGTTAGTCCGTTAATTTATTTGCAATTCCCTGAATATCAAGGTTTCCGAAGTTAGCGCTGGTCATGATCAAGTAGGCCGCATTATCCTGTTTTTGCTTAAGTATTTCTTCCTTAAGTTTTTCCGGATCGCTGAATATTTTCAGGTTTTTCTTATCAAAGGCATTATAAATCATTTCAGGACTTATATAGGGTAACCTTTTAAGTTCGATTGCTGCGGGATTATAAAAAACAATGGCCTCATCTGCAAGTTCCATACTTCCGGTATATTGTACAAGAAAATCTTTGCTCAAGCTACTGTAGGTATGCAGTTCCATGAAAGCAATAAGTTTTCTGCGCGGGAACTGTGATTTTACGGCATGTATTGTGGCTTTTAATTTAGAAGGTGCATGGGCAAAATCCTTGAATACTGCAACACTATCATTTTTTGCAAGCATTTGCAGACGATTACTTGCACCCTTAAAACTGCCGATGGCTTCCAGAAACATGTCTTCTGTAACTCCCAGTTGCTTGCATACGGTCATAGCTCCTGAAATATTGAGCAGGTTATGCTCGCCAAAAACCATTAGCGGGTAAAGGTTGTCATAAAAATTTATGTAAGTGATTCCGTCTTTTGTAATATAATCGGACAATCTGTAAGGCAGGAGACAGATATCTTTCCTTGGATTATTTTTACAAAGGTCTTTTACCGTCTCATCAGCTTCACAATAAACCAGTTTGCCGTATTTTTCAATTTTTTCAATAAAAATCCTGAATTGCTCAATGTAGTTTTCAAAAGTGGGAAATACATTGATATGATCCCAGGCAATGCCACTTATGAGCGCTATGTTGGGTTTGTAGAGATGAAACTTCGGTCTGGGATCAAGGGGTGAACTCAGGTATTCATCACCTTCCAGCACAATATGCGGGGCATCATCACTTAACTTAACCATAACATCAAAGCCGTCAAGCTGTGCACCCACCATGTAGTCGGTTTGGATATCATGGTATTGCAAAACGTGCAAAATCATCGATGTGATTGTGGTTTTACCATGACTTCCGCCAATTACAATCCGATTTTTATTTTTTGATTGTTCGTATAGAAACTCAGGGTATGAGAAAATCTTAAGTTTAAGATCTTTGGCCTTTTTTAACTCAGGGTTATCTTCCTTTGCATGCATGCCCAATATTACGGCATCGAGCCCGTCGTGAATTTTGTTTTCATCCCAACCGGTTTGCGAAGGCAATAATTCATATTTCAGCAAGCGACTCTTTGATGGTTCAAATATTTCGTCATCTGAACCGGTAACCTGATAACCCTTTTTGTGGAGTGCAATGGCTAGATTATGCATGGCACTTCCTCCTATGGCAATAAAGTGAACTTTCATGTTTTTCAAAACTCTGGTTTAATTATTTTTTGAACAATTGCAGTAACTTAAAGAAGTTTTTTGCTGATTGTTTTTAAAATGTAAAGTTAAAAGTTTTGCCAGATTAATTGGCCGTAATTAAGTTACCTGTGGCTAATCACTTAGCCAAATACCAAGACTCACGGAGTTTTTCTCGTTTCATTTTTAGTATTTTTGCTGATATTAAAAAGAATTGCAGGCATTTTACTGAAAGAATTATCAGAAGTTTTCGTTCAATTTAGGTTTGGCAATAATTTATTTATTCTGGGGCTATTTAGTTTAAATTGTTGATATGTATGAAGTTATTTACTATTGTTCCTGAAAATTTCAAAATGGATGGAGGTGCTTGCTTTGGTGTTGTTCCCAAAAGCATATGGTCAAAGCATGTACCCTGCGATGATGACAATATGGTAAACATGTCATCACGATGTTTACTTATCGATATCGGTGAACGCCGTATATTGATTGATACGGGTTTAGGCAATAAACAAAGTGAAAAGTATTACAGTTATTTCCACCTTTTTGACAGGATTGGGCTGGAAAAGGCTATTGAAAATCAAGGTTATAAACCCGAAGAAATTACGGATGTAATTCTCACTCATCTTCATTTTGATCATGTGGGTGGTGCTGTAAAATGGGCAGAAGATGGTAAAACTCCTGTCCCGGTATTCCCCAATGCAACGTATTACTGCTCCAAAGCTCAATGGGATACGGCCAATAACCCTAATCCAAGAGAAAAAGGATCCTATTTTCCGGAAAACTATTTGCCGCTTTTTGAAGAGGGGCGCCTTGAATTCATTCATAACCCAACCACATTTTGCAAGGGAATTGAACTTGAAATCAAATACGGACATACACTGGGTCAAATCATTCCGCTTATTAAATACAATGGGAGAACCCTGGCTTATATGGCTGATTTTATTTCTTCAGTTTTTAATATTCCGCTGGCTTATGTGCCCAGTTATGATATTGATCCTGTTAAGTCGATGAATGAAAAGGACGAATTTCTAAAGCGCGCAGCAGAAAAAGATTATATACTGGTTTTTCAGCATGACTATTTTTACGAATGCTGCTCGCTGGAAGAAACCCCAAAGGGAATTCGCGCCAAAAAAACCTTTAAACTAACTGATATTTGAAAAACCTGAATAAACTCTGGATTGAAAACTGAAATACTGATGGAAAAATATACTGTTGATCAGCTTAATGAAAAACTTAAAGGGGAAAGCGCACTGGAAATATTAAAAATTGTTTCCAACAGGTTTGGCAAAAAAATACGGTTTGCTTCGAGTATGGGAGTGGAAGACCAGGTGATAACACATATGATTGCTGATAATCAGTTGCCGATTGAAGTATTTACCCTGGATACCGGCAGAATGTTTCCTGAAACCTATGAAGTTATAGAAAAAACCCAGGCACGTTATAAATTAAAAATATCTGTTTATTTTCCTGATTCACAGGATGTTGAAAACATGGTAAACGAAAAGGGCATTAATCTTTTTTATCATAGTATTGAAAACAGAAAATTATGTTGTGGAATCAGAAAAATAAAACCATTGAAAAGAGCACTGGAGGGCATGGATGCCTGGATCACCGGTCTAAGACGTGAACAATCTCCCACACGAAAAGATATGCAGGTAGTAGAGTGGGATGAAGGTAATAAACTGATCAAAGTAAATCCATTACTTGAATGGAGCGAAAAACAAACATGGGATTTTATCAAGGAAAACAAAATACCTTATAACACATTACATGATAAAGGATTTCCAAGCATTGGCTGCCAGCCTTGCACCAGGGCGATCATGCCTGGTGAAGATGTAAGAAGCGGCAGATGGTGGTGGGAAAATCCGGAAACCAAAGAATGTGGATTGCATGGCAGGAAGTAAAAATTGAATCCATTATACACTGTAAATGATATCCGACAATAATTTAACGAGGTTCTATTTAACGGCTTATGATAAATCTATTTGTACCGAGGTAAAAAGGTTTTTACACGAGAATAATAAACTGGTTATAACTATTGATAAGGCCAGTTTATCGGATCCTGAAATACGCAGGAAGCTTGTAAACACCACCTATCCCTGGCTAATGGATTTTGAAAGCTTTTCCCATCTTTCTCAGAACGGGAGTGCCGAGGTTTTAAGTCATTTCCCCTCTATTCTGCTGTTGATGGAGGAAAAAGATACTGCAGTGGCTGCCGGGTTAGATCTGCCCGAAAATATTTCCTTCATTCATAAACCTGTTCACCCGGATGTATTAAAATTATTGCTTCAGTATTCATCAAAAAGGGTAAACAAAAGGTACGACAAGTCAATAGATCAGGAAGGGTTTTACAGAAATTTATTTTTAAATAGCCTTCAGCCCAAAATAATTCTGGATCCTGAGAATTTCAAAATTATAGATGCCAACAACGGTGCGGCTAATATTTTTAAAACCTCTCTGGATGATTTGATTGGAAGCAGTCTTGATAAACTTCATCCGGAAGAGCTGGAGAGTATTCATGATGAAATCCGAAAAGTAGTTCAAGGGCAAAATTCTTATCTTAAACTTAAATATACTGTTGATGATGAAGTTCTTGAGCTTGAATATTTTGTTAATAAAATAAGTGTTGGGAACAAAAAACTGATTTATTTCAACATCCATGATATAACGGAAAAAGAGAAAGCAGATCAGATGTTTCATGAACAGCATGAGATGCTTCGAAGCACACTCGAGTCTATTGACGATCTCTTTTTTACACTCAATAAAGATGGCGACTTTATTGAATACTATCAACCCTCCGATCAATCTTCTCTGGCGCTTTCCAGTGATGCATTTGTCGGGAAGAATATTTATGATGTTGGTTTTCCGCTTGATGTTGCCAGGAAATACCTGCAAACCATTGAGCGGGTGATTGATCAAGATAAATCAGAACAGATTGACTATTATCTTGAGGCTTTTGGCTCGAGGTTGTGGTACAGTGCCAGGATATCGCCCCGCAAAAATGTTTATGGTGTGGCTGATGGAGTTACAGTTTTGTGCAGGGATATTACCCGGCAAAAAAGAAATGAAGAAACACTCAAACGCGCCAGAGACTTTTACCTCACGCTGCTGGGTGATTTTCCCAGTATGATCTGGAAAACAAATACTTCAAAACGGGCGGATTACTTTAATAAAACATGGCTTGAATTTACCGGAAATGATCTGGAGAAAGAGCTTCAAACCGATTGGGTGGAGAAAATTCATATGGCCGATGTGGGAACATTTCTCTCAACCTTGCTGAATGCCTATCTTAAAAGAGAATCATTCCAGCTCGAACACAGATTAAAGTATAAATCAGGAGAGTATCGCTGGGTTATCAATGCAGGCAGACCACTCTACAACCTTGAAGGAAAGTTTGCAGGCTTTATTGGTTCATGTTATGATATTACGGAAAGAATGAAGGCTGAAGAAACTCTTAATCTTCAGAAAAGTGCAATGGAATCAGCCCTCGAAGGTATACTGATCCTGGAGGATGATAATGAAAACTATCCTGTAATTTATGCCAATAAAGAACTGGCCAATATTACCGGTTATAGTGAAAAGCAGATTTTAGGAAAAGACTTTCTTCATGTTATCGGGTGTCCGGTAAATATGGAAACAAGAGATGATATTTTAAGCGCGTTAAAGAATAAAAAGCCTTTCAAATGTGAAGTGGAATGCACAAATGGTTCTAAGAAAAAATCATGGCGCTTGTTATATATGGCACCTGTAAAAGATACCAAAAGCTCATCGAGTCATTTTGTTGCTGTTTTAAGCGATATTACCGAAACCAAAGCGGTTGAAAACACTCTCAGAGAAAACAATAAACAACTTCAAAAAACCAATGAAGAACTTGACCGTTTCGTTTACAGCACCTCGCATGAGCTAAGATCTCCGCTTATGTCGATCCTGGGACTGATCAATCTGATGGAAATTGAACAAAATAACAACGAACCGGAGCATTACTTCAATATGATCAGAGATACAATATCGCGACTGGATAAAATAATCCATGACATTATTGATTATTCCAGAAACTCACGGTCAGATATTGTTTATGAAAACATTGATTTTAAAAAGTTTATAGAGGATGCTATTCAAAACCAGTCTCATCTTGAGAACTTTGAAAAGGTAAAGTTCAGTGTAGATGTGAAAAACGGGGTATCATTTTTATCTGACAAGAAACGGGTTGAGATCATATTTAATAATTTGATTTCCAACTGTGTAAGATTCCATAATTTTGAACAGGAAGATCCTGTTGTACGGGTGAGTGTGAAAACTTCGCCGGTGAATGCCATTATAACCATCTACGATAATGGAACAGGAATTCATGATAAACATATTCCAAAGGTTTACGAAATGTTTTACAGAGCTACGGAAAAGAGTACCGGTAGCGGTATAGGTCTTTACATAGTAAAGGAAATACTGGAAAAATTAAGGGGCAAAATAAAGGTAAAATCTGAACCCAATAAGGGAACCACTTTCATTATTGAATTACCTAATTTCTCAAAAAATGAACCCAGGCTCTTCCAGATGAATTCGGTAGACGCCGAATATTTTTAATGTTGAAAGGGTATAATCCCTTAATAATGAAACAATTTTTTATATCTGAATATCAGGTTTTGGAAAAAGTACTTTTAATAGACGATAGTGATATTGATAACCTGGTCAACCGGAAAGTGGTTGAAAAGACAGGTTTATCCAAATCAATAACGGTGAAAAAATCGGCAGTGTCAGCATTTGAATGGTTGAAAGAAACTGCCGTTTCCGAGCCCGAAAATATTCCTGATATGATTTTTCTTGACATCCGCATGCCTGAAACAGATGGGTTCGGATTTCTTGAATTGTTTGAAGAACTTCCGAGTGCCATTCACCATAAAACCAGGATTGTAATGTTATCTTCCTCAATTGATTCTGAAGATTACAAAAGAGCTATGGACAACCGGTTTGTAATTCATTTCTTAAATAAACCTCTTGATAAAGAAGCTGTATTTAAAATCAGCAAGCAATTAAAAGTCCTGTGATGGAAGTTTTTAGCTCTCCCGGAAATATTTACAATGGAAGGGTTGTGTGCATACAATGCGATAACAGAGGTGTTGTTACATATGTATCCCCTAACGTTTATAGTTTACTGCAAATATATCCCAATCAAATTACAGGTAAAAAAATTCTTTCTTTTACGAAAGGATACATTACAAGGAGATTTTTATTGCTTGCCAATAAATGCAGGCAAGAAAATACTTCTGAAGGGTTAAGTTTTTCATGGGAAAATTCTGACAAAAAAGTAATAGATCTTTCAATTCAATTAAGTTATAACCCCAGCCAGGGTTATATGAGCGTACTCATGCCTTATTATTTTTTGCCTCAGCAAAATGAGAAGTATAAATGGCAAAAGAATGTATTGCGAAATACCCTTGAATCCATTGATGATTTTGTATTTCTGCTTGATAGTAAGGGCCGTTTCTCTGACTTCTACAGTGAGGATAACGATTTGAAGTTTAATAACATAAATAATTCATTCAAGCCGGGCAATAGTTTGACTGATGCAGGTTTTCCTTCTGAAGTTGAAGCAGCTTTCCTTGATGTTGTAAATAAAGTTATTACATCCGGAAACAGTGAAGAGCTTCTTTATGAAATGGAAGCATTTGGCAGCAAACTGTTTTATCATGCCAGAATTTCTCCCAATTACAATTTTGATAAGAAAATAGATGGTGTAATTGTGGTATCCCGCGATATTACAACACTTGTAAATTCAGAACTAAAGCTTAAGCAATCCGTCAGTTATTATCTTACCGTATTTGATAATTTTCCAACACTTATCTGGCGCTGCAACAGGTATAAGAAGATTGATTACATAAATAAAACGCTTCAGAACTTTACCGGCCGAACCCTTGATCAGGATAGAGGTGATGGCTGGCAACAAGCTATTCACCCCGAAGACTGCGAAAGGGTTGTTTCAGAATATATAAGGAAATTTGATCATAAAAAGCCATTTATACAGGAATACAGAATTCTTCATCACTCCGGAGAATACAGATGGGTAAAAGACTTTTTGAATCCGATTTTCGATTATAAAGGCCGGTTCTCGGGATACATTGGTAACTGTATTGACATTAATGACATTCGTCGTACCCAAAAACTCCTGCAGGATAGCGAGCTCAGATACAGGGAGTTGTTTGATAATGTTCCTGATATTGTTTTCAGTCTTGATGGAAACGGAAAGATTCGGAAAATTAATAAAGCTGCCGGTATCATTCTGGGATATAATTCTCTTGAAGGAAAAAGGATATGGGATCTGCTGCTTCCCCGGGAAAGGAGATCAGTTTACAGGCATTTTGAAAAAGTTATTTCCGATGACAAAAATTCCTTTTCATTTGAAATAAAAGTTATTGATAGTAAGAGTGAAATCAAATATCTCCAGCTAAAAGGATTTTTAAACTTTGATTCTGAAAACGGAATTGCTGAAGTATACGGAATTGCACGGGATATTACAATCCAGAAAATGCTTGAGAAGAGTATCCTGAAAAATACCATAGCAACTGAAGAACGCGAGAGAAGAAGATTTGCCGAAGACCTGCATGATGGAATTGGTCCGCTGTTATCCGGATTGAAAATGTATCTTCAAAAGGATAGCCTGATGGTAAATCTTGAATCAAAGCAGATAAAAATACTTACCTATTGCAGAGATCTTGTGGATGAAGCTATCCGGCAAACCAGGAGTATTGCCAATAATCTTACGCCCGGTATTTTAAATGATTTCGGGCTTGAGAAAGCTTTAACATCGCATATATCGAAAATCAATGCCATTGGAAAATTCAAGGTTAATCTTCATATATCAAAATCTCCGGTAATTTTAGAGGAAGAAACATCCCTGGCGATCTTCAGAGTGGTTTCTGAGTTGCTTAATAATTCTCTTAAGCATTCAGATTGCAGTAAAGTTGAGATCGTAATGGATGAAAAAAACGATATTTTGTCAGTAAATTATTCTGATAACGGAAAGGGATTTGATCCATTAAAAGCACACCATGCCAATGGGGGGAAAATGGGTTTGAATAATATCCGTAATCGAATAAATTCTTTGAACGGAAGTGTTTCATTTAACAGCCAGGAAGGTAAGGGATTATTTGTAAAGATCTTTCTACCTGTAAAGTAAAAAAGTGCTTTTACATGGTGGGTTCATTTGCGGTTATCCCGGTTTAAAAATCCATGAATTACGGAAGCTTTCCTTTGCTCATTGATGTAATTTTGATTGCAGATTAATTCAGTGCTCTCTGAGACTGATAACCCGGAAGTATATATTTAACCCGGAAGTAAGAACCAATAACAAAAAAATATAACATAATGGCTTATAAAATAATGATTGTAGACGATCATTTCATTTTCAGAAATGGATTAAAAGACCTTTTGGATGAGATACCTGATGCCGAGGTAATTGGAGAAGCATCGTCTGGCGAGGAATTTCTTGAGTCACTTTCGACTCACAATCCCGATATTGTGTTTATGGATATAAAGATGCCCGGTATAAGTGGCATTGAAACTACCCGTAAAGCCCTTGAAATAAATCCCGGGCTAAAAATTCTTGCCCTGAGCATGTATGGTGAAGGTGAATACGTGGAAGAAATGCTTCAGGCAGGTGCTTTGGGCTATTTGCTGAAAAACATAGGGAAGCAGGAACTGGTAAAAGCTATTGATAATATTGCCAATGAAAAAGGCTATTTCAGTGACGAGATTCTTGTGATGGTAACAAGACAGGTATTTAATGCCAAAAAGAAATCAGAGGAGCAAAGTATACTTGAAAGTTTCACCAGAAGAGAACTTGAAGTTTTACAACTGGTTAGCCAGGGCTATTCCACTACAGAGATTGCATCTCAGCTGGAAATTAGTCCACGCACAGTGGGTGGCCACCGCAACAATATGTTGTCAAAGTCGGGGCTGAAAAATACCGCTGCATTGATCAGTTTCGCAGTTAAAAATCATGTGATTTCTATTTAATCAATGAAAAAAGGGTTGCCTTTTCACAAAGACAACCCTCACACCACTAACACTGTAAAACAATAAAACCAAAAACATGAATTTCTGTAAGACAGAAACCCAATCTTTTATTAATATTTAATTCAACAAACCTTCAGAGAACTTAAGTAAAAGCAACTTGCCATTCATTGCAAAACTCTGATACCTCCCCATTCAGAGAGAACTTGACACGAAATATTTCAATATGTATCCGACAACATTTGATTGTAGTGTCAACTCTCCGGCAACTTAAAGTTCAGGAGTACTTTCCAACTGCTATCATCTCATCATTCCCGATCTCTTTAATCAGCTTTGTCTCAATAAAACTTTTGTTGCCAACCAATGTCAGGCAAGTTGCTTGTTTTATATATCGATATTTATCGCTAGCAAATCCTTAAAGAACTTTAATTCATCAAATATAGTTCAGATATTTATTTCAGTCAATTCGTTAATTTACTAAAATTTCCCTAAGGGTTTACCGCAGAATGCGCAAATTGCAATATTGATGCGATTTATTTTAAATTATTATTCAATTATCAGTTATACAGTTCTCTACAATAAAAATATAGGCAAATTCCATTACGTTTTTCATAAAGAAATAGCGGTATTTTCTTAATGACCTATGATTTTTTCTTAACGGGTAAAAAGTCATTTTCTATCAAAGTGCCACCATCTATTTTAAAAATTGAACCTGTTATCCACGAAGATTTTTCATTAAGCAAAAACATTATCAGATCTGCCACCTCATCAGCTTCACCTGCTCTACCTAGCGGGTTACGACGAGCCACTTCCAACGCCATAGTTTCATATTCTTCTTTTGAGTTAACAATTTGATTGTCAATATGTATGTTGGTTCTTACAAAGCCCGGATTTACCGAGTTTACCCTTATTTTATAGGGTGCAAATTCTCCGGCGAGATACTCAGTTAGCATGTCGAGTCCGGCTTTACTCACTGAGTAAGCAACACTTCTTCCGGGGCGCATTGAAGCAATAGATGAAACATTTACTATAGATGCTCCTTTTGCTGCTTTGAGCATTGGAATAAGGTTTTGGGTAAATAAATAAGGCCCATTGAGATTTACATCAAGATTGAATTTCCATTGCGCATAGGAGATATTTTCTATTCCTCCCGAGGTCAATACACCGGCAGCATTTACCAGACCATTAATGTAGTTGTGATTTTTTTTCACAAACTCAGAAAAACGCAGACAATCATCTTCATTACACACATTTCCTTCATAAAACTCGAGATTATCAGGTGTTTCTTCCAAATCCATCAAGGCCCGTTCAATTTTTTCCTTACTCCTTGAAAAAGAAATAATCTGGTTTGATGGATCGTTGATCAGCTTCTTTATCACTGCCAGACCTATACCTGAGCTTCCGCCCGTAATAACATAAACTTTTTTGCTCATAAAAAGTGTTTGAATTGATGAATATCAATATACGTCAGTAATTTTAATCACAATCTTACCAAATTGTTCGTGATTTTCCATTTGCTTGAAAGCAAGCTCAGCATCTACCATTGGGAAAATTTTGTCAATTACGGGTTCAATGTGATGCTTTTTTACAAAACTGATCATGTCTTTAAAATCGGTTGGGCTGCCCATTGTTGTACCCAGAATTGATGCTTGTTTCCAAAAGATCTTTGCGGCAGTCATTTCGGGTATTTTACCGGCAGTACCTCCAAAGTTTACAATCTTTCCACCGGTATTAAGTAATCCCGGGAACTTTTCAAAATTTGTTCCTGCAGCACTGTCAATTATCAGGTCAAATTTCCCTTTTGCCATATTTTCCAGTTCCGTTTCCCAGCCAGGCTGATTATAGAAAACACCTCCTTCGACCCCAAGTGCAACAGCTTTTTTAATTTTCTTCTCTGAGCTGCTGCTTACATAAACTTTTGCACCTGCTGCAACGGCGAACTGAATAAGGTATACAGCTACTCCGCCGCCTGCACCGGTAATAAATACCTTTTGTCCTTTGCGTAAATTGCCACGGGTAAACATGGCTCTGTAAGCTGTTAATGCAGCCAGGGGTAATGCAGCAGCTTTCTCAAATGTCCAGCCATCGGGTTTGTGCCAGATGCTGTCAGCATTAACAACAATATATTGAGCAAAGGTACCCTGTGTTGGTAAACCCAGGATATGGAAATCGGGGCCATGGGCATCAGGGTCGTCTCCCCAGTTTAATCCGGGGTTTATGATTACAGCTTCGTTCAACCAGGCTTTATCAACATTTTTACCCACCTTCTCAACTTTACCGGCACCATCAGATCCGATGATGCAGGGAAATTTCGCACCCTGATAAATCCCTTTCTTTATCCAGAAATCTCGTCGGTTAAGGGCAGCGGCCTTTATTTTAATTAAAACATCATTATCACCAGGCTCAGGTATCTGAGTTTCCTGTATCTTACAAATAGCATCCGGTTTATTAAAAAATATAGCTTGCATAATCCCAAATTTAGTATTTATATGGCATGCAATCATTTTAATCCAATAATAGTAATGAATTGAAAAAAAACTGATTACTTAATTCTATGAAAAAACAATAAACATATATTAAACATTATGTTGAAGATTTTGTTTTTAATTTTTTTGTAACATGAATTGCATACGAAGATATATGTATAAACTCAAGTTAATTTGATTGTTAAGATTTTGTTTTTTGATTCTCGGGCTTTCATGTTTGTAATTATTTGAATATTAATCAACTAAAACTTGTTTTATGAAAAAGAAATTTACATTATTTGTGGCTATCTGTATTATGACATCGGGTATTGTACTTGCCGACGATACAACTGAACCGGAAAGTAACTGGAAGTTTTCAGGGTTTTTCCAGCAATCACTTAATCAGGTAGCATTTACCAATTGGGCTGCGGGGGGTGAAAATTCTTTCTCATCAACCAGCCAGGCACGTTTTGATGCCAATTATAAGAAAGAAGAGTATACATGGGAAAACTACATTGACCTTCAATATGGTATCATAAAAATTTCTGATAATCCTGTTAGAAAAAATGTTGATAAAATTGATTTGTTCTCTAAGGCTGGCAGGCAAATTAATGAAAAGTTAAGTTACACTGCCATTTTGAATTTTCAGTCGCAATTTGATAAAGGTTATAATTATCCTAATGACAGCATAGTTGTATCACGTTTTATGGCTCCGGGTTACTTAACTGCAGCGCTTGGTTTTGATTATAAGCCGGTTGAGTACCTTTCCATATTTGCTTCACCGGCTACGGGGAAATTTACGTTTGTTCTTGATGATGATTTGTCGGCCCAGGGAGCTTATGGTGTTGAACCTGGGAAAAACTTAAATCCTGAGTTTGGAGCCATGGTTCGAATAGAGCTTAATAAGGATGTTGTAACCAATGTAAATGTTAATTCAAGGATTATCCTGTTTAATAACTACACGGATTCTGATGCAAGTAACAGGAAAAATACGGATGTTGACTGGCTTACACAGTTGAATATGCCCATTAACAGTTTTCTTACTGTAACTGCAGGCTTTCATCTGATATACGACCATGATATAAAAATTGACAAAGGCGATGGAAGGGTAGGCCCAACAACCCAGATGCGACAGCAGTTTGGTATCGGGTTCGTTTACAACTTCAAATAAATTTTTGTAGTTGATAAATAAAAAAAATGCAGGGGATTCCCTGCATTTTTTTTGGCAAAACATTGTTGAAGGGTATTTATTTAATGAAAAGCATTTCACGGTATTTGGGCAGGGTCCACATCTCGTCATCAATCAGCAGCTCAAGTTTGTCAACATGGTACCTGATTGTATCAAGATACGGTTTTATCTCATTGCAATAGAAAAATGCCCTTTTATCTGCTTCTTCAAGTGCATTAGCATCTTTGCGCTTTTCAATCATAGCTTTTACATCTTTTCTGATTTCTATGACATGCTCAGAAATCTTTCCAATGATATATTTCTGTACTTCTGCCTGTTTTTCAAACTGATCATCCGAAAGAATCTCTTTTAATCCTTTTACATTTTCAACCAGGATATTCTGATACTTGATGGCGGTGGGAATAATGTGATTCCCGGCAAGATCTGCAAGTATTCTCGATTCTATCTGTATTACCTTGGCATAATTTTCATGCCTGATCTCCCAGCGAGCCTCCAGTTCTTTTTCTGTAAAAATCTGGTTTTGAGTAAAAAGATTTTTGGTACTTTCAGAAACATAAGCTGAAAGAGCTTCGGGTGTATTTTTGTGATTTGACAGACCTCTTTTCTCTGCTTCTTTTACCCATTCTTCACTATATCCATTGCCTTCAAAAAGTATCGGCCTGGATTCAATAATGTAGTCTCTCAGAATTTTAAAGATAGCTTCATCCTTATCTTCGCCCTTCTCCATTGCTTTATCGAGAGTGGTTTTAAACTCTTTCAACTGTTCGGAAAGTATGCTGTTCAGAACAATCATTGCCGGTCCGCAATTGGCTGATGAACCTACTGCGCGGAATTCAAACTTGTTTCCTGTAAATGCAAGGGGTGAGGTTCTGTTTCTGTCGGTATTGTCCAGAATGATCTGTGGAATTTTCCCGATATTGAGTTTTAGATCGGTTTTTTCATCCGGGGTCATCTTACGGTTTTTTACTTTTTTTTCCAGCTCATCCAGAACTTTGGTGAGTTGCGAGCCAATGAAAATGGAAATTATTGCCGGAGGGGCTTCATTTGCACCCAATCTGTGATCGTTACCTGCCGAAGCAATGGCTGCACGAAGCAGGTCAGAGTGCCGGTAAACCGATTTGATAAAGTTGATGAAAAAGGTAAGAAAGAGAAGATTGGTTTTTGGGGTATGGCCCGGGCTTAATAGGTTTTTTCCGGTATTGGTAGCCAGCGACCAGTTGTTATGCTTACCACTTCCGTTTACACCTGCAAAAGGTTTTTCATGAAAAAGTATGCGGAATTTATGCTT